>RECS01000132.1 GCA_007693915.1 Saprospirales bacterium | reverse complement strand
AATCCTGACCTGCGTGCAGGAGACCATCACCTGACTGATCAAACATATCCCGATCTATGACAAAATTGCTTTCAATCCCTGTATTAGCTCCATCTACCATCAGTTCAGGAATAAATATCGGTCTCGCCAGATAGTAGGATGGATTTTCATAACGCGTCCAATTGTATATGATATCCACATCATTTTCTAAATCAGACTGAAATACGGGGATGGCAAGGTCGGGATTGTTGAAGGTCTTATGCGTCAGAGGTAAATCACCACTGCGCAGTTGATAGACAATATAACCCTCAAATTCGTAATAATGATCCTGAGCATCATCAGGAATAAAAGTGGCTTTTTCTCTATAATCCTGATTTCGGTTATTAGATCCTGGGAAATCATTTTTAAGCACAACAGAAAAAGCATCGTTCGTGCGACTGACAACCATCTCCGGTGCATCAGGGCCCCTCAAACCCAATTGGAAGCATTGGTCGAATAGCGTACGTGTTTTTTTAGTAACCTCAAAAAGTCTCGTCAAATCGGGGCAGGGATAGTCCACATCAAGGACAAAGGGAACCCCGTAAATAATTTCATTTATTGATCCGGGGTAAAATTTTAATGGTCCCGTGGATATAAGTGATCTGCGGTCACCTGGTCCGAGATCTTCAGAACACATTGTCCAAGCATCAGGATCAGAAGGATTACCGGGGAAGGCAAAATTAGTTTTAGTTCCTCCTGCAGGTCGATATCCATCTCCACCAATTGTTAAAGGACGTCCGTCCCTAAAGTGACCAGTGAGATATCGATAATATTCTGTCGCATTAGTAGGGTCTGTGGTAGAAATTGGGCCCGCATAATTTGTCCTGTTATTATATAACATAAAATGATTCATCCCTAAATATTCACCTTGATCATTTAAAGGACCTCTCAATAAGTTTACACCAATAGCCGGAATATGATCACAATAGGTCGGAATGCTACCACATTCACACCCTTGATTAAGTCCACCAAATTCATCCATATTGTAAGCAAAAGCTAGGTCGAGATCTGGATAACTGCCAATGTAGTCATTAAAAGGACAACCAAGATCAAAATCTATCCAAAGCCCAATATAGGTACTATCAATAAGACCATGCCCCCTATTGACTATCTGATAACGATAAAAAGTCATGTGATCTAATTCGTCCCCAGCGTCAAAAGCAAATGCCTGAGCTCTAAATTCTACATTTAATAAATCACCTCCTGAATTGGTATGAATTCCACCGGCATCATTGAAAATCCAAAAAAGCATTTCATCAGGAATTCGGGTGTCAACAGAAAGCAAACAATTTTCTAAACCAAGAACAGGAAAATCACCATCTACAGGATTATACAAACCATCATCGTTCAAATCGAAAAACGGTGCAAGACCAATATCTCTATTGGGCAAACTAAAACCATATTTTTCACTAAAAAACGGGTTGCCCTCAGCAGGCCAATAAAGAATATTCTCAGGAACCAATTCTTTAGGAATAGGCAAACCAAGCTGACTGTATTGTTGAATATTTTTTCGTTGTTTTCTAACATCTTCTTCGGTTACTCTAAAAACTATATCCCAATCATTACACTGGTTAGAATCAGTAAATCCATCTTCGTTAAGCGGACCGGGCCACCAATCACTCCTACCGTGGGCTCTATACGTTTGTGCTGCTAATTTAAGATTGCCTTCCTCATCAAATCCACCAAGCCATAATCCTGCGGCAAAAATAGATGATACTTCCGGTTGTCCTGAAGTCGGTGTAGGAACTACATACCTTGCATTATTCAAATTCCACCATTTGTCACCTCCCGTCAATATCCTTGCTCTTACACGGTTAATAGCCAAATCCTTTTGGCCTTTTGCCGGTGCACAATCGGATCTAAAAGTTGCTGGTGGTTCTTCATCACCCTCATTACCAAAACCGGGAGGAGTGTAGCCATTCAGAGGGGAATAAACAGAAATAATAAAAATTACGAATGTAAGAAGTGTAGCTATTTTCATAGATAATGGATTGCTTTGGACATGAAAAGTCATTTTCAGATTTAGGTAAACTTAAAAATATGAGTAAAAATATGGAATTTATTCATGAAAAACAAATCCTTACAAAAAATTTTTGTTAATAGGCAGAAATTTAACATTTGGAGCATAAATTCAATGAAATACTCAATAAAAAACCTATTCCAGATTAAAAATTTATATATCTTAGCAAAAACAATTATATGAAGACTTTTTCCATTAATATATTCTTTCTCTTGATGCCATTTTTCATCCACTCTCAAGTAATTCACGATCTGGATCAATCAGTAATAATTGAAGCATCAATCAATAAAACAGAATCCTTCATTCAATTAAAATGGACTAAAGACGACAACGCACAATCGTACAATATCTATAGAAAATTACCTTCATCTACTTTCTGGGGATTCACTCTCGCGACATTGCCACCCGATTCATTGAGCTGGAAAGACACCAATGTTGAAGCTGGTGTTTTATACGAATATAGAATTGAAAAAGTCTTATCAGGGTTAAATAGCAATGGGTATATTTACAGTGGGATTCATTTGCCTCCTAAACATTATAGAGGAATGTGTATTTTGGCAATTGACAGTTCCTTCAAACTAAGTCTGGAATTAGAAATAAATCGATTGATAAATGACATGGAAAACGAGGGTTGGAAAGTTCTCACCCTTTATTGTTCAGAACACGACAGTCCACCTGAGCTCCGTGACAGGATAATAAATATCTACAATGAACACCCTAATGAAAGTTTTTACAGTCTGTTGCTTCTGGGGAGAATACCAATACCCTATTCAGGGAATATTTTCCCCGATGGACACCCAGACCATCAAGGGGCATGGCCTGCTGATGGCTATTATGGCAGCATGACAGGGAACTGGACAGATCAAACTGTAAATATTACAGTTGCCTCGGACCCCAGAAATCACAATGTTCCCGGTGATGGAAAATTTGACCAAAGTACCTTTCCCGGACTTTTACAAAAGGCTGTTGGCAGAGTTGACTTTCATGACTTACCTGCATTTGATAAATCTGATGAGGAATTACTTAGAAATTATTTAGATAAAAATCACCTTTGGCGAAGTGGTCGAATTTCATCTATTGAAAGGGGGCTGGTACACAATAACTTCGGGGGAATCAGTGAAGGCTTTGGTCAAAATGGTCATAAAAATTTTTCTGTAATGTTCGGAATAGATAGTGTACACGTCTTACCCTATAGATCTACTCTCCGAAATGAATCTTACCTTTGGAGTTATGGTGCAGGTCCTGGCAATCCATCCAATGCCGGAGGTATAATTAGTACATCAAATCTGAGCACAGATTCTATTCAATCCGTTTTTACCATACTTTTCGGTTCTTATTTCGGCGATTGGGGCTATACAAACAATCTACTGCGTGCAGCTCTCGCTTCGGGAACCGTCCTGACAAACGTATGGGCAGGAAGACCCAATTGGCAATTCCATCATATGGGGATGGGTAAACCTATTGGTTATTCAGTTTTAAAATCTAAAAACAACAATAGTATTTATCAAACCGGATTCTTTCCAAGAGGTGTCCATATGGCATTGATGGGTGACCCTACGCTAACTATGTATGTGTCGCGACCACCAGAAGATATTCATATCTCACAAGTAAATGACACCCTCAAAATATCCTGGACGTCAGTCTCAGCGTCTGAGGGGTATTACCTTTACTCCCGTCAGAAAGGTGATCAATCATACACTCTAATTAAGGAAGATAAAATAACAGATACTTTTTTTCTAAAAATTTGTCCTCCACCCGGAGAATTTGAATATAAAGTTAGGAGTTCTGAATTAAGAACTACGGCTAGTGGAACTTTTTATCATTTGAGTCCGGGTATTAGTTCTACTTTTGAAGCTCATTTAGGTGATTTACTGCCGACAAGTGATTTTGAATATGAATTATTTTACGATCTACTCACATTGGAAAACAACTCATCGGGAGCTACTCACTTTCTCTGGAATTTTGGCGATGGTACAACAGACAGCCTCCCGTCTCCGGTTTACCTTTTCGATTCCTCAGGAGTACTTGATATATGTTTACAAGCATTTAATTCTTGTTATAAAGATAAAGTTTGTCAAGAAATTGAGGTAATTAACAGCATGCCATTTGTTGAAGCTGAAAAAGAAGATATCAGTTGTCATGGCAATTTAGATGGAAATATTTCTATAAAACTACTCGATGGGGCGTCCAACCCGGTCCTAAATTGGAGCAATAAAGGCGAGGGAACTGATATAAGCGATCTGTCATCCGGCTTATATTATCTGACTATTAGTACAATTACAGGAAAAGAAGAGGAATTCGGACCTTGGGTTATCAGTGAACCTGACAGTCTCGTCCTGGAATTCTTTCCAACTTACCCTGATGATTCTGAAAATAACGGCAACATAATTACGAGTATAACAGGAGGAACACCACCTTACAGTTATTTGTGGTCCACCGGAGATACACAGTCTAACATTGATCAGTTAATTGCAGGATTGTATTGCCTCACTATTTCTGATCAAAATGGTTGCGAAATCGAAAAATGTTACCTTTTGGATGCTACATCAGTGTCAGATTTTGATGGAAATTTCAATATGATTGTGTTCCCAAATCCTGCAAAAGAAGTAATCGTTCTTCAGTGGAATATACCTATGGACAAAAGTACAGGTCTTCAAATACACAACAATAAGGGTGAATTGATGAAAACTATTCAGCTTACCGCAAGTTCCAACTTTAAAAAAATCAATATAGCAGATTTTCCCTCAGGAATTTATCACATCAGTATAGAACTAGAAGCTAAACGCCATATTTATTCAATCACGAAAATTGAATAGGCATACATTAGTTTAATTCTCGCCTTCTTCTATAGGCATTAATATTTACATATAAAGAAGCCATCAGAGCCAAAAAAAAGACACCGACGGTTACTGTATCAGCCTGTAAAGGTGTAATCTGAATGCCTAGCAAACGGTCCAATATATATTGAATATATGAGGGTGGCATTCCGGTTTCACCTAGCTCCCTCAATACCATATAATGCCAATCAGTTAGCGGACAATAACCAATTCCGTAAAAGATCCCTAAAATAAACCAGGAACCACCAGTCATTAGCAAAGTAATAAAGTTCCAAAACCGAAGGGCAGGAAAAAGCCAACCAAAAACATTAAATAAAATCAGCAGACTGTGAAAGACTATAAAAAGGTAGTCCAGAAATAGATACACTTTTTTTGGCTTTTTTGATTCAATATACTTAATAGGAAAAATTGAAAAAAATTGTATAAGTTGGCTATTGGCTTCTAGTTTCGGGTTTCTGGCAGCCTAACAAGTTTAATATTCTATAAATAAATCAATTATTATGGAATTTCAAACTTTCAGTAATTTATTGATGCGAATATTGATTCGCAAAAAACTTTCAACTAAGTTTACGATAAGTCTAGAGACAGTATCTAAAAGCTAGAGACGAATAAAGCTATAGACCCAAAGCCAATTAGTCAGCTGCAAGCTAATTTAACTTGATTCCCTTTATGAGTAAATATTACAAAAATCTTTAATTTTGTCCTATCAAAAAAATACCAACCGCAGAAATGGGAGCAAAATCAATTTCAGTACTAACAGTATTACTTGCTGTACTTATCGCAAGCACGGAAATAAGTGCACAGATATTAAACATAGAAAGGTACAGATTAGAGCAAGAAGAGGAAAAAAACTTTTTGATGAAAGCCACTATGGGTTTAAGCATTTACAACCGCAGTGCAGCCGAAGATTCGCCGGTAGACCTATTTGGATACAATGGAAGAATTAATGCTATTTATTTTTCAGAAAACCACACTTATACAGCAATTGGTCAGATAGACTATCTCAAAATCAATGAGAATCCCTTCCTCAACTTTGGGTACGTTCATATTAGAGGTCATTTCTTTAGCCATAACAACTCGAGTTTTGAGGCTTTTACTCAGGCTTCGTATGATAACTTTAGGGGATTAGACCCGAGGATTCTCCTTGGAGGTGGACTTCGTCAAAAAGTTCTTTCAACAGACCGCGCTCTAATATATGCCGGGCTTGGTATACTTTACGAATGGGAAAGATGGAAACATCCTCAAGAGAAAAACATAGTGGAAACGAACCTCTTTAAGTCCACCAATTACCTTTCTTATAGATTGAGTGTGAATGAATTCCTCGATTTTAATGCGATTGCTTATTTTCAGACAGGATATGACAGTGAAATTAAAAAACTCAGGAACAGGCTGAGTGGAAATTTCAACCTCAATTCCAAAATAAGTGATCGGTTTTCATTTACCAATACTTTTGACTTTAGTTATGACCAACGCCCCATAGTACCGATAACGAAATTTATATTTAATTTCCGAACGGGTATATCCTATAGTTGGTAGAAGGTTAGGTTTTTCTCTCCTTTTTTCTGGCAGCAGGAAAAAGAATGTTATTTAGTATTAGTCTGTATCCCGGTGAATTGGGGTGCAAATTTAAATCCACTTCAGGATCTCCTACCCTATGTGTATAATCCTCCGGGTCATGTCCTCCATAGAAGGACCAGAAGCCATCACCAAAAGTCCCATGAA
This sequence comes from Saprospirales bacterium, assembly GCA_007693915.1. Taxonomy (GTDB): domain Bacteria; phylum Bacteroidota; class Bacteroidia; order Chitinophagales; family Saprospiraceae; genus PWJY01. The sequence goes on along the minus strand of RECS01000132.1, from coordinate 32,070 downwards.
TGTATCGGGCTTCATTCAGGCCTTCATTTTTACCCATCACCACAACAGTGGGTTTAATTAAATTCAACTGAAAAGAGGTGGTCTGTCCCATAAAACCCTTTACCGTTCTGGTATGATTTTGGGTGAGCATGGTTGGAACCGGATCCCATTTAGCTGAAAAGTCGAAGAGCGTAAAGTAATCCATCGATGGAGACACTTGTCTTGTTTTGGGGTCAATATTAGAATACCTATACACCAAAGGATCCATTTCCAATTGAAAATCCCTGAATGCAAAAGTTCGCGTAAAGTCTAGCTTTTCATTGGCGTTGGGATCTGCCGGATCACCGTCATATATTTCTGCGGCTATATCAATTCCTTTTGCAGCGAGGGCAATATCATAGGTGTCCGTAGCGGAACACATCGCAAACATAAATCCACCCCCTGCAACATATTCTCTAATTCTTTCTACCACAGCAGACTTCAGATGAGTAACTTTTCCAAAGCCCAGCTCAGCTGCAAGGTTCTCCAATGAAGCAACATGATTACGATACCAGGTATGCGCGTGATAGGCCCGATAAAACTTCCCATATTGCCCGGTAAAATCTTCGTGGTGCAAGTGCAACCAATCATAATCGGCCAGCCTCCCATCTAAAACCTCGCGATCATAAACTTTATCATAAGGAATCTCTGCATAGTCAAGAACCTGGGTAACCGCATCTCCCCATGGCTGAATACCATCCTCGTATGGATTGTAATCCGGTGTATACACAGCTACCCGTGGAGCCACCTCTAATTTGATCACTTCCTGATTCACAGCGGGATTACTGATTTCTTCCCTTATCCTGTTGAATTGGGCATTCGATATAACTTCATAAGATACATCCCTTAAAATACATTCTCTTTCGAAAGCTCGCGTATGAACGAATGCAAAACTCCCACCGCGATAATTCAATAACCAATAAGCTTCCACATCTTGAGAAAGTACCCAGTAGGTCACCCCATAGGCCTTGAGGTGGTTCTTCTGATTGGGATCCATTGGTATCAATATCATACCCGCAAAAAGGGAGAAACTATAAAGTACTAAGAAAAAGCTAAGCAAATACTGTTTCATGTTTTAGGATATTTTTTGTTGAGAACGTGACAAAAGGAATGTCATTGTTTAATAAATTATTAAAGATGAAAAGGTTTTGTAAATGGGGCTTTATTTGGGCTTTAGTTTTTCACCGAGACCAAAACACTTTCTACATCTTGGTTCATATGAATCAGTAGCTCCTAAAAGAATGGTTTCCTCACTTTTGGCAAATCTGTATGAATGAGAAGCTAGGTTTCCGCAATGAGGACATACAGCATGTACCTTAGTTACAAATTCTGCAATAGCCAACAGTTCAGGTATTGGACCAAAAGGTCTGCCTAGGTAATCCATATCGAGACCTGCAACAATAACCCTTTTACCGGCATTGGCGAGCTCAGAACAAACACGAACGAGACCCTGGTCAAAAAACTGAGCTTCATCTATTCCAATAACTTCGATGCCATCGGTATACTTAAGGATGTCATCTGGAGAGCCTAACACAATACATTCCATAGAGTTTTCATCGTGTGACACCACAGCCCTTTCAGAATAGCGTGTTTCCTTCTCAGGTTTAAATAGCACATAATGCTGACGAGCATAATAGGCTCTTTTTAATCGCCGGAGGAGTTCCTCTGTTTTTCCTGAAAACATTGAACCGCAAACTATTTCAATCCAACCGGCAGGTTGTAACTTTACATTAGCTTCCAAAAACATGAGGCAAATTTCGCATATTTTACGAGCTTGGAAAGAAAAAAATATAAAATTTCCATAGATCTGATTCAAAAAGTTTATACGTTAAAGCTACAACCCCTTTCGTTGAGACATGGTGCAAAAAAATCCATTGAAATTAAAATTCAAAATAGTAAGATAATAACTTAGTGGACCGAACCATTAATTTTAAAAAACAAACTGAAAAAATGAAATTCAAACCATTATCAGACGTTAAGCTATTATTAATGCCTTACATATTTGTTTTTTTTATAATAAGTTTAGACCTTTGCAGCTCCATTAATAAAGCACAGTCCAATAAAAATCTTTAGTATGAATATTCAATTAGCAAAAAAGAAATTAGAGAAGATCAATAGACTCATTGATACTTTTGAACCTGGAGATAGTCATGTATCTCGTCTTGAGAGGGACTTGATCATGAGCTATACAAGAGAATTTTATGAGGCCATTGCAGAGCCTACAAATGGAGCTGTAAAACCTCAAAGAACACAAGTTCAGTCATCAAGTGCACCAACAACCCCAGTCAGCAAAATCCGGGTTCAACCTGAGTCACAACCAAAACAAGAAATTAAAGAAGAGGTTATTATTCAGCAATATAGTGAGCAAGAAAGAAAGGCTGAGAAAGTTATTTCTGATAAAATATCTGAAGAAGCTGTTGCTGTTGAAGCTGTTATCGAAAAGACTTCGCCTAATCCTTCACCCCAATCTGCAACTAAGAAAAGTGAAAAAACACCTAAAGAATCTGTTGCAGAATCAGTTCCTAAAATAGAAGAGGTAAATACTGAAAAAATTGTTGATGCTACTGCAGTAAAAGTAGCTAAAAGCACTACCAATCCGGAATTACTTGAACTTTTTTCTATTAAAAAGGCAAATGAAATTTCCGAAAAACTAAGTCAATTACCTATTAGTGATTTAAACAAAGCTATGGGGGTAAATGAGAAAATATTTGTGAAAAATGAACTTTTTGGAGGAGATGACAATGTGTTCAGATCCACGCTAAGCAGATTAAATGCCTTCCAAAATTTTGATGAGGCTAAGAATTTTCTCGCCAGTGAGGTGGCAGGTTCCTTTGAGTGGACAGCTCCGGATAAATCCAAAAAAGCAAAAAACTTTATTCAGTTGGTTTACCGTAGATATAAGTAAGATCAATTGCGTCCTACGTCCAAACTAATTCCCTTTGGGCTTGTTTGACTTCTATTGAAAAACTTCAAATTGTGACAGAAGCCAGCATTAAACATAAATTTCTTTCAGCGGTTAGATTTCCCCTTTACTTTGTCCTGACCATATGGATAATTCACTTATTTAGTTGGATTACCGGGATATCACTTCATTGGTTGGGAATATATCCTAGAACTACATCTGGTTTGATGGGGGTTATTTCTGCTCCTTTTATTCATGGGGATTTTCTTCATCTTTTTTCTAATTCGATCCCATTTCTACTATTGACCTTTATGCTGTTCTTCTTTTACAGAAAAATTGCTGTGCAGAGCTTTGTATTAATCTATTTAATGACCGGATTATTAGTCTGGATATTTGCACGTTCAAGCTTTCATATTGGTGCATCCGGAGTGATATACGGTTTGGTAGCTTTTATCTTCTGGTCGGGTATATTCCGTAGGAATATAAAATCCATTGTTCTTGCACTTGTTGTTACCGTGCTATATAGCGGTTATTTTTTGGGTATTGTACCGGGAGAAGAAGGTATTTCCTGGGAAAGTCACCTTTTGGGAGGTATCGTAGGCATACTCGTAGCTTTTATCTACAGGTCTGACTTGGAACAAGAAGAACTTGAACAAAGAAAAAAAGAATGGGACTCTGAGCTAGAACTAGGTGAACAAACCTATTATTTTCCTCCGGACGTATTCGATGACAATAAAGGATTGTAGTCTAAAACCCAATTTCGTTTTTAAATCCTCTCTTAAAAATAAAGTGGACTCACCTATTATTTTTTTACATTATGTATAAATAATTTGATTTGTGGGTGGTACATAATAGATTTTTATTACTTTTGTAATTGAATTCAACTCAGACAATGGCAAGAAGAGGAAGAAAAAAGAAATCTAAAAACTTTTTTTCAGTTTTTTCTAAGAACCAATCGATAAGAGGTATCCTTGGGCTTTTTATCATAGCAGTTTCGTTGTATTTAGCCATTGCACTTATTTCATACATTTTTACTTGGAAAGAAGATTTTGCGCTTGTAGGTATTTTGAATGGTGACTTCTTGATGGACAGTGATCAACAGGCCAAAAACTGGATGGGTAGATTGGGGGCATTTCTATCAAATTATTTTTTCTTTTACGGTTTTGGTTTGTCATCATTAGTTATTCCTTTCATTATTTTTAAGTTTGGAGAGCTATTGACTTTTGGAGGGTCTGCATCCCGATTATTCACGAATACACTTTACAGCTTATATACGCTTGTATTACTCGCAGTAATATTTGACTTTTTCTCAACTGAAAGCGATTTTCCATGGGGCGGAGGTATTGGACAATCTATTCAAATCTGGATTTCTGACTTTATCGGAAGAGTGGGTACAGTTATTTTATTACTTTTTCTAACTGCCACATATGTCATCCTTCTTTTTAATATCAACCTTCGGGAAATAAAGGGTTTTGAAAGATTACCCTCATTTAAGCTACCTGGTTTTCTCAGTAGTATGGGTAAAAAACAAAATGCAGATAATGAGTTCGAAGACGAAAACACCTTTCCAACTAATGCTGAAATAAACTCAGAATATACCTATACTGAGGTTAAAATGGAGGATACTACAGAAGTTGAAACTATAGAGTCGGAATTAAGCATAAGAGAGGAGAAACCTGCACATGAGACCCATGAGAACGATTTTGAAGAAGTAAAAACCTTAGATAAAAAAAGCCATACAGAGGAGGACAACTCTACTGAAATAGAGATCAATAAGCAAGGTAATATAAATCCGGAGATGGATATTGCCACAGAGGATAAGAATGGGGATCAGGAGGCTTATGATCCTTCACTTGAATTATCAAATTATCAAAAACCTGTCTTAGAACTATTGGCATCGCACGATTCAGGAAAGGTTTCTATCAACCGCGAAGAACTCGAAGAGAATAAAAATCAGATCATTCGCACCCTTTCCAACTACAATATTGACATAACTAAAATCAGGGCAACAATTGGACCGACGGTAACGCTGTATGAAATTGTTCCGGCGCCAGGAGTAAGAATATCTAAAATCAAAAATCTTGAAGACGATATCGCGCTCTCATTGGCAGCTCTGGGGATTAGAATTATTGCCCCTATACCCGGCAAGGGAACTATCGGAATTGAAGTACCCAACAAGAAAAAGCAAATCGTATCTCTCAAAGAAATAATACAACACGAAAAGTTTGCCTCAACCAACATGGCATTACCCATCGCCCTAGGGAAAACCATATCCAATGAGGTTTTTATTGCTGACTTAGCAAAAATGCCGCATTTACTGATGGCCGGTGCCACTGGTCAGGGTAAGTCAGTAGGTATTAATGCCATTTTAATCAGTTTGCTCTATCACAATCATCCATCAAAAGTGAAGCTCGTCCTGATCGATCCCAAAAAAGTGGAATTATTCCCTTATGGTGGACTAGAAAACCATTTTCTTGCTATGATGCCCGGCCAACATGAACCCATCATCACAGACACTACTAAAGTTATAGAAACATTAAATTCGTTATGTATCGAAATGGATCAACGATACGATTTACTTAAAAGGGGTAGAGCCAGAAACATTAGGGAATACAACAAAAAGTTTGTTGATCGACAACTCAATCCATTAAAGGGACATAAATATCTGCCTTTTATTGTGCTGGTTATTGATGAGTTTGCAGATTTAATAATGACTGCAGGAAAGGATATTGAGATGCCTATAGCTAGATTGGCTCAATTGGCGCGAGCGGTTGGGATACATCTCGTTATAGCAACACAGCGCCCATCGGTAAATATCATTACCGGTATAATCAAAGCCAACTTCCCCGCCCGAGTTGCCTATAAGGTTACCTCTAAAATAGACTCTAGAACAATATTAGATGGCGGTGGTGCAGATCAGTTAATCGGCCGTGGGGATATGTTGCTATCTGTTAGTGGTAATATTATCCGGCTACAATGTGCTTTTGTTGACACTCCGGAAGTTGAAAAGGTGTTGGATTTTATAGCAGATCAACAAGGCTACCCCGAACCTTATCTCTTGCCGGAATTCAGTACTGAGGAATCAGCAGGTCCTGGAGGTATTTCCATTGCCGATTTAGATGAAATGTTCAGCGATGCTGCGTCTTTGGTGGTATCGGCGCAAAGCGGTTCGACCTCAATGATTCAGCGCAAATTAAAACTCGGATTTAATCGCGCCGGAAGGATAATGGATCAATTGGAAGCATTTGGCATCGTCGGACCAAGCGAAGGATCCAAAGCACGAGAAGTACACGTACATTCTGATGATGAACTGCAAAGATTACTTAAGGAGATTTTTCAACAATCTTAAATTTAGAAAGCCTATTTTACCTCCCTAAAAAGGAAAATAAATCCAATTGACCTTCAAAAACAAATTTTACCGGACCACTCAGCCATACATCAGCAAGAAGATTTTCCAAATACCCACCAATTTCAACTTCCAAAGTGCCACCTTCTGAAATAATTTCATATACTCCTCCAGATTGGGATTTCCATGCCAAATAACCAGCTATAGCAACCGCGCCTGTTCCGCAGGCAAAGGTAAAGTCCTCTACTCCCCTTTCAAAAGTAAGCACTTGACATTGGTATTTATTTGTTGGCTGTAGTTTTATAAAATTAATATTTGTTCCTCCCCTTTTTTGAAAAAAAGGATGATGCCTTAAGTACAAAGCCTCCTTTAGCAATATATCTTTATTCAATGATGAATGGTCAAGTTCTTTAATCAGATGAGGTGAACCAGTATCTGTAAAAAAACCAAACTCAGTGTTTTCCCTTATGTTAATATCTTTCATTTTGATTTTCACACCATCATCTCCGATCTTAGCCTGATACATATTGTCCCAAAAGAAAAAGTCAACTGAACCTGAATTTATAAACCCTAAATATATAGCAAAACTTAGCGCACATCTACTCCCATTTCCACAAAGACTACCCGCCTTGCCATCACTATTAAAAAAAAATATTTTGAGCTTCTGAGCTTTATTCTTTTCAACTAGCATCAAACCATCTGCACCTATACCCAACCTTCGATCACACAAAGCGGTAATTATTTTTACTCTTTTATCCTCATCTTGACCTAGCAAAATCAAATCATCTGATAAAATGAAGTCATTACCTGCACCGTGATATTTAGAAAATTTAAATTTCATTGTTATTTTTTACAGTACAGATCTTATACCATCCACACCTCCACCTAAGTCACCATGGGTACAATGCCTATAAATAAACAATGCCAAAAAGAATAAAATGACAATTGCAGACCATCGAAGGAAGCTCGGACTCCAAACCGTTCCAACATATTCGCTTTCTTTTTCGTTATTATCTTGTTTTTGCTCTTTATCTTCAGACATAGTTGTATTTTTATGATTCAACAAAATTATTAAATTATTTGTAAGTATGATGAGTTAAAAAAATACAGCTACAATTTTTTCAAAATCGAACTTAAAATACCTCCGCCTCTATCATGGTAACATTAAGACAAATTTTAATTCTAACTTCAGTCGCAATTTTGATTTCAGTTGCATCTATTGCCGTTTATGATCGCTATTTTAAAGAGGAAAAAGTGGTGATTATGCAAGCACCGAGAACAACAGCCATTCAAGCAAATGATATTCTCATGTCCGGAGAAATACAAAGGTATTTTCAGTCTTCGGCACCAACAGATTTTATCCACGCTGCTTCAACAGCTGCTCCGGCAGTAGTTTATATCCGCGCTAATAACAGTGGTCTTTCCTCATTAAGGGGTCAAAGTAATGCAGCGGGCTCCGGTGTAATTATTTCCCCTGATGGCTTTGTTGCTACAAATAATCACGTTATTGAAAATGGGAATGACATAGTTGTTGTCTTAAATGATCGAAGAGAGTTTTCTGCTAAAATAGTAGGAACCGATCCAACTACAGATTTAGCGCTTTTAAAAATAGAGGCTGATAATTTACCCTACTTAATTTTTGGTAACAGCGATTCACTTCAAGTAGGTGAATGGGTCCTTGCTGTGGGAAATCCTTTCCGTTTACAATCTACGGTTACAGCGGGTATTGTCAGTGCCAAAGGTAGAAATATTAATATTCTCGATACCCAATATGGAATTGAATCTTTTATACAAACTGATGCTGCGGTAAATCCGGGAAACAGTGGTGGCGCACTTGTCAATACTAATGGGGAACTGGTAGGGATAAATACAGCCATCATAACCTATTCCGGCAGATATGAGGGATACTCTTTTGCAATCCCCTCTAACCTTGCCATGAAGGTGCTTTACGATCTCATGGAATTTGGATCCGTCCACCGAGGATTACTTGGCATTCAAGCAACAAGTGTGAATGCTGAAATGGCATCTGAACTAAATTTAGAAAGTCCAAACGGCGTTTTTATCCAGCGAATTACTTCCGGTAGCGGAGCAGAAGAAGCAGGATTGAAAAGAGGTGATGTAATTATAAGTATTGACAATAGAAGCGTAAACACCCTACCTGAGCTATTAGAGACCCTTGGAAGATATCGACCGGGTGATAAAGTAGAAGTTGGCTTTATCAGAGAGGGTGAAATAAAAAATACCGTTTCAGTTTTAAAGAATCAACTCAACACTACTGACCTTATTTCGGTAAGACGAGATAAAGTACTTACAGATCTCGGTTTTGAAGTGAGAGATTTACTGCCCGCTGAAAAGAGAAGAATCGAGGTGGAAGGAGTAAAAGTCATATCCATTTATCGATCAAGTACCATTGCACGCACGCGGATGGAACCAGGTTACATTATTACAAAAATGAATGAAATTCCTATAAAAAATGCAGAGCAACTGATATCACTGCTCTCAGAAACAAGGGGCAGAATCTTTTTTGAAGGATATTACGAACAGCACGGTGGTCCCTGGTGGTATGCTTTTCATAGATAAACCAATGCACCTAAATCTAAATTGCTTTAAAAAGAAGCCACAATGAAATTTGATCCAAGTCTCAGTAAACCTTTTACTTAAAATTACATTTGAATCTTTATTGATTTATCAAGCCAAAAAATTTTATGAAAATCTTTTTAATGCCTTACGAAGAAAAATACCATTTTTCTTCAAAGGACTTACGTTACATAAATGAAGACCCCACTTTACAGCCATTCTATAAATATAAACCTGAAATTCCGAGTTTTACTGAGGTGATCCAAGATAAAAAGATAGAATTTATCTCTGATAAAAGGAAACTTCTTAAGGCTGTTTTAATAAAACAATACTCTGAAATGCCTGAAGATGACCTGGCTAAAATGCAAGTTGAGAGGCTAGGAAATGAAAATACCTTTACAGTTACTACGGCACATCAACCCTGTTTAATGACCGGTCCACTTTATGTGATTTACAAAGCTATTAGCACCATCAATCTTGCCAGGAAGTTAAATCTGAACTACCCTGATTTTCATTTTGTTCCAATGTTTATTAGTGGAGGCGAGGATCATGATTTAGAGGAGACAAATCATTTTCACCTTTTTGGGAAAAAAATACAATGGAAAACCGAGCAGACTGGTCCGGTAGGCAGAATGGAAACGGAGGGCATTAATGAAATTCTTCAGGCCATTGAACAAATGTCAGGCAATTCTCCCTTTTCATCACAACTTAATTCGCTTTTGAATGACGCTTATAAAAATGCCTCAAATTACGGTGCATTTTTTAGAAATATCCTTGCAAAACTTTTTCACGAAACGGGATTGCTCATCCTTAATATGGATGAAAAAGTATTGAAAAAAGCTGCAATTCCCATTTTTAGAGATGAGCTTATTAAACATTCATCCCAAATAATAGTAAACCAAACACAGGAGGAATTAGAAAAAATTGGCTTTGGACAACAAGCTTATGCTAGAGAAATTAATCTTTTTTATTTTCATGAAAATAAAAGGCTTAGAATTGAACGAGAGGCTGATAACTTTGCAATTGTAGATTCTGACATTAAGTTCTCAGAAGCAGAAATACTTTCTCTTTTAGAAAAACATCCTGAAAGATTTAGTCCCAATGTAGTAATCAGGCCTTTGTATCAGGAAGCTTTGCTCCCCAACCTTGCCTATGTCGGTGGAGGCGGTGAAATATCATATTGGCTCGAACGTAAAAGGCAGTTTGAACATTTCAATATCAATTTTCCGGTTTTACTCAGACGGAATACTGTATTTTGGTTAGATCACATTTGCAGTAAATCCCTCAATCAACTCAGTTTGGAAACAATAGATATATTTGATGACTTGGATCAGTTGATCAATTCCTTTGTGCTAAAGGAAGCAGAAGAAGAAATATCCCTCAATGAAGAAAAACAACAGTTGGCTGTTATTTTTAAACATATAGCTGAAAAGGCTAATCAGCTCGAAGCCTCTATTTATAAAACCATAAAAGCTGAAGAGGCTAAGCATCAAAAATCAATAGATCATCTTGAACACAAGTTATTGAAAGCTAAAAAACAGCAATTGGAAGTCAGTTTAAATAAACTTAGAAAGACTCACTCTAAGATTTTCCCCAATTCAAAACCTCAAGAGCGATTTGATAATTTTATTATGTATTATTTAAGATTGGGGCCAAATTTTATCGAGGTACTTATGGAGCATCTCGATCCCTTCTCTAAAGAAATTATTTTATTTCAAGAAGAAGATTGAATCTCAAACAAGTGCAGCAGTTCAGCTAGTTTATCTCTGAGGTCTTTTCGATCTACGATAAAGTCAAGGAATCCGTTATCGAGCAAAAATTCTGATGTTTGAAAGCCCTCTGGCAAATCTCTTTTTATGGTTTCCTTAATCACCCTAGGACCTGCAAAACCTATTAAGGCTTTTGGTTCTGCAAAGTTGATGTCACCCAACATAGCAAAAGATGCTGTTACACCGCCTGTTGTGGGATCGGTCAACAATGAAAAGTATGGAATACCGGCTTTGGCAAGCAGTGTTAATTTAGCGGAAGTTTTTGCCATTTGCATTAAAGAAAAAGCAGACTCCATCATTCTGGCACCACCGGACTTTGAAATAATCATAAAAGGCATTCGGTGCTGAAGTGCATAATCTATTGCTCTGCTAATTTTTTCACCAACAACTGACCCCATAGAACCACCAATAAAACTAAAATCCATTGCAGCAATAACTATTGATTTTCCTTCAATAGTACCCGTGCCAACGCTCATGGCATCTTTTAGCTGCGACTTTTTCCTCGCAGCCTTAAGTCGTTCATCGTAAGGTTTTAGGTCTTTAAATCCTAAAAAATCGTAGGATACCAAGTCTTCAAGTAATAACTCATATTCACTATCATCAAAGAGCAGATCAAAATAATCATAAGACCCTATTCTCACATGATAGTTGCAGGAGTTACATTTGTAAAAATTTTCCCGAAGTTCTTTTATGGTGCTGAGATGACCACAGGACTTACATTTGTGCCATAGACCATCAGGTGCTTCTTTTTTAAATTTGGTGGCAGTTTGAATGCCGTCTTTAAGTCTTTTAAACCAACCCATTACAGAATAAAGTTTTTTGGTTAACAGAAAAAATAAACCTTTTAAAGACTGAATGACAGGCTTCTATTCAAGGCAATTTTCTGGAATTTATCTTATAAAAATAAATTCATGGGAGAGCAAAGTTAATGAATAATATAGAAACTCAAACAGGAAAAAACAAATAACAAAAGCACTAAATACATTTAGCACTACCTATCAATTCATTAAATAAAAAATGGAAAAAAATTATTATTTATCGTTCCAAGATAAGTTAGTATAGCAATGAAAACAATCTAACAAATTGTTTATTATCTATATTTGCATAATTGAAAATCAAAACATTTTACCCCAGATTAAAAAATAATTTAACCAAGATGGCAGGACATAACAAATGGTCAAAAATTAAAAGAAAGAAAGGAGTTGCGGATGCAAAAAGAGGCGCAATTTTTTCTAGAATAATTAAAGAAATAACCATAGCAATAAAAGAGGGAGGAAGCTCGGATCCAGATTTTAATCCCAGACTAAGATTAGCCCTTTCCAATGCAAAAGGAGCTAATATGCCTAAGGATAATATTGAAAGGGCAATAAAAAAAGCAGAAGATAGCGGTTCTGAATCTTATCACCAACCTACTTATGAAGGTTATGCACCTGGAGGAATTGCTGTTTTTGTCGAATGTGCGACTGACAATCTGAATAGAACGGTTGCGGCAGTAAGAGCCGCATTCAATAAAAGGGAAGGTAGTTTATCCACATCTGGTTCGGTTGATTACCTATTTGAACGAAAAGGAATATTTGTTATACCCTCAGATTTAAAGGATAAAGAAAGTTTTGAGTTGGAAGTAATTGACAGTGGTGCTGAGGATATAGAGTATGATCAGGAAAATGATGAAATTACGCTGACGGTAAGTTTTGAGGATTTTGGGAACATGCAAAAAAAATTAGAAGAATTAAACATTGAACCGAAGAATTCTAGTCTTGAAAGAATTCCTTTAAATACCATTGAATTGGATGTACGTGAGGCAAAAAAAGCACTTGGATTAATAGAACTACTGGAAGAAGTAGAGGACGTTCAGAATGTATTCCATAATCTGGAAATGACAGAGGATTTAGAACGGGAATTGGCATAAAAAAACCTCGTTGCCGAAGATGACAACGAGGCCGAACACACTATGAGAACACCCTAAAATCTTTTACTCGGTGAGTATTTTTAAATAACTGATGCAAATATACAATAACCAAAATAAAACAACCAAATATTTTTTATGATTTCTTCAAAAAAAATTGATAAAATTTACGAGACCGTACAGATAGAGGAGATCATAGAGGATTTTGTTAGTCTTAAAAAAAGAGGAGTTAATCTACTGGGACTCTGTCCTTTTCACAATGAAAAGACCCCATCTTTTACCGTTTCACCTGCTAAGGGAATTTTCAAATGTTTTGGTTGTGGAAAAGGGGGAAATGCCATTCATTTTTTAATGGAACATGAAAACTATTCCTATCCGGAAGCACTGAAACATGTTGCAAATAAATACGGAATAGAAATTGAAGAAGAGGATTTAAGTCCGGAGCAGCAAGAAAAAGATAAAGAAAGGGCAAGTCTATATATCGTCAATGAGTTTGCAAAACGCTTTTTTCAAGAACAATTGTTAAACACAGGGGAAGGAAAATCTGTTGGCTTTCAATACTTTCAGGACAGAGGCTACGATGAGGAAATAATAAATAAGTTTGATTTAGGATATGCACCCAGATCTGGAAATGCATTCAAAAGTGCTGCCCTAAGAGCGGGACATGAACAGGATAGAATAAAAGCCCTTGGATTAATCTCGGATAGAGGAAATGATTTTTTCAGAGAACGAGTAATGTTTACTATCCACAACCTGAGTGGAAAACCCATTGCTTTTGCAGGTAGGATGTTGGGAAGTAATAAAAAAGCCCCAAAGTACATTAATTCTCCAGAGACAGAAATTTATGTAAAAAGTGACATCCTCTATGGAATTTTTCAGGCACGAACTGCAATCAGAAGGGAAGACAATTGTTATCTTGTAGAGGGCTACACAGATGTTATTACTCTTCATCAACACGGAATAGAAAATGTGGTTGCTGTTTCCGGAACGAGCTTAACCCCGGGGCAAACGAGATTAATAAAACGATTTACTGCTAATACCACTCTTATATTTGATGGGGATGCAGCGGGTATAAAGGCCGCAAACAGGAGTATAGATTTACTACTCGAGGCAGAAGTTAACGTGAAGGTTGTAATACTGGATCCTGAGGACGACCCTGATTCAGCTATAAAAAGACTTGGAAAAGAGGATTTTGAAAATTACCTCAAAACTAACTCACAAGATTTCCTCGAGTTTAAAATTGCCCACTACTTCCCAAAAGGTAATCAGGATCCATTCGAAAAATCCAAGGCCATAAAGGAATTGGTAAAAACACTGGCATTAATCAATGATCAACTCAGCCGAAGCTTATTTGTGAGTAAAACTGCTGAAATGCTGCAGGTCGAAGAAGCTGTAATCATTAATGAAGTCAATAAAATTCTAAGATCCAAAATTTGGCAGGAAAAAGGAAAACGAAAGAAAGACCGCGAAAGAGAAAGACAAGAAGATACGACATTTGAAATACAGGTAAAACAGGAGGAAGAAAAACTTGGTAGTCCAGATTATCATCAGGAATTGGCTCTTTTACAATTGATACTGAAATATGGGAATGAAACAATGTCAAACGGCTTGTCTGTCGCACAATATTGTTTCAACAATATTCAGGACAAAGACTTGCCCGGCATTAATGACCCACAGATTAACAATCTACTGGATAAAATAAGTGCCCGTACAAGTGGTCCTTCAAAATTGAATATTCAAAGTTTGATCTCTGAATCTGACCCTCAGGATGCTCAACTCATTGTTAGTTTGATATCAGATGAATTTGAATACAGTGAAAACTGGGAAAAAAGGTGGAACATATTACTTCAAAACCAAAAGCCCCCAGAAGAAAATTATGAATCAGATGCTGAGCACATAGTTATCAGTCTTAAGCTTAGAAAAGTAAGAAAACTATCGGCCGATTGGGCAGAAAAGATAAAAGGTATAAAAGATAATGAGGAGCTAGATGATTTCCTAGAGTTTTACAAAGAATTAAAAAAGGTTGAGAGTGAGCTAGCAGAAAAGTTACGAACTATAATTTATGGTTAGCGTCTAGCATTTTTATTTTTCCCTGAAAGCGAATATACTAAGATTGCTGTACTCAATAAAGTGCGGGGTAAATTCATTCATAATAGTTACCTCTATCCTGTCAAATTTTTCTTTTGGAAATTGAACATCCAGATATATTTCCTTTTCCGAATAGGGATCCAAAAGTCTATGTAGTCTAAAAAACCTAGATTTAACCACTTCTTCATTTTTTATAAAACGACCCACTAATTGAGTTTGGTCCCAAAAATTCCACTCCTTCTCCCCTATCCGCCAATTAGCTGATATCCGTATCCATGCTGGATGATCAAGTTTAGTTTCAGTAGGGTAAAAATAAGCTGACTGGCGACCTGGAAGGTGGCTCCATTCTCCTGACAAATATAATAATGTATCTGTCTCTCCTATTTTCCCCTTGAACAGTTCATCAGTATCTAGGTACTTTATTACCTCAGGAGAAATATTCCATCGTCCAACTGTAGCCCAATAAAACTCCTTATTCATTTGTTCGGTAAAAAACCAACCTCCTTTATGTGACTGATGGGTAAACCACAAATTGACGTAAACCCCAAGAAGGATCAAAAAGGCTATAATAAATTTTTTCCAAAGAGCCCACTTCATCATATACGTAAGAAAAGCAGCCAGAGGGAACATCAAAACGGCATAGGTTTGAACCATAGTACGCTGTCCAAGAGAACCCCCATACCACCAAATGTCCCAGGAAAAGGCAATATATATAAAGGTCAGAAAAAAGAGCAATGTGGAACCGAAAAGGTTCGCTTTTTTTTTCCACAAATAAAAAAATCCAAATAGCGAGATCAACATAAAGGGGGAGTACATCAACCAACCTGCCTTGTGGCTAAAAAACCCTTTCCAAATCCTCGGTTTAAGCCAACTAAAGCCTTGATCTTCATAGCTGTAAACTAGCCAATCACCGGATACATATTTCCAGTATATCAATTGAACAGATCCAACAAGTCCACAACTGACTACAGCAGTTAAAAATATTCCGGATTTATCGAGGATTAAACTCAGTCTGTTTTTTAAACTATAAGTGGAAAATAGGTTGACACCCCAGAGCAATGGAATCAAAACAGCTATGATTTCAGTAGGTCGGGTTAGTGCCATCAATCCCACTATTGCACCAATAAATGCACCTCCAATAAAATTAGGATTTTTATAAAAGCGTATAGTTTGCCAAATTAATATTGCATAAAGTGTAAATAAGAAATTGTGGGTCATCGCACCATCTATTGCACTGTAATTTAAATAATTACTACCCAAAACCACCAGCATCAACGTCCATCCTACAGCTTTATCATCAAAGTAAACCAATAAGCTTTTTCTGATGAAATACAAACCTAAAAGGGCGACTAAAAGTGTACCCAAAGAGATCATTAATTGGTAAGGCAATGAGAACCCATCAGGAGGGTAAGTTGATGAAATGGAAGCCCATCCATGGGCAATCCAAAAGAATGGCATGTACATCAATGCCATGCCAGCAGGATACTTCATTACACAGTTCCCAGACTCCTCGTGAAAGAAACCCTGCTGAAAATCCGGCGTGGGATGATATTCATTGAGCACATCATCAATAAAACTACATCCCTTTAGGTCTTTGTAGATAAATAGAGCAGGAAGATACATATAATATCCGGAGACATCCCATGATAGGGTTGCTTCGGTATATGATTCTTGCCATTTTGGATAATAGAAAAAATGGACCACAAGAATGAATGCAGCAGAAATTAAGAACCCTTTTTTTGAATTAATGCTTACATTCATCCAAGTTTAAATTTAGAGTTACTATTTAATAAAACTTGGTAATAGTAGCCCGATTAAACACTCTAAATCTGCTACCATTTAAACAGCATTTGTCCCAACGCAGTTGAGGTCCTCAAAGGCTTGTTTTAACCTTGTGACAAAGGCTTCTTCACCTTTTCTCAACCATACACGTGGATCATAGTACTTTTTATTTGGCTTATCTTCTCCATCGGGGTTACCAATTTGAGCTTGCAGATAGTCTGATTTCTCTTTATAATATCCATGCACTCCATCCCAGAATGCCCATTGCATATCGGTATCGATATTCATTTTAATTGCTCCATAACCTATTGCTTCTCTTATTTCTTCTTGTGAAGAACCTGAACCACCGTGAAATACAAAATTAACGGGAAGTGCTGCTGTTTTGAATTTTTCCTGTATATGTTCCTGAGAATTCTTTAAAATAATAGGTTTCAGGCTTACATTACCTGGCTTATAAACCCCGTGCACATTACCAAAAGCAGCAGCTACAGTAAACTTATCGCTTACTTCCATTAATTTTTCATAAGCGTATGCTACCTCCTCAGGTTGAGTGTATAGCTTAGAACTGTCTATATCTGTATTATCAACACCATCTTCTTCACCCCCGGTTACACCCAATTCAATTTCGAGCGTCATGCCCATTTTATCCATTCTTTTCAGATATTCTACGCAGGTGCCTATATTATCCTCTATAGGTTCTTCAGAAAGATCAAGCATGTGGCTACTGTATAATGGGTAACCCTTGGCTTTAAAAAAATCCTCTCCGGCAGCGAGTAAACCATCCACCCATGGAAGTAATTTTCTGGCGCAATGATCGGTATGCAGTACCACCGTAACCCCATAAGCTTTAGCCAGACTGTGAACATGGGCCGCTCCACTTACCCCGCCTAATATTGCAGCTTTTTGGTTGGTATTAGCAAGACCTTTACCTGCATAGAAGCTCGCTCCACCATTAGAAAACTGAATAATTACCGGGCTATTGAGGTCTGCTGCTGTCTGCAGTACAGCATTTATCGAATTGGTACCAATAACATTTACTGCCGGTAGCGCAAAATTGTGCTCATTCGCATAGTTAAATAAATTGGTTACCTCCTGTCCATGCAATACCCCCGTTCTGAATCTGGTCTTTCCCATTTTTTTCATTATTTATTGATTAAATCTAAATTAAATAAATACCTAACAGTTTTTTAGCTTTATGTACATTTAGTAAATTATTCCAAAACCTAAATTATTCCCTTATCGGTCAGGTAGCGCTCAGCATCCAATGCCGCCATGCATCCGGTACCCGCAGCTGTGACTGCCTGTCTGTAAATTTTATCCGCTGCATCACCACTCGCAAAAACACCTTCTATATTGGTTTTAGTAGAAAAAGGCTTTATAATCAGATATCCGGTATCATCCATATCAAGCCAATCTTTAAATATTTGAGTATTGGGGACATGACCAATGGCTACAAAAAAACCACTGATTTCTATCTCCTTTTTCTCCCCGGTTTGATTATTCAATATTCGTACACCTGTCACCTCGTCTTCCCCAAGTATCTCATCAGTCTCTGTATTCCAATGAATGGTAATATTCGAAGCTTTCATTACACGCTCCTGCATAATTTTCGAAGCTCTCATCTCATCCCTTCTTACAAACATATGGACTTCTGGACAAAGTTTTGAAAGGTAAACCGCTTCCTCGCAGGCAGTATCTCCACCGCCTACTACAGCAACTTTTTGTCCTTTAAAGAAAAAACCATCACATACAGCGCAGGCAGATACACCTTTGTTAGCCAATCTTTTCTCCGATTCCAAGCCAAGCCATTTAGCGCTTGCTCCGGTCGATATGATAATGGTATGCGCGTGAAGTTCCTTACCCCCTTCGGTCCAAACCTTATGAACTGGTCCGCTGAAATCAACTTTTACAGCAGTGTCGTAGTTTACTTCAGTTCCAAATCTCTCTGCTTGTTTACGAAAATCGTCCATCATTTCCGGTCCTTTAACTCCATCAGGATATCCGGGATAATTCTCTACATCTGTAGTTATCATCAATTGCCCACCAGGTTCCAAACCGGTATATAAAACAGGTTCCATATTTGCTCGAGCAGCATAAATTGCAGCGGTATAACCTGCAGGCCCTGAACCTATAATTAGTGTATTCAATACAGATTTTGTTTCACTCATTAATATATTTTTTTAGTCATTTAATAGTTAAAAAAACGCAGTTTATCTCAACTTCATTTTAAAACTGCAATATTAATAAAAAGATATCGGTTCTGCCTTGTATATTTGAAGCAAAATAAAACTGACATGGCTTGAGCTTATAACAATCTGTTTTCAATGGACATCATAACAGGCATATACCCATTTTTTTTTCTACTAACTCTTTTGGGATTAGTTGGATGGTTTTACTTTCATGGTAGCTCCTACAGCAGGCTAATGAGCAAAATGTTTTTGATTTCCTTTTTTATTTACCTTTTGGCACTTGCTTTTTCCCCTGCCTCCCTCGGTTTTAAATTGATTATTCTCAGCAGAGATTTTATACTGATGGCCATAGTTGTAACAGGTTTTCAGTTTTTATCAAGGGTAAAAATTCTATACTTCGGGGCATTAGGTATTTTTATGGCCATTTTTTTATCTGTACTCTTTGAAAAATGGAAAGAAACCTTCAGTTTTTATCAGCCAAGTTTATCGAAGGAGAGTCCACAGTTGATTATTCACCTAAAAAATGATTTTAACGAAAGCTCATTGGGTTTAATCCAAAGGCGTTTTTCTTTGGACTGCAGACCACTAAAACTTTCTGAGCAGGCAGCTCCTTTTTTTACAACAACCATAATTTGCAACATTCCGAATCAGTCACTCCATCAAAAGGATCAATTGGTTTGGCTAATGAATAGACATCCAAATGTAAAATCATGGGAGTGGAACGAACAGCTAGCCCTAATCCTTCCCCCGGGCAAGGGTCCCGAACCTTTATTGGAAAAAGGGAAAGAAACTTCGGTCTCTAACGATCCGTTATCTCACAAAATGTGGCATTTTGACCAACTCGATTATTTAGCTATTCATGAACTATTAGCCAGAAACTCGGAGGGGATTCAGCAAAAAACCTTAATTGCGATTCTTGATACAGGTGTAGATCATGAACACGAAGATCTCGCACGAAATTTTGTTTCTACTGATCCAAATTACAATGGGGATCCAATGGGGCATGGCACCCATTGTGCGGGAATAGCTGCCGCTGTATCCAATAATCAAATTGGCATTTCTTCGCTAAGCCCTGACGAAGAGCACCTTTCAATAACCTCCATCAGAGTCTTAGACAAAAACGGTTTTGGAAGAAAAAAGAATATTGCTAAGGGAATTATGGAGGCTGCAGACAATGGAGCAGGAGTTATATCACTTTCCCTTGGTGGGCCATCTATTCAACCTGAGAAGCTTTATCAAAAAGCAGTTGAATATGCTAACAAGAGAAATGCGATTGTGGTAGTTGCTGCTGGAAATGCGGGACGACCCGCAGGTGATTTCAGTCCTGCAAATGTAAAAGGTGTCATCACTGTTGGTGCGACAGATCTAGAGCGTAAGCTTACCTCATTTTCCAATACACCGCAAGGAGTAGATTTTTTCATCGCAGCACCGGGAAAGGACATTTACTCTACACTACCCGGCGATCGATACGAATATTTCAACGGCACCTCTATGGCAACACCTCTTGTAGCATCTCTGGTTGCCATCTTAAAAAGTCACAATCCGGAACTACAGACTGAAGAAATATACCGCATTCTTACTCAGTCCGGCAAATCGGTATCCGGAGAAGAAGAAATAAAAATGATTTCGCCCTTGAATGCTTTAAAATATATTTTGGAGGAATGAGGAGTTAAATTCGATAGTTAACTATCAAGAATATAGGAATTCGAAAGTAAATTTCGCAGTAACTATATTTGAAGGAGGTTAGAATGCAAAGAAAATAAACTTACCATTCCCATTTTTATAAAATCCATTATCTTGCGCCC
Organism: Saprospirales bacterium; assembly: GCA_007693915.1. Taxonomy (GTDB): domain Bacteria; phylum Bacteroidota; class Bacteroidia; order Chitinophagales; family Saprospiraceae; genus PWJY01. The sequence continues at coordinate 11,688 of RECS01000132.1, read as the reverse complement.
ATGTTAGAAATGAAGAACATTCGGAAAAGTTATGGTAAGCTCGAGGTGCTAAAAGGAGTTGACCTGAGTATTGAAAAGGGTCAGATAGCCGGCATCCTAGGAAAATCAGGTACAGGAAAATCTACACTTTTACACATTGCCGGTACGCTGGACCATCCCGATTCGGGATCGTTAAGTATAAATGGGACAGAACCATTTATACTAAAAAACAAGGCATTAGCCCGTTTTAGAAATGAAAACATAGGTTTCGTATTCCAGTTTCATCACCTGCTTTCTGAATTTACCGCTGCTGAAAATATAGCTATACCGGCCCTTTTAAAAAAAGAGGACAAAAAGATTGCATTAAAAAAAGCTACAGAATTATTAGAGTATTTTGGACTTTCCGAACGCGCTGAACACAAACCGGAGGAACTTTCAGGTGGTGAACAACAACGGGTTGCAGTTGCCCGGGCACTTATCAATCAACCACTTCTCGTCTTGGCTGATGAGCCGACAGGGAATCTTGACACGGCCTCTTCTTCAGAAATGCACAAACTGTTCCTTCAGCTCCGAAAAGACATGGACATTACTTTTATCATTGTAACGCACAATAATGATTTAGCTGAAATATGCGATATACGCTATACCATGCATGATGGAATGGTGGGTAATTGATAGTGGTTTACGCCTAAAATTTAAAGCTTATTTCCTGGAATTCATTGAACTTTCATCATTAAGTAAAGAAGTCTACACATTTTTAAAAGAACTTCAAATCGGCACCTCAGTCAAAACCACCGGATTTTTATATATACTAGGTACGTCATCTAAGGATGGGTTAGCAAAAGGCCAATGGATGTCACCGGAATCAAGGTGTGCTAATTCAGGGATCCAATATCGGACATAGTCTCCATTGGGATCGTACCTTTTGGCTTGATTAAGTACCTTAAAATACCTTCCTTCTCGTGGGTCCGTGCCAACCCCAGCCAGATAATTCCAATTTCCGTAGTTGGAGCAGGGATCATAATCCACCAATAAGCTCTCCATATATTCAGCACCCCATAGCCAATTGACCTTTAAATCGTGAATTAGGAAAGAAGCTACATTTTGCCTTCCTCTATTGCTCATAAAACCGGTGGCATTCAATTCACTCATATTTGCATCTATGAATGGAATGCCTGTGCGACCATCACACCAGGCTTCAAATTCTTCTTTACCACCTCTTACTATTTGTTTATGACCGTTAATTCCTGAAAACTGAAAGATGGCATTACCATATTTTTTGGCTATAAATCTAAAGTAATCACGCCATAATAATTCAAAAATCAACCAATAAGTAGATTGATTTCCTCCTCTCTCTTTTTCATATTTTTTTACCTCACTGTAAACCAATTTGGGCGACAAGCATCCCTGAGATAAATAAGCAGAGAATTTACTCGAATAGTCATCTCCAAAAAGACCATTTCGGGTTTCTTTATAATGGGCGATGCAGTCAGATTCCCACAGATAATAATTCAATCTGCTGATAGCTTCAGATTCTCCGCCCTTAAATTGATAGCTATCGCAATCATAATTTGAAGTCTCTGAAAACCCTAAATCTTTCAAATTGGGTATAGTTGTAGATTGAAGTTCCTTTCCACCGTAAATTTTATTAGGCGTATCCAAAGGCTTTCGAACCAAAACAAATTTCTCAACTTCCTTCCTAAATTGACTAAAGGTATCAGGGGTATGCGTCACAGGAAACGGTAAATCAGCTGTGTAAAGCAACATTTTTCCGCGATAGAAACGCATTTCTCTACCTATGGTCCATAACTTTTTTTCTAAAGCATCTTGAATTTCCGATTCTTCCTGAGTTCTTTCCCTATTACAAAAAACCCAATTCGCACCGGTTTGACGAACCAAGTCAAATATGACATCTTCGGTTTTTCCTGTGTAACAATACAGGTCGCTTCCTCTGGAATTCAGATTATTCTTGAGGTCAATAAGAGACTCTATAATAAATCTCATTCTGTGAAGGCCGGTTTTGGCAAATCCATAAGAAGTTTTTCCATTTACCCAACGATCGTCTAAAACATATACGGGGTACAAATTCTCCACCTGATTTAAGGCATCCTCAAGTGCCTCATTGTCGTGCAGACGAAGATCATTTCTAAACCACAATATACCAACCTTTTTCTCGGTATTTTTCATAATAGTTTGACAAGTAAACTCGCGAAATAAACAGAAACGAATTAAATTAGTTGATGCAAAAATTTCATTTTTGCTCAAGGAAAAGTCAAAATAAGGTCAGATATCCCTGACATTGATTCGCCTTCGATCGATAAGTCTTTTTAAACTGTATTTTCCACTGCCATTTACAATGACAAGTAGTAAACCTCCGGCGATAGCAATATTTCTCATAAACATAACTGCAAGGAACCGTCTCACTTCTACATCCGGTTCAAACCAAAAAGAATAAAGAATAAAAGTAAGTGGAATCCAGTAAATTAATAAAAGGATTGATGCGAGTGAAGATCTGTAACCCAATATTAGAAAAACTCCACCAACCACCATTAGAATAATAGAAAAAACAAGAAGTATATCAGTTTGCCAAACCAAACCAAACTCTTCCATACGCAACTTGGTCTTACTGTAGAAAACTATGCTGTCATAAGCTTCATACAGAAAAATGAAAGACAGAAAAAATCTTCCCAAAAAGTCTAGAATATCTTTCATAAAACCTATCAACTGAAATGAAATGGACAGCGCATTAATTTATGCAATCAAAAAACTTACTGGAGGATTTAAACTGACAATTGAATAAACTTGCACCTACTGAAGCATTTACCCGTTCAAACAATCCATCCATAATGGCATCAAGCATGCATTTTTGATGTTGACGAATATATGCCTGATGACACTCAGTCTGATCGGGATCTAATCCTTCAAATCTCTCCAGACGTTCCTTTTTTGACAATAAGATATGATTTAGAATTTCATTTAAGCCGGACTCGGAATTCATATCCAACCCCAGTAATTCTGCATTTCTCTCCAATAAGCCTTGAATAATCTCAGCAGAAGCCAAATAAGTTTCGCGGTCTCCATAATACTCAGCTATGAAAACATTAAAATCTGCTGGTGAATAAAGGCGTTCTTTTTCTGCATTTTCATAAAGATAAGAATTCACGGAAGTTAGGAAGTTTACCATTTCTTTAATTCCATTGTCCTTAACGAAGGTTAGCGCAAACAGACTATGAAATATAAAAAAAACCAAGAAAACTGTCATTAATAATTTTATTTTCATATCATTATTTTTACATTAGAACTATCATTTCAAAAGGTAAAGATAAATTATATAGCCATAATAACAAAGCTCAAAATTTGATTTAAAATTTTTATCCTTAGCTTTTTAAACTTTCTCTAATTTTACTTTTTATACAAGGTATGAAAAATCAGCATGTAGAAAAAATTAATAAGTTCATGGCTCATAGTCTGCCGGGACATATGGAAATGGAAGTTATAGCCATTGGGGAAGGTTTGGTGAAGGCTAAAATGCCGGTAAACTACAAGACGCGACAACCCTATGGATTACTGCATGGTGGAGCATCCGCAGCCTTTGCTGAGACGCTTGGAAGTCTGGGTTCTGCTTTGACAATTGAAAAGGAAAACATGATACCGGTAGGTATTGAGATCAATGCCACCCATGTAAAAAAAGTTAGCGAAGGATTTGTTTTTGGCGAAGCAAAACTCATTCAAAAATCCAAGAAATTGCATGTTTGGGACATCAGGATCAGTAATGAAGAACAGGAACTTGTCTGCATTGCTCGCCACACCGTACTAATTGTTGAAAAGAAGTAATCGATGAACCAATTTCAACTAAATCACCAGCTTTTTGATAAACTAGTAAAAGGTCAGGCATTTGCCCTTTATGCTTTGCCCGGTAAGGATTCAGATGAGTCTGTATTTTTAGACAATAAGGAGGTAAAGATTTTAAAACCTCAAGAAGTCAGCGAAGCGACTGGCTTTATTTTTGCACCCTATGAATCTGCAGATCACCCCATTTTCCTCTTTTCAGAAAAAGAAAGAATTAGTTCTATATCTGAAAGTGTAAATGGAGGTTTCTTCAAAAATAAAAATAGTGCTAAAATTGCTGAAATCAATCAATCTCAGTTTGAGAAAAGTATCATCAACTCCCAAAAGATGATGACAGCAGGTGATTTAAAAAAGGTTGTTTTATCTCGACCGATTAAGATTGAGAACCAGGATTTAACTTCTCATCTAGGCAGCCTTTTTGAAATCTTGTGTGAATGGTACCCTGCTACTTTGAGGTATATCGTCTATACTCCTTCGGGTCAATTATGGATAGGTGCGACACCTGAAACCCTTCTATCCGTAAAAGATTCTACCAAACTAAACACCATGTCCCTTTCTGGCACCAAAAAGGCGAATATGAACCTACCCTGGACAAAAAAAGAATTAGATGAACACCAATGGGTAGTTTCATATATTGAATCAGTATTGAAAAAAGGAGGATGTACTGAGGTCAATAAAGGAAAAATCAAAACGATACATGCAGGACCTGTGGAACATCTTCAGACAGATTTTGAAGCGAGAATCCATGATAAAACTTTGATAGCTGATCTAATTTTTAATTTACATCCTACTCCTGCGGTTTGTGGTTATCCCCTTCATAAAGCCAAAGACTTCATTTTCCAATCAGAAAATTACGACAGGGTATATTATACCGGCTTTCTGGGGCCGGTATCAAAAAAAAGGCAAAACCTATTTGTTAACCTGCGTTGTTTGCAACTATTCCACGACAAGGTGGTTTTGTATGTAGGTGCCGGCATAACTCCGGTTTCCATTCCCAAAATGGAATGGAGGGAAACTGATCTTAAAAGCAAAACCCTTTTGCGCGCAATAGAAAAAATTGCCACCTTTGCACCTGCAAAAGACAGTTAATGAAGTCAAACACTGTAGTAATATCAATGCTGGGAAATCTTCTAAAATCATATGGAGTTTCTCAAATCCTAGTCTCCCCAGGCTCGAGGAACGCTCCTATTGCTCTTGGATTCAAAAGTATGAATTTTTTTAAGATGCATGCTGTAGTAGATGAAAGAAGCAGTGCATTTATAGCAGCGGGGATTGCTTTGCAAACAAAAAAACCGGTGGCGATCATTTGTACTTCTGGCTCTGCTGCACTGAATTATGCCCCCGGAATAGCAGAAGCTTTTTATCAAAAAATCCCACTAATAGCCATAACAGCAGATCGTCCGGCAGCTTGGATTAATCAACTTGAAGGTCAGACCATTAATCAGATTGACCTTTTTTCCAACTACATTAGGAATAGTATCAGTCTCCCATCCGAGCCTCCTAACAGTGAAAATCTAATATACCTAAAACGACAGATTAATCAAAGCTTATCAAGCACCCGCTACCCTGTTCCCGGTCCTGTACATATTAATGTTCCACTATCCGAACCTCTTTACGAAAAACCCCTTATTGATGATCTCCTTGTAAACCAAGATTTGATCATCAATATTCACCACCCTGATTTGACTTTAACCGAAGATCAAAAGGTATCCATATCAAAATTACTATCCCAATCTTCTAAACTGATGTTCATTATTGGGCAAATGGAAACAGATAACGGATTGTCCCATATTTTGGAAAAAATTGAAAAGGATCATAAGGCTGTCATCTTGACTGAACACACTTCCAATGTAATTACGCCTGAATGCATAAGTTGTATTGACAGAACAATTGAAGGTATTTCAGAGGACGAAATTTATTCACCGGATTTATTGATTACCTTTGGTGAAGCTATAGTCTCAAAGAAAATTAAACGATGGTTGATTGATTGTCCTTCATTCAAACACATCCATATCACGGAAGATACTACGGGGCAAATTGTAGATACATTTCAAAGGATAAGTAATACCATTATTGCTAACATCCCTGATGCCCTTGTCAGTATTAGCGAAATACCTAAAACCAAAACCAAAGAGAAACAGTCTTTTTTCAATAAATGGACAGCTTTGGCTAAAAAAGCAAGACAAAAACACGAGGAATATTTAGACCGCCTGCCTTATTCTGATTTGTCCGTTTTTAAAAAACTGTTTGAAAATATACCGAAAGGCAGTAAAATACATCTCGCCAACAGTTCACCTGTCAGATATGCGCAGTTATTTGACATTCAAGGAGAATTTGGCTTTCTATCTAACAGAGGTGTCAGTGGCATTGATGGCAGCGTCTCTACCGCTGTCGGCTATTCAAAAGTTGATCCTGACAATTGGAATACGCTTATTACCGGTGAATTAGGATTTCTATACGACAGTAATGCTTTATTCAATAAACTGGTATCTGACAACCTGATCATCATTGTAATCAATAATTCCGGAGGAAATATTTTTAAAATAATTCCAGGACCTACTGATTTTGAGGGATCAGATGAACTGATTATTTTTGACCATCAATATAAATGTAAAGGAATAGCTGAAAACTTTGGCATCCAATACACAGCAGTCCAAAGTATTGATAAAATAGACTCTGTTTTATCTCAAGCATACCAAGGAAAAAAAGCACAAATAATAGAAATCATCACTCCTAAAGAGAGTTCGGAAACATTGAAAAATTATTTTAAATTCATAACATCATGAATAGTAAAAGAGAATGGAAGACGATTAAAGAATACTCAGAGATAAAATTTGAGTTTTATAAAGGAATCGCTAAGATTACCATCAATCGGCCCAGATACAGAAATGCATTTACCCCAGATACGGTTAAGCAAATGATCGAATGCATGGTATATTGCAGAGAAACTGATGAAGTTGGTGTAGTGGTCATCACAGGTGAGGGGGACAAAGCTTTTTGTAGTGGAGGAGATCAAAATGTAAAATCTATAGGTGGTTATGTTGGTACAGACGGGGTGCCACGATTAAATGTACTCGATCTCCAAAAGCTCATCCGTTCACTACCAAAGCCGGTAATTGCTATGGTAAATGGTTACGCTATTGGAGGAGGACATGTACTTCATGTAGTTTGCGATCTTTCCATTGCTTCTGAAAATGCTATCTTCGGGCAAACAGGACCTAAAGTTGGTAGCTTTGATGGTGGACTCGGCTCATCTTATCTCGCAAGGATAGTAGGACAGAAAAAGGCAAGGGAAATTTGGTTTCTCTGCAGACAATACAGTGCACAGGAAGCTTTAGAAATGGGAATGGTCAACAAGGTAGTGCCGCTCGAACAATTAGAAGATGAAGTAGTAGATTGGTCTATGACAATAATGGAAAGAAGTCCATTGGCTATAAGAATGATCAAAATGTGTCTTAATGCTGAACTCGACGGTCAAATTGGTCTTCAGGAACTGGCTGGAAATGCGACTTTACTTTACTACCTAACAGAAGAGGCACAGGAAGGAAAACACGCTTTTCTTGAGAAAAGAAAGCCCAATTTCGATCAGTATCCTAAATTCCCATAATGGCAAGCACCCCATTAAAAGCTTGGATATCTGCTGCGCGGCTCAGAACACTTCCTCTTGCCGTGGCAGCTACTTTAATGGGTAATATCCTGGTTCATCTGGAGGAAAATATGAGGATAGATGTTCTCCTTTTGTCTATCCTCACTGCCGTCCTAATACAAATACTGAGTAATTATGCGAATGACTACGGTGATTTTCAAAAGGGAGTCGACAATGAAAACCGTCTTGGTCCACTTAGGGTAATGCAGGGAGGACTCATAACTCAGCAGGCTATGCTACGTGCAATAAAAATCCTTGTGGTTTTGTCTTTTGTATCTGGGTTAAGCTTGCTTTGGTTAGCATTAGGTACGGAACAATTATCTGGTTTTATTTTTTTAACCTTACTGGGTATACTTGCCATATGGGCAGCAATCAGTTACACCGCTACCAAAAATCCATATGGCTATAAAGGACTTGGTGACCTTTTTGTCTTCCTTTTTTTTGGTTTAGCAGCTATTGTGGGGAATTATTATCTACAAACTCAATCCATTTCTTCGAATATTTTTTTTCCGGCAGCAGCAATAGGTTTTCTTAGCACAGCAGTTCTGAATCTCAACAACATGAGAGATCACGACAATGACAAAGCTACCAATAAAAAAACCTTAGTCGTCATACTCGGTTCAAAAAATGCCCTATTTTACCATTACTTTCTGGTTTTGTCAGCTCTCGCTATAATGTTGATTTATATGATGAACCAATCTGAAAGCTGGGGCTGTTTTTTGTTTTTACTGGTCTATCCTGTTTTTTTTATACATCTTTTTACTATCACTAAAAAACCGAAACCACAAATCCTCAACGGACAATTAAAAGTAGTATCCCTGGCAACTTTTGGATTGGTTATATTACTGACTATAAGCATTTTAACAGGCCTATGCTAAAAGCTTACTTCACTAAATATACGCTCAAATTTAAAGTACCGGCGGGAACTTCACGAGGGTACCTATATAATCGTCTATCTTGGTACATGGTCATCCAAGACACCAAGCAACCCGCCATTTTTGGAATCGGAGATTGTGGCCTGATTCCAGGATTGAGTATTGATCCTGTAGACAGTTTGGATGAAAAATTAAATTGGCTTTGCGATAATATCCATTTGCCACTTAATGAACTCAGAAAAAAGTTAAAATCATATCCTGCCTTAATCTTTGCTGTGGAAACCGCTCTTTGGGATTTACAAAATGGAGGAAAAAGAAAAGTATTTAAAACTGACTTCTCTAATAAAGAAAACCCCATGCGAATCCCCATCAATGGACTTATCTGGATGGGTGAGCCAGATTACATGATTAAGCAAATTGGAGAAAAGATAGATGATGGATTCAATGTTCTTAAATTAAAAGTAGGAGCACTGGATTTTCAAAAGGAACTAAATGTTCTACAGCACATTAGGTCACATTACAAAGAAAAGGATCTAGAGATTAGATTAGATGCCAATGGAGCATTTTCACCTGATGAGGCACTTAAGAAATTAGAAGCACTTTCTCCATTTTCCATTCAGAGTATTGAGCAACCCATCAAGCCTGATCAACATTCTAAACTTACCAATATCATTAAACGATCTCCCATACCCATTGCTTTGGATGAGGAGCTGATCGGCAAGCATATAAATACGGATAAACACCAAATGCTTTCAGTATTGAAGCCACATTATATCATCTTAAAACCTTCACTACTGGGTGGCTTTTACCATACGCAAGAATGGATAACTTCAGCTGAAAAACTCGACATTAAATGGTGGATTACCTCTGCTCTGGAGTCAAATATCGGCTTAAATGCCATAGCTCAGTTTTGCTCGACTTTTGACAATCCATTACCACAGGGTTTAGGTACCGGTCAGTTATATACCAACAACATCAACTCCCCACTCACCATTGAGAAAGGCCATATTTTTTCTCATCCCAATAAAAAATGGAGAATAGATTTTAGCAAATTAGCCAAAGAGCAATTGTGGTTTAAGCCGATAAAAATTGAAGGAAAAACCTACATTCCCATTGATTTTTCTCAGGAAAAAAATCTGCCTAAAGGTTTGGATCAGAATCTGTTTCACTTTTTACAAAAATGGTATGACTCAAAACTTCATATCACCTTCAAAACATCTGGATCTACGGGAAAACCAAAAACAATCAGGCTCATAAAGAAAATGATGCTCAATTCAGCAGAGCGAACCAATGACTATTTTAAGATTAGAGAGGGAGGGAATGCTCTTTTGTGTTTGTCTACCGAGCATATAGCAGGAGCTATGATGGTCGTGCGCGCCATTGCCGGAAAACTGAATTTAATTATCGCAGATCATTTTGGAAGTCCGCTGGTGAACATAGATAAGCAAATTGAATTCACGGCTATGGTTCCAACTCAGGTCGTCAATTCCTTGCAGCAGAAAACCACTGCAAACAGGCTATTGAGGATCGAAAAAACAATAATAGGAGGTGCTCCATTAGAGGAAAAATATTTACCTGTCTTAATGAAAACACTGGGTAGAATCTGGACGACTTACGGCATGACAGAAACAATTTCACATGTAGCGGCAGCCCCATTGATTAATGATAAAATAGTTTACGAAGTTCTACCCGGGGTTGAACTTTGGACAAACAAATCAGGTAAATTAATCATTTCAGATAATTGTACAGGAATTAAAAAAATAGAGACGAATGATATTGTGCACCTAATTGACAAAAGGCATTTTATCTGGAAAGGCCGTGCGGGACAAGTCATCAACCGTGCCGGGTATAAAATCTCCCCGGATGAAATAATTAAAAAACTGAAGACTCCACTTCCCTACCCTATTATCATCCTCAATTTTGAACATCCTAAATATTTCCAGGTTCCCGTTTTGGCAATTGAGAAAAAAGATACGAGACCGTCTGACTATCCACAAATTGCAAAAATTATTTCCAAAAGTCTGCCTAAGAAATTATGGCCTGCGGGTATTCATATTTTTGACCGTTTCCCTTTGAGGAAGAATGCCATTAAGCCGGATCTTCAATTTTTAGCTCAAACGATACAGGAGAATTCTGAGAAAATTTTCAACTTTGATGACTTTATTCACCCTTAAGAGTAATTTTCCAAAAAATCTAACAATGAATAAGATTATCAACCTCATCAGCGACACTGTAACAAAACCAAGTCCTGAGATGCTAAATTTTATGATGAAAGCCGAAGTGGGTGATGATGTATTTCGTGAGGACCCAACAATTAACCGTTTGGAGGAAAAAGTAGCAGATATGTTTGGAATGGAAGCTTCACTTTTTTGTCCTTCAGGTACAATGACAAACCAAATCGCTATAAAAGTTCATACACAGGCAATGGACGAGGTAATCTGCGATAAGGATTCCCATGTTTTTCACTATGAAAATGCTGGATATGCCTGGCACTCAGGGGTGGGACTAAATACCATTGACGGAAATCATGGAAAATTAACTGTAGCATTAATTGAAGATGCCATTCGTCCACTGACTGATTGGTATCCAAGGACTTCTTTGGTTGTGCTGGAAAACAGTTGCAATAAAGCCGGAGGCACTCATTACACACTACAAGAAATGCAGGAGATATCAAACTGTTGCAAATCAAAAGGCATCAAACTTCATTTGGATGGAGCGAGGATTTTCAATGTTTTAGTTGAGGAAGGTTTTACTACCGCTCAATTGGGAGAGATATTTGACAGTATTTCCATTTGCCTATCGAAAGGGCTCGGCGCGCCCGTAGGATCCCTTTTAATTGGAACTACTAAAGAAATAGCATTTGCCAGAAGACTGCGCAAAGCATTGGGAGGCGGTATGCGTCAGGCTGGATATCTCGCCGCAGCCGGTATATATGCTCTGGATCATAATATTCCCCAACTCAAAATAGATAATACCAATGCAGGGAAAATACGCACTACTTTATCCGATTGCCCTTTTGTAGAAAACATTCGTCCCGGACAAACCAATATCGTAATTTTCGATCTGAAAGAAGGAATCACGGCAAACCAATTTATTGATGTCTTAAAAGAAAAAAATATCCTTTGCGCAGCTTTCGGCAAACAAACAGTTAGATTCGTCACCCATAGGCATATTCAAGCTGAAGACTTGGATTATGTCATGAGATTGCTTTTGACTCTTGACTATTGATCACTTCTCCTCAAATCAGTTGTTTAGTTGGTTTAAGAAACTTGACTACTTGCATATGCACCACCGTTTTATAAACTACTCAATAGTTAATACCCATGATTGACCCAGAGC
>RECS01000115.1 GCA_007693915.1 Saprospirales bacterium | reverse complement strand
ACTACGACACTGGTATATTAGAATAGATGCTATTAGATTTGCATATCAAAGTTTAATGGCTTTTCTCATAAGAACACGGAATGAAATGGAGTGGGCTTACAAGATCAAAGCTCAACCCACCACTTTCAGCTTGTACCTCCCCAACTAGTTGGGATTGGTTTAGTGATAAAAAGAGATCAAAAAAAAAATTGTACCATCATCCCGACTTAACTGATGCTGACTCTGAAAACATTTGTTGTGCCCTTTTCCAGTCTTTTTGATCATCTATCTCAGCCCATTTTATTCGTCCAAAATCGATGGCTTTGAAATTGATCAACCCACGATCAATAGCTCTTGCAAATGCCAATTCATAATACACACCAAGACGACCCTCATCTAATAATTCCTTGAGTGCAGGGACAATTGCTTCCTGAAAATCTGCTAAATTAAAACTGTAAATATTGACTGTCTTATAAATTTCTGATAAATCAGTTGGGCGGTTCGGTGTGGATTTGAGGTACATCTTTTTTACCGTTATGGAATCATTCAGGGTAACCACTGTACCATCCATAAATTCCTTGTACTTTTCTACTGCCATAGTGTTGGAAACATCTAATGTTGCAAGTGCTCCGTTCTCAAGTATGATATCGGATTCCAGTAGAAAAAATGAGGTTTTTATTTGATCCACCGCCATGTACAAGGACAGCACATTGTTGGTGGTTTCCCAGTCGGAATTGATTACATAGGTGATTTTCATTTTTCCAAAGGTATTCCCAATCAAACTGATAATCTTTTCAGACTGATACCCAACCACCAGAATAACTTCCTGAATACCGGTATTTTCCAGCTCGGTAAGCATGCGATCTAAAAGCCTTTGGCCCCCGACCTGAATCAGGCATTTGGGGATATAATCAGTCATCTCCTCCAGACGGGTTCCTCTTCCTGCTGCCAGAATTACGGCTGTTTGCGGAAAACTCGCTGATCCATTTTTTCTGTTTAAATTCATTTATTTTTCTCTCTTAGTTGATTTAAAAAATCAGATAAATAGGCTACTGCCCCACCCTCAGTTTTGTAGAAACAGGTGTCCAGTAATTCCTTGTATTTGGGTTGATCCCTTTCTACATTTTCCAGGTTTTTGCTGATCAGACCGCGTAAATCCCCTCCTTTTTTAAAAAGATCTACATGTGGAACTATATCCAATTCTCTCGGCATTTCATGTCTCTCCTTAAAGTCATTTTCGATGAGAATGATTGGTTTGCGGGTAATCAGATATTCGTAAATGACCGAGGAAATATCACTAATCATCAGATCTGAAAGGGCAAAAGCAGAGTAGGTGTCATGCTGGAGAACATCCTGAGGCTTGGAGAAATAGACATGCTTTTTTCCTTTTAAGCGGGACCACCAATATAAAAATGCACCATAACGCCTGTCGTGATAATGCGGCCTTAAAATTAAATTATATTCTTCCGAAAGTTGATCAATGAGATAGGAAGCATATTCTTTGAAGGTGCCATTCCCAAATTTCCAGGTAGGAGCATAAAGAATATTTTTCCTACTTCTATCCCGTATTTTTAAAACTTGTGCAGCTTCATCGGCAGTATACTTGCCATCAAGATAGTCATCAAAACGCAGACAACCTGTTTCTACAAGACTTGATGGCTCCCTTTCTACACCTGTATCCAATAGTCTTTTTTTATTCTTTGTCCCTGAAAGCAGCAGGTAATCGTATTTTTTGAGCTTGTCCATCGCTATGCTTTTTCCGCCCTCATATCGCTTATCGCTCGTACCATGCTCGTGAAAACAAGTGATAGCCTGTGAGTAGTCCTGCGAGGGATCAATGGTATTGGCAAAAAAGACCAAAATCCCATTTAGTTCATGATACCTTTCCCGGCCTAGAATGATAGCCTGTGGTTGTGGAATATCAGACGAGGGATTAAGTATGGAAAAATCTCTCAAATACGATTGAAAGTGTCCCATCTTCTTCTTGTTGGGGAGGACAAAAATGCCATTGGTATGCCTGTATAGTGAAAAGGCATAGGCAAACTGATATATGCTATTGGCCAGATAGTATATCTTCAAGACGAATGATTTTTAGGTGGTTTATCAAAAAAGCTAATCGCTGATTGCTGCTCCGCTTTCATTTCCTCCTTTTCGCAGGAATCATCCAGCCGGAAATCCCATTCCTTTACCGGGATTCTCCAGTTTTTTCCATAATGGTATTCGAGGTATTCTTCATAGTCAGCAGGGACTTTGAACAGCTTTCCGTCAAATTCATAGCTTGTTCTATTTTCATAATACACCGCTGGACAGCACTTAATAACCGGATTTTTATCATCGATCATCCAGTAGTATTTTTCACCGGATTTATATTTGATAAAAATATCCAGCAAACTGTATCCTTTAAAAAAGTAAAACTGGCGGGTTTGTATTTTTACAATTCTCGCATCACCCTTTCTAAAAGGACCTAAGTCTTGATTATAGCTTCTGGTTTTCACTCTGTAGCCCTTTCTCTCTAAATGCTGAACCGCTTCTCGCAATTGATAAGCATAATCAGCTGTAATGGTCAGATCTACATCCGTGTCCCAGGGCAATAGCCTGTTTTCTCTGATTATACCGAGTAAAGTCCCGGCTTCGAGTACATAGGGAATGTCCTGCTCGTCCAATATCCTGCAGATATCGTGTAACATTCGATAAGCGATTTTTCTGGTTTTACCTATGAGTTTTCTTTTCCCGGCCATATCAGTTTTCTTTTTTAAAAGGCTAATAATAGCCGGACCATATTTTGGCTTTGCGGAATAAATTGGCTGGCTTCGTCTTTTTGGCAGAAAGCCCCTCGCTGTGCACCTTTCCCAAAGCTTCGAATACTCTGGCGGATATATTTCCATCCAAATAAGGGTTAACCCTCCGGAGCATTGATAATCGTTCTGCTTTTTTGTAATTGGAGTCTTGAAGGAGCAAATCCAACGCCGGTCTCAATTGCTCCGGATCCTGAATATCCAGGCCTTTCTCAAAATTACCAATAGTCCTAAAAGTAATCACCGGCTTATCTAGACATGAAAACTCATATATTACCGATGAAGTATCTGAAATCATTATGTCAGACAGATGCAAGTAGGGTGTAATATCGCTATCCTTCACTATCTTTAGATTTTCCCCCTCAAGACTATCAAAAAGATTTTTAAGCCTGGGACTCATTAGCTCATGAAACTTAATTAACCATAGTTCATCCTTATATATTTGTTGTGGAATAGTAGCAGCAAGAATTTCAGCTGATTGCATTCTTCTGCTAAAAGTAGGAGCATAGAGAATCACTTTTTTATCCGTGTCCTTCTCGCCAAAAACCTCTGGCCTGGAGCTATCAAAATTCAATATGTGGTCAAACTTTGGCCAGCCGGTCTCGATCACATCAAAGTAACCATATTGCTCAGCTAATTCATCAAATCGCTTCGTGACTAAAGGCCCTGAGGTAAGGTAGATATCAAAAAAATGCCGAATGGAATAATGTGCTTCTTTTTCAATTCCTACTCCGTGAAACAACTGAACTTTTAAGCCGGGAAGGCGATAATCCAGATAGTTTTCAGCACAGAGTACAAAATTAGGATTAAAATTATTTGCCTCCTCAAGTGAATATAACTTTCTGAATTCATCCCAATCTTTCGGCACCAATTGGTTGACCTTTTCAGAAAGAAAAAAACGAAAATCATATTCCTTTTTTTCCGTCAACAAATAACTTACTAGGGGTCGGAAAACCGGAATTGAATACTCGTGAACCAAATAAAAAAGAAACTTCATAAACCCTTAAACCTTACTCAGATCGTGTTTAATGATTGTCGTAGAAATGCCTTCAGTTCTCGGAAGATAAACTACATCACAATAAGCACTCAAATGATCGAACTTGCCCTTCCAGTCATCCCCCATTACCAAAATGTCAATTTTATGTTCAAGTATATCATCCACTTTTTGGTTCCAGTTTTCTTCTGCTATAACCTCATCTACCCATTCAATCGCTTGCACAATATCGGCTCTCTGCTCGAAAGGGTAGTAACATTCCTTTCCTTTGACCAGATTGAATTCATCGGTCGAGACCGCAACTATCAGCTTGTCCCCTAGAGCAGCTGCTCTTTCCAAAATCTTTAAATGACCATAATGAAAGAGGTCAAAGGTGCCGTAGGTAATAACTTTAATTTTCCTTCTGGAATGAGTAGGCATATCTCCAAATTAAATGCAACATAGTTGCAAAGATACATTAATTTAACAAACTGCTTACCCTCTTTATATTTTAAGCTTTGAAAAGCAAAAAGTTCCAAAGACTGTGAATTCTAAAATCTGTTTTTTTTCATCAAATGCTTACTTTTGCGAAAAAATTAGAAATTATGGATTTGAGTTTTATCAAACAATTGGGATTGAATGAGCAAAATGCAGGTACCTCAACCGGCATAAAGGATTTTTCATCTGAAAATTATATCGCGTCCTATTCGCCGGTAAACGGTGAAAAAATAGGCGAAGTGAGTATAACAACTAAGGAGCAGTACGAGCAGGTCGTGGAATCAGCACAGACAGCCTTTACAGAATGGCGTATGATGCCGGCACCGCAACGTGGAGAAATTGTTAGACAATACGGGAATATCCTGAGAGAAAATAAGGATGCACTTGGACGCCTGGTTTCATATGAGATGGGTAAAAGTTTGCAAGAAGGTTGGGGTGAAGTACAGGAAATGATCGACATCTGTGATTTTGCTGTGGGTTTATCAAGACAGCTATATGGACTTACCATTCACTCGGAAAGACCGCGACACAGAATGTACGAGCAGTGGCACCCACTAGGTGTAGTAGGGATTATCTCTGCTTTTAACTTCCCTGTGGCTGTATGGTCGTGGAATGCTATGATCGCCATGGTATGCGGTGATGTATGCGTATGGAAGCCCTCAGAGAAAGCTCCCTTGTGTAGTGTAGCTTGTCAGAATTTGATGAAAAAGGTACTGGAAGCTAATAATTTACCTGAAGGGATTTCATGCCTTATCAACGGCGACTACAAAGTTGGTGAATTCATGACCAAAGATGGTCGCGTACCATTAGTATCTGCTACAGGTAGTACGCGAATGGGAAAAATCGTTGGTGCTGAAGTGGCTTCTCGTCTTGGCAAGACCATTTTGGAGCTGGGTGGTAACAATGCCATTATAATCACGCCCTCAGCAGACATGAAGGTTGTTCTTACCGGAGCGGTATTTGGTGCAGTAGGAACTGCCGGTCAAAGATGTACTTCAACCAGAAGACTTATTGTACACGATTCCGTCTATGATAAAGTAAAAGAAAATCTGGTTAGTGCTTACGATCAATTGCGAATCGGTAATCCACTCGATCAAAACAATCACGTAGGACCATTAATTGACACTGATGCTGTGGATGCTTATCTCAATGCCTTAAAAGCTGCAAAAGAACAAGGTGCGAAAATACTAGTTGAAGGTGGTGTTATTGATGGAGCAGGATATGAAAGCGGATGCTACGTAAAACCATGCATAGTGGAAGCGAGTCCCGATTTACCAATTGTACATACAGAAACTTTTGCTCCTATCCTTTACATCATGAAGTATAGCGACTTGTCAGAAGCTATTGCCATACAGAACAGTGTACCTCAGGGACTTTCCTCAGCCATTATGACCGACAGTGTTAGAGAGGCTGAGCGTTTCTTATCCCATGAAGGTTCAGATTGTGGAATTGCCAATATCAATATAGGTACGAGTGGTGCTGAAATAGGTGGAGCCTTTGGTGGTGAAAAAGAAACCGGAGGTGGAAGAGAGAGTGGCTCAGACAGCTGGAAAGCCTACATGAGAAGGCAGACCAACACCATCAACTGGAGTGAGGAAGTGCCTTTAGCTCAGGGAATTAAGTTTGATTTTTAAAGAGTAGATTCTAAGTAAAAAAACGTGGAAAAATGCTTGTGCTTGATCTTCTTTACGAAGGTTAAATTAGGCTTCCTTTAGCTCATTGAATGGAAAGAAACTCCAAAATCGATTGCAGTCGATTGTTCTCATGAATATACCAGCTTGTGACCAATGCAAAACCCAAACACCTCTTTGCTTGTTATAGTCAAAATTCTTGACTAATGGCTATTGTACACTTTTTATTGCTTTCTTTTTCCGGACTTTTCCTCCCTTCTCAGTTTGAAAAGGATACGATAATTCTGGAAGATTTTAACCCTGCCAGTCATCTGCGGTGGGTCATAGTAAACGATGGTGTAATGGGTGGTGTATCCAACAGTAAGATCCAAATCACTGAAGACAATTACGGTTGGTTCAGTGGTAATTTGTCACTACGAAACAATGGAGGATTCGCATCAACGAGAGCAATGATAGCAGGAAAAGACCTTTCCCAAACTAAGAAGATTGGGATACGGATAAAAGGCGATGGCCGCAGCTATAGTTTGCGCTTTCGCACTGACCGGAATCTAGATGGAATAGCTTATGCAGTTAATTTTGACACGATACAGGATGA
The DNA here is from genome assembly GCA_007693915.1 of Saprospirales bacterium. GTDB lineage: Bacteria > Bacteroidota > Bacteroidia > Chitinophagales > Saprospiraceae > PWJY01. The sequence continues at coordinate 32,321 of RECS01000115.1, read as the reverse complement.
ATGGATAGAACTGGATTGGAGTTATTCCGATTTCAGGCCTACCTTCAGAGGCAGAACCGTCAGGGCTCCTGAACTGGAAAGCAATACCATCAGGCAGATGAGTATTATGCTGTCAGATGGTCTGGAAGGGGAGTTTGAGGTTTTTATTGATTGGGTAAAAGCTTATTACTGAAGGTATGACGCTCCACATCATAGTAAGCAAAACTCAAATTAGCACTATTTGTATTTGTATAACTTATTTTAGTAGTAAAATTACAACTTAATCATCTACACTACAAGTAGTTACGTTATTTTTTGATTATTTTCGTACAAAGGTCTCATGTCTTCAAAAAGGGGTCAATCCTGCAGATTAGGAAGTACAGTTCTGTAAAACGCTCTCAAACTAAAGCTGTTAAGTTGAACTGTAAAAGTGTTGAAAAGAAAAAGGCTACTTTTTGTCCACTTGAATAAATTCACTCAAAAATAGCCTACTTTTTGTCCATTATACCTGGATTTATATCTTTTCCCAAAACTCAATATTTTGATCTATCTCACAATTTTATGGCTTTTCACGCGATCATTAAATTCTATTCGTAACATTTAACCTCCACATTAATTTAAATCAAAAGATATACTGTGGCAAATTTTCATTCGGACTTTAATTTATTCCTAAAAACTTTAAGGAAATTTCTTTAAGACCACATCAGGGATGAGATATAAAAAGCAAAAGAAAAGTGCCAAGCCCATTGGAAGTCTGTACCAGGATCGAAAATACCTAACGGATTCAGCAGTAATTTCAGACACTTCCAGTTCATTAATTAAGTTATAAATCTCCTCCAAAGTCTCCTCTCGGTCAGCCCTGAAGTATCGACCACCAGTCAGAGCTGACATCTCTCTTAGCAATGCTTCATCTATTTCCACCCGAACATTTCCAAATACAAGCGAACCATCTATATTCCTCCTGATGGGAGCACGAGCCATACCTTCAGACCCAACTCCAATAGAATAAAGGGTAATTCCCATTTGCTCTGCCATACGCGCAGCAGTCATCGGCTCTATAGTACCTGTATTGTTTACCCCGTCAGTAAGTAAAATCACTAGTCCGGATTCAGGTGGTGTATCCCGCATACGAGCAAGTGCTGTTGCCAGTCCCATTCCAATAGCAGTACCATCTGCAATCATGCCACAATGCAATTCCGGAATGAGCTGTTTTAGCATACTGTGGTCAGTGGTTAACGGACTAAGGGTAAAACTCTCCCCGGCAAATGCGACTATACCAATTCTATCCACAGGACGACTGTCAATAAAATCTGCCAATAATTCTTTTGCTGCCTCGAGACGATCCGGGTAAAAGTCTGTAGCAAGCATGGAACTAGAAAGATCTATGGCGATCATAATATCAACTCCCTCTCCTTCAATTGTCATCTCTTCACTGAAATTTCCTGGTCTTGCTAAAACTAAAATCAACATCAATATAGCAAGATCTAAGAACCATTTTTTTCTATAAAAAACACGTGACCAAACAGTTTCAGATGTATTTCTATCTGCATTAGTTAGAGGAAAAAGGAATCCGGACTGACTTTTATCCTGCCAATATCCACCGTTTTTTTTCCATAATAGAATCAATAGCCATGGAACAATCAACAGCAAAAACAGTGGCTGCTCAAAACCCCACTTAAACAGATTTTCAAACATCTTCTCCCTCCTTTTGATTTTCTAACTCTTGTTTATGCTTTATTATGAGGCTCTCAATATAACTGGTTGATAATTCCCTGAATCCTTCATCAGGCTTTCCTTTAGCATATTTAATTTGCTCAATCTTTCCAATCATTGATTTGATATCCAGCAGGGTAGTTGGATCACAGATTTCTCTTTCATCCAACTCCTCCATTAATTCACTCCCCGTCATTTCAATAGCTTTAAAACCAAATCTATTTTTCATCCAGTTTCTGAAGATATAACTGAGTCGCGTAAAATAAGCCTCCTCATCTTCAGGGTCATCAACTGTATTTTTTCTGAGCTCCTGAATCTGTCTGATGGCCCATTCCTCTGGATTGATTGCAGAATAGTCAGGCTTAGGCTCGAGTGGTAATTGAGATTTTTTTCGCCTTCTCACCACCAACCAGATGAGCACCAATAATAAAAGTACCAATAAAGCGATGGTAAAATACAACCATAAAAATGAGGGTGCGGGGTCTTCTATAATATCTTTGATGGGTTGCAATTCTCCTTTGAGGTCTTTCGGTAGTACAATCCTGACCCTAAGTTCATCCGAAACTTGCATGCTGATTTGACCATCAACTAAAACAGTTTCAGTCGCTACGACCGGTAAATTCACGAGTCCCGTATCGAATATAGCCAGAGTTAGTGTTTTCCTGAATTTGAGTTCATCCTCACTTGCTGAACTTTCGATCAATACAATATCTTCATCTTCTACGAAAAAATCGGTATTCCACTGAACACTTTCTATACGACGGTCTTTGTTGTCGATCTCATAAGTCAACTGGAAATGATCAGCTATTAGAACTGTATCAGGGTTTTCTACTATCTTAATTTGAGCTGTGCTTCCCAAAGCAAAGAAGCAAGCAGAAAGAAATATCAATACTCGAAATACGCCTAACATCATTTTACTCTCCTTTTAAAAAAAGCTTTTAGAACCGGTATATAGGGCTCATTAGTAGAAATTCTTAGCAAATCTGAACCCGACTGCTGAAAAATAGCTTTGTTTTTTTCAAACCGTCGGTCACCTATATTTTCATTGCGCTCTCTATTTCCCGAAAAAAGTTGATTTAAAAGCATTGGGGCTCCGGTTTCCAGGTCACTTAATTGAATCAATCCATCAATGGGAAATTTATTTTCAGCAAGGTCTTCAATCAATATGCCTGTAAGATCGTATTTGATTGCAGTTTTCTTTAGTGCATCTGAAAAGTCCTTAGATTGAAAATCTGAAATCACGAAACAGCTTTCTGCCCTTACTTTTCTTCGAAGTAAATACTCCAATGCATCGCCAATTCGGGTTTCACCAATCTTAGGTTGATGTGCCTTTACCAAAGTGGAAAGGACGTGAGTCAACTGATTTTTTCCTTTTCCAGGAGGGATAAAAGTTATATCATCAGCTTGCAATAAAAGTAAACCTACTTTGTCATTAGCTGCCAATGCTGAGAAAACGATAATTGCACAAATTTCCAGGGCAATATCCCGCTTAGCTGCTCCATCTTTTCCAAAAAACATGGATGCACTGTTATCAAAAACCAATACCAATGAAGCTTCTCGCTCCTCTTCAAAAATTTTCACATAAGCCTGTCCTGTCCTTGCAGTCACATTCCAGTCTATATTTCTAACCTCGTCACCATACTGATAGGGTCTAACCTCTGCAAATGACAGACCACTACCCCGAAAAGCAGAACTGTAGTCACCAATGAAATGCTGATGACTAATCCGCCTGGATTTTATTTCCAATCGGCGGACGGCAGCCAACAGGCGGCTTACTTCTTGATTTCCCTCTATGCTCCTGTGTTTGTCTTTCATAACCTAAACCATTTCCTATAACTCCTGGGAAAGCGCATTTCAAAATCTTCTAAATTATAAAAATGATACTTTCTCCCATCAACCCTGTCTAAAGTGGTAATTTTTTGCCAACCTCCTGGTACAATAACAAAAATGGCTTCTTCATTAGAATTGATTTCAACCTGAACATCATTATTTGAATAGGGATGAAGACCGTTTTTCTCAAGATCTTCGCCCCAATACCACTCCACATTTGCCCGATCAAATAGAAAGGAACTTATCTTTTTACTTTCATCATTTTGAATCCACTCAATATAACCGCTCAGGAATTGCTCATTAAAATGGAGTAATTCGATCCATACATAATGTCTTGACGAAAACCGATCCCATATAGTGGGATTTTCTCTTTTCGTGTCGGCTAACCAATCGGCAGAGGCTGCACTCATCCACTCTGCCAAGCGTTCCTCAATAGCTCCTGCCATCAAGGGATGAATTTCCGGATAGTGTGCATCAAATACCATCCATTGATTAAAGGCATATTTTGCTCTAACAGGAAGTGTCTCCCTCCAATCAGCATTTATGACCTTTTCTTTGTTTTGGAAAAAATAAAATCCACTCAATTCATTTCCACTGAGATTAACCTCCAGCAAAAGATCTTCCTCTCCTGATTTATTCAAAAAAAGCAGCTGCTTGCATTCCCAATCCATGCAATCACCCCTGAGGTAAATAGCTTGATTCTTTTCAGACTGATGAGATAAAACAGCATTGGCAGTACTGCCGGCAAGTCTTAAAATATGTAGATCTGTCCACTTCTCCTCCCCCGTAAGACGATACCTTTTTAGCCACTTTTCATTGATTTGGTCCATCAATAATTGATCTCTCGAATCTGAAATTGGTTTTGTTTTATTAATCTTCATCTTCAGATTTTGATCGTTATTTCTGTTTTGCCATTTGCCAACCCAGCTATCTCCTTCTTTTTTTAAAAAATAAAAACCAATCACCGCTTGTCCATCATCAAACTCAGTTAGCATATATCTGTCGCCAAGATCATCTATCTCAATTAAAATACTATCTCCTGAAAGGGGGAAAAAAACTGTTCCTGAATGAACTCCTTCTTCCTCGAAGATTTCAAACCCGATAGGGTAAACTTCTTCTATATAGCCAAAATAAAAGCCAGGTTCAAGCACTTTACTCTCCTGCGAAAACAGCATGCAAGGAAGGGTGAAAAAAAGTAAAATAAAAAACTTGAGGCTATGAGTCATAATGCTTAAAGGACTTCGAGTTCTTTTAAAATTTCATCAATCACGTATTCCACCCGAATGCCCTCTGCCTCTGCTTCATAAGTCAATGCTATTCTGTGCCGCAGAACATCTCTTGCTACATTTCTAACATCGTCGGGAATTACAAATCCTCTGCGCCTGATGAATGCCAGTGATTTTGCTGCTTTTGCCAATGCTATGGTCGCACGTGGAGAGCTTCCATAAGATATGAACTGCCTCAGGTGACTAAGTTTTGGGTATTTCTGGGGATATCGGGTGGCGAATACCAGGTCAATGATGTACTTTTCTACTTTTTCGTCCATATATACCTGAGCAGCTAACTCCCTACTTCGCAAAATCACTTCCGGGCTTGTGACGTTACCGATTCGTTGCTGAGTGGAATCTCCACCTATATTTCGTCTCATGATTTCCAACTCTTCCTCACGATTGGGATAACCAATAATGACTTTTAGCATAAAACGATCCATCTGGGCTTCAGGCAAAGGGTATGTTCCCTCCTGATCGATAGGATTCTGAGTAGCCAAAACCAGAAAGGGATCTTCCAAAGAAAAAGTATTTGGCCCTATGGTTACCTGCCTTTCCTGCATGGCCTCCAGTAGAGCAGACTGTACTTTTGCAGGAGAGCGGTTGATCTCATCAGCCAGAATGAAATTGGCAAAAACAGGACCTTTCTTTACCTCAAAATCTCTTTTCTCCGGATTATAGATCATGGTTCCTACTACATCTGCAGGTAGCAAATCAGGGGTAAACTGTATCCGCTGAAATTTACCTCCTACAGCTGATGATAGCGTTTTGATGGCAAGTGTTTTCGCCAGACCGGGCAGACCTTCCAGCAGAATATGACCTCCACTTAACAGACCTATCAGCAAACGTTCGACCATCTGCTGCTGTCCAACAAGGATTTTCGCTGTTGAATTTTTTAAATCATCCACCCAAGCACTTTCCGCAAAAATTTTCTCTTCCAGTTTTTTTATCTCTTCTCCCTGAAGCATTTCACTCATAAATCGCTATTTTTTTACTAAGTTAATCTTTGAGTCCTCTCCGAAAAAACCAGAGCAAGAATAATTCAATACTCCTGCTCCGTCATTTTTTCAATAAAAATAAAACTACAAAAAACTCTTTTTATTCTGTTTTATTCCATGCGTAATCAATCAATATTTGCATGGGTACGTGCTCCAGAACATCCTCGTGACAAGCTTCCGGAACAATTTTAGGAGCCCTTCCGGCCCGGAGTGCTTCAATCCACCTGCCCAAACAAACGCACCATCTATCACCCTCCTTCAATCCAGGGAAGGCAAACTCTGGTCGGGGTGTACTCAGGTCATTACCCACCTGCATGGAAAATTTGAGAAAATCATCCGTCATTACTACACAAATCGTATGCTTACCAAAATCGGTTTCATCAGTTTCACAGCATCCGTTTCTGAAAAAGCCTGTTATCGGAGATAGACTGCAACTTTCCAGTTCGGTACCAAAGATATTATTTTGAGCCATTTTATTACTGTTATGAATCAATCTACTTAACAGCTAAATTCAAGCTCGGTTGTGTTACGGGCATTAAATTTGGAAGTTTGGATAAGACTACCCATGTCAGTAATCGAACTCAGCTTAATATGAAAAGACATGATGTTCATGATTACCGTCCACTCGAATTGTAGTAGCTATGAAATAATGGTCATTAGGAACATGGGTCAAGGCTCGTAAATCCTTTAGGTCGATGTACTCAATGTAGGGTTCATAAAATTCGTAATCCATTTCAAACATATCGGGACTCTCATCAAAAAACATTTCATCGATCTCTAATCTTCCAATGCCATAGCCCTTATGAGCAATTATGATTTGATTCTCATAGAGCAGGAAGTCAACAAGTAGATCTGTATCATAATCGTTAATCCTTCTAGAAGGTAGTATCATAAAATTTCCCTCCATATCATCCAATGAATAAAGTACAATCAGGACATGTGGACCTGTGTAACCAGAAGTTACTATAGCTTTAACAGCTAAATATTCCTGAGATATTTCTGATTTTAGTATCTTGTTGAGGATATGAGCTCGATGTAATATTTTGTGGGAATATTCCACCACCTTGTTATCATTTAGATTGTAATAAAGAAAATATTGGGGGATGTATATGTTATCTACGGCAATTAATTGATTCTCATAAATTTCAAAATCATCTATACTCTTGCCTGATTGCATCAAAAATTCAGGCACGTATGGAAGGTGCCATTCGCGACTGATAAGGTTGTACTGCAAAAATTTAGCGTCTCCATCATATCCCCCAATAAATACATTTGCCCCATCTGTATATACACTCTTCAATTGAATCTCTACCGGAAAACTTTCCTCGTAATAAAATCTACCCGACCGCTGATAAACCTTCATTGTCTGTTTTTCATTATCAAGCAAAATAAAGTAGTGACAACCATCATAGGCATAAAAACTGTTCTCATTGATCTCAAACTCATTGATTTGTACAATTTGATCTCCAAGCAAACGATTTACAGATACAGCAGTTTCCGACTCCTTTAGTACAAAAGAATTTGCCATGCAATCCGGTGGCTGATTGAGAATATTAGCTTTCCTACATGAAAAATGAATAATCAAAATAAAAATGAGAAGAAGGAGTGGAAAGAAGGATTGCCTATAAATACTCATTTGATGATTTTTTCAATAAGACTCTTTAAATTTTAATATCGTTGGTCTTTGCCTAAAAAAAACTACACCTTAACTATCTCAATCTTCGCCTTTTTAGCTGCATCCATAATTTCATCTTCTAATTTGAAGACAACAATATTGCCATCAGCAGTGCTGATAATACCGGATTGGGTGAGGACAGGCATCACTTTACACCTCTTTCCTTCTATGACTTCTTTCAATGCCATTTGAATTTCCTCCTCTGTGGGTTTATGTCTGATTTCGTCTGAATCTATTCTAAACAACTCGGCTGAATCCATCCATGTCCAATCCGCTAATTCTAGCATAGCAAACGCTATTTTACTACCCATCAAGAGTTGAATGCTTTGTAGCTGATCCCTGACACAGACCTCAGGTTCAGAAACCTTTTGGTGGATAAGTTTTTCAAGTCTATTTAAGTTCTTGCTAATGAATTCCTTCAGATCTTCTGATTCCTGATCTAAACTTCTAATGACTCTGTTGTAGTGTTTTCTGATCCTAGAAAAAACATCTTCTAATCCTGCCTGCCCATCTACATAAAACCTCAATAATTCCTCAAACATATTCTCCTCAAAATGCGTCCCATTAAAAAGTATCAGACTGCAAGAGGATTCCTTATCCAAACGACTGATTATATTGTACTTTCTTTCAATCATTTCATCTAATCCACGGTAACGCGGTAACCAGAGTATTTTGGGTTTCATATTTTTGTATTTGGGTCGATTTTATTCCAGAAAACAATCCTGGAATTATTTAACACGAGGACAAATTTAAAGTTTTCGGTTTATTTTATGTTTATACCTTGACTAAAATCAATTTTGTTTACACATAAACTAATAATCATTAAACAAAATGTAGCTTTGACACTTTAATTACTTTTGCATAAATTTTACACAAAATGAAAAGATGCTTCACCCTTGGGTTAGTCCTTTTATTTCTACCCCTTATATTGGTTGGACAAGTTCCAAAGACATATACCTCGTCAGAAATTCATCACGAAATTAAAAAGTTTAACACACTTGGAATTGTCCTGTATGTGGCAGCGCATCCCGACGATGAAAACACTAGGTTGATTTCTTACTTAGCCAACCAAAGGCATTTAGAGACCAATTACATTTCCTTTACTCGCGGAGGGGGAGGACAAAACCTTCTCGGTCCTGAATTGGGGGATAAAATGGGTGTCATCAGAACTCAGGAGTTACTGGAGGCTCGCCGTATTGATGGAGGGAGACAGTTTTTTGCGAGGACTAGAGATTTTGGTTTCAGTAAAAATCCGGAAGAAACTTTTGGTCACTGGGGCTACGAAGAGTCTATGTCAGACATGGTATGGGCAGTGCGGAAGCTTCGCCCTGATGTAGTGATTAATAGATTTGATCACCGTACTTCAGGCAGGACTCACGGACATCACACCGCAACTGCTGTACTGGCTTACGAATCTTTTGATATAAGCGGTGATGAGGAATATTTTCCTTACCATTTAAGGTACGTTAGCCCATGGCAACCCAAAAGGCTATTTTTCAATACCTCATGGTGGTTTTTTGGAAGCAGGGAAGCATTTGAAGAGGCCGATAAATCCAATATGGTTACTGCAGACATTGGGGTTTACTTTCCTCTATTGGGAGAGTCCAATTCTGAGATAGCCGGAAGAAGCAGATCAATGCACAGGTGTCAAGGATTCGGAACAGCATCCACACGTGGATCTCAAATGGAATACATGGAGCTGCTGAATGGTAAAGAAATGAGTTCCAATGAAGATATTTTCGAAGGAATTGAAATCAGTTGGAACAGAGTAGATCCAAGTGGTCGCTTAAAAGCTCTAGGTCAGAGGTTAGATGATGAGTTTAATCACACTAAACCACATTTATCAGTTCCCGTCTTACTGGAAATGAAAAAACTGATCTATGCAATAGAAGATGAATTCTGGAAAGAAAAGAAACTGGAAGAAATTAGAAAATTAATCAGCCTTTGCAGTGGTCTTTTTCTCGAAACAACTGCTGACAGACAATATGCAGCCGGAGGGGAGTTAGTTAATTTTTCAACTGAAGTGACCATGCGATCTGGTACAGATGCAAGACTGAAAAGTATTACCTATTACCCTGCAGGTGGCGATACAAGCATGAACTTACAATTGGATCACAATATCGCCCACCGTTTCAACAATAGTTTTGAGTTGCCACATGATGCTCAGCTTACCACACCTTATTGGTTAGATGAAAAAGGCACCTACGGAATGCAGCAAGTAAATGATGTTAATTTAAGGGGAACTCCAGAGACTTCACCCTATCTCTTTGTCAATTACGAACTAGAAATACACGGCCAGACGGTCAACTGGAAACTGCCAGTAATCTACAAATATGTCGAACCTGCCCTAGGAGAAGTTTATGAGCGATTTGATATTTTACCGGTAGCGACAGTAGGCTTTATGAGCGATAAAATAGTTTTTGGTGATAAAAAATCGAGGGAAATTGAAGTATCCGTCAGAGCATCCAAAGACAATGTAAACGGGGTGTTAGAGTTAATCTTACCTGATGGCTGGCAAGCCAGTGAAACAAGCTGGGATTTCGACATCAATAGAAAGGGTCAAACACAGGTTTTTACTACTAATATTACACCCCCTGACTATCAGAGTGATGAGAGCCTGAAACTGCTAGCCAATGTGGATGGCAGAGCATACGACAGATCCCTGACTGTCATTAATTACGATTATATTCCACTGTTAAATGTGCTGTCTCACGCTGAGGCAAGAGCAGTAAGAGTAGATGTAGAAATTACCAATCCGCGCATTGCCTATATAATGGGCGCAGGAGATAACATTCCCGCAGGTTTGAGACAAATAGGCTATCAGGTGGATATATTGCAACCTTCTGAACTCTTAACTGTGCATCTGGATGATTACGCCGCCGTGGTGACTGGAATCAGAGCATACAATACAATTGATGAATTGGGATTTGCTCAGGACAGAATGCTGGATTATGTAGAAAGAGGTGGCATTTTGATAGTACAATATACAACTCCATGGCAGTTGAGGACAGACCGATTATCTCCATACCATATGACCATATCAAGATTTAGAGTAACCGACCATGAAGCAGAAATGCGGTTTCTTGCTCCAGATCATCAGGTATTGAATTATCCGAATAAAATCACGGATGCTGATTTTAAAAGTTGGATACAGGAGCGGGGTCTATATTTTGCAGGCGAGTGGGGTGATGAATTTACGGCTATTCTTGGTTCCAATGATCCCAATGAACCATCTCGTGATGGTGGCTTACTGATAGCGCAGCATGGGGAAGGATTTTACGTGTACACCGGGCTCTCCTTTTTCCGACAAATACCTGCCGGAGTACCGGGTTCATTCAGGTTGTTTGCAAACCTTTTATCTTTGAGCAATGACAGACAATAAAAAGGGTACCAATAAAACAATCGATGAGGAAGCTCCAATTCTGGGGAGCTGGACTAAAATCTACTTTTGGATGGTTGCACTCAACCTCGTTTTTGTTATTCTATCCTATTTTTTCATGATCTTTTATACTTCCTGATAGATGAGTCCAATAGACTGGATTGTACTTTGTGGTACCTTGTTTTTTATAGTGCTTTACGGCGTTCTTAAGACTCGCCATATCAAAACTACAGAAGGATTTCTAAGGGGAGATGGGAATTCCAGATGGTGGTTGATCGGAATTTCAATAATGGCTACTCAGGCCTCCGCCATTACTTTTTTGTCTACTCCGGGACAAGCCTATGCCGATGGTATGTCCTTTGTACAGTTTTATTTTGGACTCCCTTTGGCTATGGTGATTTTGTGCGTATTTGCATTGCCATTATACTATCGCCTGAGAGTGTACACGGCTTACCAGTTTCTGGAATCCAGATTTGACCTCAAAACGCGAACCCTTACTTCCATCCTCTTTCTCATTCAACGTGGACTGGCTGCCGGGATAACCATTTATGCACCCTCTATTATTTTGTCCACAATTCTGGGCTGGAATTTGAATATCACTAATGTAATTATCGGCACTCTGGTTATAATTTATACAGTTGCCGGTGGTACACAGGCTGTGAGTCAAACACAGAAACAGCAGATGATTATCATTATGGGGGGTATGTTTCTCGCTTTTTATTTCTGTATTCAATTACTGCCTGAAGGAACCGGCCTCCACGATGCACTTTATGTTGCCGGTGAAACCGGTCGATTAAACGTGATTGATTTTAATTTTGACCTCTCCAACAGATACAATGTCTGGTCCGGATTGATCGGGGGAACCTTTTTATTCTTATCGTATTTTGGAACCGACCAATCCCAAGTGCAGCGTTATCTGTCCGGCAAATCACTAAATGAAAGCCGAATGGGCTTAATGTTCAATGGTTTTTTCAAAATACCAATGCAATTTTTTATCCTGCTTGTAGGTGTTTTGGTCTTTGTCTTTTTTCAATTTTACCAGTCCCCTCTTCATTTTAATCCTGCCAATACGGCCATTGTAATGTCCTCCGATCAAGCCGAAAATTATAGTGCCTTGGAGGCAGAGTTTCAGCTTTTACATGAAACTAAAAGCAATCTAATTCTGGAATATACCCAATTGAGGCAGGACGTTGGAAGGGGTCAACAAACAGATGTACTGGCTGATGAAATACGCAATCTGATGGCTGCTGAAAACCAAATGCGCAGCCAGGCAAAAGATTTGATAGTGGAGGCCAACCCCAATCTGGATATGAAGGACACTGACTATGTATTTATCACCTTTGTGCTGAATTTTCTTCCTGTTGGATTGATTGGCTTATTGCTTGCCGTTATTTTTTCGGCTGCCATGTCGTCTACTGCCTCTGAATTAAATGCATTGGCTACTACCACAGTAGTGGACATTTATAAACGAAATTTTAAACAAGAGGCTACGGACAAACACTATCTCAATGCATCCAAAGGTTTTACCATTATGTGGGGTCTGATTGCACTCGCCTTTGCTACTTTTGCCTCCCTTTTTGAGAATCTGATTCAGGCAGTCAATATCATCGGATCCCTATTCTATGGAGCTATATTGGGTGTTTTTGTGGCGGCATTTTTCATGAAGCATCTCAAGGGAAAACATATTTTCCCCGCTGCTCTGATAGCAGAAGCTATGGTAATCGGCATCTTTTACTTAGACAATCAGGGAGTCATTAATCTCGGTTATTTGTGGCTCAATCTGATTGGTTGTGTCTTGGTTATGCTTGTAGGGCAGATGTTGTATTATATCTTAGGTCCGGGAAAAAAGAAGATGGAGTAAAAAGTCCTGAGTATATGAACCACCTCAAAAACAAGATAAAGCAACTTGAAAAAACAGCTCTCAAGTTGGAACCCGGACAAGAAGCTCGACAAGCCTATAATGAAGAAGTACTAAATTATGGCGAAGACTTTCTCCGTCGTCTGGGAACAGATTTGTCCTACGACGATGCGGACAACTCACTGATATTAGAGGATATTAAAATTGGCGACAAGGGTAAACCACTGGCTGAACTGATCGATATTTTTACCAAAGCCGTGGAAAAACCCGGCATCAACACTGCCTCAGAAGGACACCTTGGCTATATACCGGGAGGAGGTCTTTACCCTTCAGCATTGGCTGATTATCTGGCAGCTTTAACCAATAAATACGCAGGGATTTATTTTGGTAGTCCCGGAGCAGCGAGAATGGAAAAAGTCATGGTCGATTGGTTGAAAGAGATACTCGGATTTCCTGAAGAAGCAAGTGGAAATCTAAGTTCCGGAGGGTCAATTGCTACCCTAACAGCAGTAGCTGCTGCAAGAGATGCCCATGAAATTCATGGTGCTGCTGTTGAAAAAGCAGTTATCTACTCCACTACTCAGACACATCATTGCCTGCACAAAGCCATCCGCATTGCCGGGTTAGGAACAGCAATTCACAGAGAAATACCCACTGATCAGCACCACAAAATGCCGCTACAGCTTTTAGAAGAAAAAATACATCAGGATCGCTCCAATGGACTTCATCCTTTTTTGATTGTCAGTTCTGCAGGAACTACCGATACCGGTGTTGTAGATCCACTCGATGGAATTGCTGAATTAGCTCAAAAATATCATCTCTGGCATCACGTAGATGCTGCCTATGGCGGTTTTTTTATTTTGGTGGACAGTTTAAAACCCATTTTCAAGGGCATAGAAAAAGCAGACTCCATTACCATTGACCCACATAAGGGTTTGTTTCTTCCCTATGGAACCGGTGCAGTGCTGATCAGAGACATACGCCCCGTGTTGAAAAGTCATTACTACCTCGCCAACTACATGCGCGATGCCTATTCCGGTGAAGAAGTACTCTCTCCGGCAGATCTCTCACCCGAACTCACCAAACACTTCCGCGGTTTGAGAATGTGGCTGCCCTTACATCTATTTGGTCTTAACCCCTTCCGCGCTGCTCTGGAGGAAAAACACCTCCTGGCAGTTTACTTCGAAGAAAAAATAAAAGAAATGGGGTTTGAAACCGGAGGTAAACCTGAGCTCTCCGTGGTCACCTATCGCTATAAACAAGGATTGTCAGAGGAAGAAGCGAACCGTTTTAATCAGCAGCTCATCAAAGCCATTCACCAAGACGGCAGAATATTTCTGTCTAGCACCACTATCGGTGGACGTACCTGGCTACGTTGTGCAGTCCTCAGCTTTAGGTCGCATCTTTCAACTATTGACAAGACTTTGGAGATGATTGGGGAAATAATGAACAATGAGAATATGTAGAAATGAATAATACATCCTCAATACGATGCATGGCATAGCACAAGCAGAGTAGTTCACCAGCGGCGAGCCAACTAAACACATCTTCATTTGGATTGATTCCAGCTGGTGAGCAATTTGTAGTTGCGATGTGGTGAGCTGCGTCGAACCAAGCGGAGTCGAACTAAGTCGAACCAACCGGAACTATCCAACCATGCTTATCTTCAATTTTACCTGCTCTCAAGCCATTGATATATTTCTTGATTTCTGAAGATAATTTCCAATTGGATTCATCAAACCGCATATCAATATCCGTATCGTTAATCCTGTCAATGGTTGCGACTACTGCTGCAGTGCCACTTCCAAAAGCCTCGATTAACTCACCCTTTCTGTAGGCATCTTTCACTTCCTCAATAGTTAATGGTCTTTCCTCCACAGCGTATCCCTCTGATTTCAAATAGTCCAATATGGTCATGCGGGTGATACCCTTCAGTATTGCACCTTCAGTAGCAGGAGTGACGATTTTATCCTTAAAAACAAAAAACAAATTCATCGTACCCACTTCCTGTATGTATTTGAATTCGTGGGCATCCATCCACATTACTTGATCAAAACCCTCTTGTTTAGCTAATTTTGCAGGGAGAAGGGATGCAGCATAATTGCCGCAAGTCTTGGCTTCACCTACACCACCGTTTACAGCTCTGACGTATTTGCGTTCAACTTTGAGGCTTACGGGTTTGCTGTAATATGGTCCGACCGGAAGAGTGATAATTAAAAATCTATATGTCTGAGAAGCAGTAACCCCGATAAATTTGTCTGTAGCAAAAATAAAAGGTCTGAGGTACAATGCACTTCCCTCATGTGGAGGTATCCATTTTCGATCTAAATCCACCAATTGATGGATAGCATCTAAAAAAACTTCACTTGAGAATTCCGGCATACACATTCTTCGGGCTGATGCATTTAGTCTTTCTATATGCTTTTCAGGTCTGAAAAGTAGTGGATTTCCCTCTTGGTCAACAGTCGCTTTCATTCCTTCAAAAATGGATTGACCATAATGAAGAGCCATCATAGCCGGATGAATATTTAAATCTTTAAAAGGTATGATTTTGAAATCTTTCCACTCTCCATCAGCATATTCAGCAGAGAACATATGGTCTGAAAAGACTCGACCAAATGGAATATTGTTAAAATCTACAGTACTCAAACGGGAATTCTCCGTTGGATATATTTTTATTTTACTCATAAGCTTTAATTTTCGCTAAAGTACAAAATTTGACCTAACTTTGTGACATCAGCAATCCGAAATCTTTTTATATTAATTCCTTTAATGTGTTAATTGTTCCAACTCAAAGATGACTTATCCTTTTTTTAATAAACTTGAAATTGTAAGCCTCCCGGAAGACAGAAAACCGGAATATATCCCCTTTGAAAAAACCGGAAACCCACCTGTATTGGTGATCTCAAAACCATTGAATGAGGATGAAAAATCGCTACTAAGCAAGATAATGCAAGCTATTGGCAGAACGATTGGGAAAGATTTTTTACTTGTGGAATTACCAGAAAAATCATCTGCAACCCTAAGTGAGCAATGGTTACAGGAAAAAAGTATTATCATTTCATTCGGGCTTAATTTTTCTCGGCTTGGATTTCAACTTGAGAACATACCATATCGGTTACTAAAGTTAGCAGGTAACTCATTTTTGCTATGTGATAACCTTAGTAAAATAAGTCAAACCCCCGATTTAAAAAGAAGATTGTGGAGTCAATTAAAATCGTTGAATGCCTGAATCATGAATGAAAAGAAAAGTATAAAACAGCTTTTTTTCGCTACAGCAAATAAAAATAAAACTGCTGAAGTAAGACAGATATTAGGCAATCAATTGCAGTTGCTTGACCTCAATGATATTAAACTGAATCAGGAGTTGGAAGAGAACGAAGATACTCTTGAAGGCAACGCACTTTCAAAGGCACGACAAGCTTTAAAGTTGACGGGAATAGCTGCCTGTATAGCTGAAGATACCGGTCTCGAGGTAAAACTTCTGAACGGAGCTCCGGGTGTTCACTCTGCTCGTTATGCAGGAGAAGACCGATCTAATGCCAATAATATCAAAAAGCTGCTAACAGAATTGCAGGATAAAGATGACAGGACGGCCCGATTCAGAACTGTAATTGCTTATATCGACGATAAGGGGGAGTTTTTGTTTGAAGGAATCGTAAACGGTAAAATTGGAGTAGAAGCTGAAGGGGATGGCGGTTTTGGGTACGATCCGGTATTTATTCCCGAAGGCTATGATCATTCCTTCGGTGTCCTGAGTCCGGAAATAAAGAATTTAATCAGCCACAGGGGTAGAGCTTTTCAGGCTTTTATTGAGTGGTATGAAGACAAAAAGTAAATATCCAATCTCAGAAACAATAAAAGAAACTTTACAAGTAAAACTATGTGTACCGATGTCATGCCTTGGGCTTGATTAATTGTTAAAACAGGTGACAATCCTACACCAAATTTTATTCCTAATAAATTGTTGTGAAGATGTGGATCTTGATCTTGAGCCAAGCATTGGTTGGCTATGAAGATAAATAAAAGGAATGTTGTTAGTCGCATGAGATTAAGTTTAAAAGATAGGGGGTATTTCCCCCTATCTAACATTAAAGATTTACCATTCAAGAGTTACCACGAATGTGAGGGTATTATTTCTCCTTACTTTAAATGTACCAAAATTTTCACGGCTTTTATAAACAGCATTCTTCACCAATGGAGGAGGAACGGTAACTGCTTTTCTACTTCTTCTTTTTCTAAAACTTGACTGGGCAGCTCTTGGTTGCGGATCTGAACAGTTAGCCCCAATCCTTGGTTTTCCATCTATTCTAGCAGACATATTTACTCGCATCCTTATTTTTCTAAAAAATCACTCCAAGTCCCAAACGATAGGTATTTCTTTTTCCTTCGTAAATATCTAATAGTAAATCATTAACGTGGGGACTAAATCCTCTAGAAAATCTGCCCTCTGCCAAAAATCTACTACCAAAATAATATTGAATTCCAGTATCTACTGACACACCAAAATTCTGAAACCTGTAATAAGCTTCAAAATAACCGCCATCATTAGAGTTATCAAGGAGAAAATCCAATTTTGGCCCTACAAATAAGAACCATTTTTCAAAGACCTTATACTTTATGTGTAAGGGTACTTCAATGAAATGGTATTCATCTGTCCATGAAAATAGCAATTCATTTTGAAAATGCCACCGATCATTTATTTTTGTATCAGCAAAAAAAGCTGCGTAAAGCTCATATCCTAAATAACCTGTATATTCATTAAAATTATTAACTCCAACTATGTCGCTATGATTAAGCCCACCTTTAAATCCAAAATATGTGCTTTTTTCTGATTGTGCGCTTGTATCATCAATTGAAAAACTCAATAAGAAAAATAAAACAGAACCAAGTACCTTAAAATTAGTCATATAAACAATTTCATTCTAAATTAAAAATATTATACTATTTTGCAACACCAAAATAATTAAGGAAAGGTGTAAATAACCTCCAATGATGTTCCTGCATGTAAAAACTGTTTTTCAAAACTACCCTCATAGTTTTGCACTCCGTTAGTAAATACATAATTTCCATGGGTCTCAATTGAATTAACTCGAGAATACAATGCATTCATATTAAGTTGTAATCTCCAGTTCTCACTAAACTGAAAGGCATATCCTATTCCTATATTGGGAGCTAAAATTAAATTCTCATTTCGTTTGAAATCAGCAGCAAACAAATCAAGATCATTACCACTCGGAGATTTGATGTGTACCTCCTTTATTTTAGTAGAATTATGTAGAAAAACTCCTGATACTCCAGTTCTAAAATTTAGATAGCTTCTATCTCCTATGGGTAAGTCCAGATTGATTGAAAAATCCAAACCTAAAAAGGAAATATGAAAATATCTATTATCAAAAAGATATATAGTTTCTCCCGGCTGAGAGATAAACTCATCTGTGACAGCAACTTGTATTCTGTAGGAATCCCTTCCTCCAACGAAACCCAGACCCAATCGAATTTTGGGATGTAGATGGTAGTAATAAGTTAAATTACTTTTGAAGCCAACTGATTCCTTTGATCCTAGGAGAACAAAAGGATCTAATAGATAAAATCCAGAATAATCAATTTGAACTAAATGAGGCGACCTAAACACTTCTACTTTAAAACCCAGTGAGTGGCTACCTTTCATTTTGGATTTATTAAGGGGATTGTGATCGATAGCTACTGCGACTGAGGTCGTTAATAGAAAAAGTAACATTGCAAAAATAAACTTCATATGTTGGTTATTTTAAAGTAGGAGAGCCTAAAGACTCTCCTACTCTCGTTAAGTTATATTACCACACGATTACTTGATGGTGTTGAAATACATTAGAACCACTACCTACAGTAGCTGTAGATCCAACTTCTCCACTTCTGTAGGCGCCATCCTGACCCCAATTTCCACGAATAGTTTTTAACGAACGTCTATTTCGTGGACCATTAACAGAACCCATTTGCCAAGAAGTACTACAATTTACAACATCTCGTGACCTGGATCCAGAAGTTGTAATGTAAAGAGTAGCTCTAGACCTTCTCCACTTTCCATTGCTTCTCAATCTGTGATGTACTACTTTCCCTTTCACCGTATTTCTTGGAAAATACCCATTAAATTTAGTTTTATGTCTAATTCGGGTATTTGATGTGACCATAGGTCTTGTTATCTCACGACCCCACCTTTTGCAATTTTCTGATCGCTCACTACTCATCCCATTATTAATTGCCTCGAAACCTTGAAAATTAATTAGATTAACTACATCAGAACCAATAATTAAGTCTCCTTCTATATTTACAAGAGTCCTCATAGTTTCATCAAGGTCATCCAAATCATCCGGATCGTTTTCCCAGTCAGGATTATCCTGATCAAGAAATGCTACTATTAAATTTTCAATGTATTCTCGTCGTGAAGAGTAGGAAAATAGGTCCTCAAAATCCTCATAGGGTTCCCAATGATTAAAACCTACAACTAATTCCATAGAATCCATTTGTTTAAGAGTTAAATGTCCGTATGCATCCTCAAACTCTTGTTGATTGATTTCGTATAGGTATTCAAGACAGTTATAAACATCTTCTAAATGATCCATATCGACAAATTTCAACAATCCATTGTGGACTTGAATAGAATCAAACAGTCCGGCATAGCATGGATTGACTATTGAATTTACAACAAAGTCATTAGGCGGGTTATTTATTTCTACAGGACTTTCATTATGGATTGAGCTATTAACTATCTCTTTTTCACAACCAAATGTAAGAAGTAGGAATCCACCACATATGACCAAAGACAATGCCTTAATATAATTTTTCATTGTATTATTGTTTTGTTAAAAAAATTTATGATTTCTTTGGATAATAGGTTCCAGTCAACAAGCTTTCATTCTATTTCTTTCTCAGGCTCCAAGAGTCATACTTTTCTTCATTTTATAAATCCGAATGCACCTTATCTTTCGTCCATCCGTCTTTGATTTTATTGTCAAATTCAGTGTTTCCGATGTCTTGGCCGGTTGAATTGAATAGAGAAATGACTTGTTAAATCCAGGTAATAATAAGAGAATCCCTAGCCTCTGAATGATCAATGAAATACTAGAGGTGATTAGTAACAGCTAATCAAATAACCATATACTTCAAAAACAACTTGCTTAAGTTACTCCTATGTTAACCCGGAATAAAGACTGGAAATTTATTCATAAAATCCACCACGACCATACAGCCGGGAAGGACAAAAGGAAATAAGATATTCTGATCCTAGGGTGCTCCCTGCTTTTTTATTGTATGTCGAGATGGCGATCATTCTACAATAGGGTTAAAGGAATTTATTATAAAACAGTATTTACTTTTGCAATAATAATTGAGAATATTTAAATGTAGCAATCTTTTTAGGGGGTTTTTTATGGTATTTTTTACATATTCTTCGAATATATATATATATAGATTATCAGTTGGTTATAAAATGAAATTATTGATGGGCAATGGATATAGTCAAAAACCAAATACATAAAATAAGGTATAATTCTTCATGCAAATTGAGTTTACACCTCCTATGATTGGAAAAACACAAAGTGAGTTTTTCATATTCAATTATAACCGACAGTTTGACTTTGTAGTAGAAATTTTGTGAAGAACTCTGGTTAAAACAAAATATCCCAAAGATTTACAAACCCAACTTCTTTGAAAAAATATACACCCCGGTAAAGGTGATAAGAATGATTGAAATAGAACTCAGCGGCATAATGATGGCTGCTATCATGGGAGATAACTCAGCCCTGACAGCAAACCATATGCCGGCAATATTGTAAATGGCTGAGTAGGTAAAAACGCCTGCGATTAATCTTTGTCCCCAAGATGCAAGCTTCATGAAATCGGGTAAGCGATGCAATTGATCCCCTTTGATGATACCATCGCTGGCAGGGGTAAAATTATTCAATTGATCGGAAACGGCAAGACCGAGTTCGCTTTGTTGAAGTGCGCCGGCATCATTGAGACCGTCACCTATCATGATGGCTTTCTTTCCTTCCTCTTTTATCTTTTTGAGGTATTCCAACTTGTCTGCCGGTAACTGCTCAAATTTTAAATCTACCTTTTCTCCTAATACCTCTTGTAGATAAGCCTTCTCTGCATCATTGTCACCACTGAGGACAATATTGGGGGTTTTCCCGGAAAGCCCGGATACGGTCTCCAGAATCCGGTTTCGGTATAAATGGATCAGTTCAAAATAGCCCCTGTATTGTCCATTAATTTCAATGTGTACCCTCGAGCCATTTTTGCTTTTTTCCTCAGCCTTTCCAAGAATAAACTGACTACTTCCAGCTTTTATCTGGATATCCCCTGCATTGGCTGTGATTCCTTTTCCCGCAATTTCTTCATAACCCCTGACATCTAATTGCTGACGGCTCTTCAGGTGTTCTGTAATGATCTGACTAAGTGGATGCAGAGAAAGAGAGGTAACAGAAGCCACCGCAATTTTTTCGATATCACTGATATCTGTTCCCACGAAGGTAGCCGTGAATTTTTTTTGACTGGTGAGGGTACCGGTTTTATCCCAAACTATGGCATCAGGATGAGCCAAAGTACTCAAGACTCCGGAGTCACGAAGATAAAATTCATTTCTGGACAACACATTGAGGAGGTGTCCATGTGTATAAGCTACTGTGACCAAAAGGGCACAGGGACAGGCAATGATCAAGACAGCAGTAAATGCATCCATGCTTTTATAGGGATCAATAAAAAGCCAGACAATAGCAGCAATTACAGCAATCGCAATAACGCCCCAGGTGAAGTCCCTGCCCCAGCGATCAAATTTTTCCATCCGCTTCTGACTTTTCTTTTTGAAAGCATCTTTATTCCATAAGCTGGTGAGATAAGACTGCGCTACCTTGGAACTCAGTTGGACGGTAAGTAAGTTACGCGTCTGCCGGCCTCCTGAAAAGACTTTTTCTCCCTTGTTTACCTTAATGATGGCAGATTCTCCGGTGACGAAACTGTAGTCGATATGCCCATCTCCATCTAGTATCCTTCCATCGCCCGGTATAATTTCACCGGGTCGGATTCTGATGATATCTCCTTTTTCCAGATCAGGAAGGGCTTTGGGGAGGAATTGATCTTTCACCAAGGTATCAATAGCAATGGGGAAATAGGAACGAAAATCTCTGTCAAAAGACAGGGAAGTATGGGTCCGCGACTGCAAATAACGTCCCACCAGCATAAAAAACACGATACCGGACATACTGTCAAAAAAGCCTGTTCCAAAACCGAAAAGTACATCCACCACGGAACGGACAAAGGTTGCCAGAATCGCAAGGGCCACCGGGAAATCCATATTTACATAGTTCTGTTTCAAGCCTGCAATTGCCGGTTTGAAAAAGGCCTGACTGGAATAAAAGAATACAGGTAGGGATAGAATCAAGGATAGGTATTTAAACCATTCATCGAGATTGGCCTCGATTTCTCTCGAGCCGGCAAAGTAGTCGGGAAGACTGAGTAGCATGATATTACCAAAGCAAAATCCGGCGACTCCGAGCTTGTAGATCAGCGACATATTGGTACGCCGGTCGTTTTTTTCGGTAATCTCCTCAAGAGTCAAACTCGGTTCGTAGCCGATACTTGCAAGCAGGAAAACCAATTTCCGAAGACTGATTTTATCACTGTCGAAAAGTACATGGGCAGTTTTCTTTTCAAAATTCACACTTACTTTAATGACACCTCTGTCAAAGCGATGCAGATTTTCAAGCACTCTCAGACAGGATGCACAGTGTATAGAAGGCAGATCCAGCCAGACTTGTTTAATGGAACCCTCCTCATACCGGATGATTTTGGCAGCAATGTCCTCATTGTCCAGATAGGCAAATTTTCCCTCCTCCAGGTCTATTTTTTTCCTTTCTAAGAGTGGGTTTTTCGCATCATCATAGTAGAAATCAAGGCCGGCAGATTGTATGAGATGGTAAGCCATATGGCAACCATTGCAGCAAAAGGATTTTTCCTCCTCCACATATTTATCTGTTTCCACTACTTCGCCGCAATGAAAACAGTCCGGTTTGTCCCTGAGTTGGGTATCACCGGCAGGGTTCTCTCTGAGCAAATCCCCGGTTTTTGTACTCATCAAAAATGATTTTCTCTCTTTAATTGCAAAAATGCGGGTAAAGAGAGTGGAAAAAGATGATTTTAATCACCTTAGATGATGATTGCTATCAGCTTTAAAGATATTTTTACCGGAGTGGCTAATAAATAGCTCTTATAGCTTGTCTGTTAACACCTTATAACTCGGATCTTCCAAAACATTAATATCGATGATTTTATCTGCATTTTTCAACAGTTTTTGACAGTCAGGACTCAAGTGGCGCAGATGAACTCTTTTACCAACTTTCATGTAGCGTTCAGTGATTTTATTTAAGGCCTCAATTGCTGACATATCAACAACACGGCTCTCCCTAAAGTCAATAATCACCTCTTCGGGATCATTTAAAACATCAAACTTATCATTGAATACTAAAACTGAACCAAAAAATAGAGGACCATAAATTTCGTAATGTTTTACCCCATTTTCATCGATGTGTTTTCTGGCGCGTATTCGTTTAGCATTATCCCAGGCAAAGACCAAAGCAGCAATAATGACCCCAATGATAACAGCTAAGGCTAAATTGTGCAGAACTACAGTAACCAGAGTAACCACCACCATAACAAAAATATCAGATTTAGGCATTCTATTAAATGTCCTGAGGCTTGCCCATTCAAAAGTACCAATAGCAACCATTATCATCAAGCCGGTAAGTGCTGCCATTGGGAGTAACTCAATGACGCTTGAGCCGAACATTACAAACGCCAGAAGGGTCAATGCCGCGACTATTCCGGAAAGGCGTGCTCTTGCACCATTGGATATGTTGATCAGGCTTTGCCCAATCATCGCACATCCGCCCATGCCGGAAAAAAAGCCGGAAAAAATATTTGCTGTTCCTTGTGCTACCGCCTCCTTGTTGCTTTTGCCCCGGGTTTCTGTAATTTCATCAACAATATTTAAGGTCAATAAACTTTCAATCAAACCCACAGCAGCCATGATCGCTGCATATGGAAAAATGAGCGTTAGGGTCTCCAATGTTAGGGGAACATTGGGAATGTGAAAGGGAGGGAATCACCCTTCAATTGAAGCAATGTCTCCTACTGACCTGGTGTCAATCCCAAATGCTATTACTATCCCAAAAACCGACAATATAGCTATCAGAGAGGAAGGAATTGCCTTAGTGATTTTTGGCAATCCCCAGATTATTAGCATGGTCAGCAATACCAAACCTAGGAGAATAAAAAGCGGTTCACCCGTGAGCCAACTTCCTGAAGGGTCTTTAAACTGTTCTAATTGGGACAAGAAAATGATTATAGCTAAACCATTTACAAACCCAAAAATAACAGGGTGCGGTACTAATCTCATTAATTTACCTGCTCTGAATACACCCGCTAAAACCTGGAGGATTCCCGCTAAAACAACAGTGGCAAATACATATTCAGGACCATGTGAAATCGCCAATGCAACAATGACAACAGCTATGGCACCCGTAGCACCTGAAATCATACCGGGACGACCACCTAAAATAGAGGTAACTAAACCTACTACAATTGCTGCGTATAAGCCTGTCAATGGAGATAAACCTGCAATCATGGCAAAAGCTATTGCCTCAGGTACAAGAGCCAATGCTACGGTCAATCCGGATAAAATTTCTGTTTTAGCGCTCTCCTCAGATGATTTGCTAAATAAGTTGATGACTTTTTTGTACTCTTTCTTGCTTTTTTGACGGTACAAGCGGGCATATTTATTCATGTAAACTTAGTTTATACTGATTTTAAACTTTACCGTTGAGTTTGCAGGTAAAGTGGAAATTAAGAAGGTTAAGTAAGAACTTGAAAACTTATTGAAATGACTATTTCACGGTGGGGTAAGCCTGTTAAATAAATAGAGCATAATAGCGCTCTAATTTTTTTTAAGGGCGCAAAAGTAACACTTTTTATTCAATAGAAAAGAAATGCATACTAAATAGTAAATAAGTCCACTCTATAAACCCGTTTCTGTTATCAATTGGCTTTAGGCCGGTAGAAAAAAATCAAGGCAAAAGACAGATAGAATCCGGTTTTATTAAAGGAAGTGCAAAATAAAAATAGTCAAGCTTGAATTACTTCAACAGCTCCCTGACTATTTTCGATATGGCCTTACCATCTGCCTTTCCGGCCAGTTGACCCTGAGCAGCTCCCATGACTTTACCCATATCCTTCATGCCCTCTGCACCTAATTCACTGACCAGATTTTTCAGAAAAACCTCCAATTCAGATTCGCTCATCTGTTTGGGTAGGTAATTTTCGAGGGTTTTTAGCTCCTCACTTTCTTTTTCAGCAAGGTCAGGTCTGTTTTGGTTCTCAAATAATTCTAAAGATTCCTTCCTCTGCTTGGCAAGTTTTTGAATTATTTTTAAAACTACAGCGTCATCTACTTCATTTCCGGAGCCATCAGTTTCAGCAAGTAGGATGGCAGATTTTATGGAGCGCAGTGCGCGAAGAGCAGCTTGGTCTTTGGCTCTCATTGCGTTTTTGATGTCCTGATTGATTTGGTCTTTTAAGTTCATTTTATGGATTTTTGAAATTCTTTAACCTGATTGGTTAATTGTACAAAGTCATCAACGGATAATTGTTCAGGTCTTTGTTGAAAAAATTCATCATTAAGCAGGGGACTACCTTTTAGAAAACTCTTCATGGTGTTTCTCAGCATTTTCCTTCTGTTGTTGAAAGCACTTTTTACTACTGAGCGGAAAAGGCTGTAGTCGAGTTCGGGATAACTGTTTTCTATTCTAGTACACCGAATAACGGCAGAGCGCACTTTTGGCGGTGGATTAAAACTCCCGCGTTCTACATTGAATAATCGCTCGCATTTGTAGTACACCTGTGTAAGCACACTGATGACACCGTATTCTTTCGATCCGGGGCCAGATATAATCCTATCTGCCATTTCCTTTTGGAACATTCCGATCATTTCCGGTATATATTCTCTGTACTTCAGCATTCGGAATACAATCTGCGAACTAATATTATAAGGATAATTTCCGATGAGGGCAAATTGCTTTTCGCCAAATACCTTAGTGGGATCAAATCTGAGAAAGTCAAAGCAATACAGCCTTCCTGCAAGCTCAGGATAATGCTCCTCCATATAATCTATCATATCGCTGTCGGCATCGACTGCTGTAATCTCATATCCTTTGGACTGCAGCAGATATTTAGTAAGCATCCCTTTGCCCGGTCCCACTTCCAGGACTTTATCGTAGCCCTCCCCGGAAAGACTTTGGGCAATTTTATCTGCTATACTTTCACTGGTGAGAAAATGTTGTCCGTATGATTTTTTGGGTCTCAATGATTTGCTTTATGATATTGAAAAATGATAATAGTAAAGATGATGTGAATTAGAACAATCAAAAGCAAGTCGAATTGTTCATTTCTGAAAATGACAATAGAAAACATCTTTAGCCGTAGATATCCTCCAGGATTTTTGCAAGCCTTATCCCTGCGGCGAGTATCCTCTCCTCCACAATGTGATAATGTTTATAAATATACTGGTATCTAATCTCTGCATTATCCGGAATATCGTAAATATACGGTCTCAACTCCGCTGCTTCAACCAACCAGTCAGCCGGTCGCGCTGATTCATATTCCTTAACCAATTCTGGAGTAATTCTCCTATTCAATTCAGCGGCAAGTTCTGAATAACTCATCCTGCGATTTTCGATAAGGTGATAGTCCCATACAGCATGCAGATTGGTTTGGCGATTAAAAAAAGTGACCGGCACATCGTTTCCTCCTCTGTCACCGGGCTGACCTACATGCAGTGGTTGGTGTAAATCACCCACTATATGAATAAGCATTCTGAGTTGATCTCTTTCTTCTTTCGGGGAGAGTTTCCCTGATTTGAGATTTTCTTTTAGCGTAAGAAAAGCTGAAAAAGCATCTCCTGTTTCTTCTTGAATTGATGGATCGTATATTCCATCGACAGTTGTGATCCAATGCCAGGTTCTGGTGTAATCATAGGCGGTATCTGATCTTATTTGATCCATCCAGGTGCCTACCGCTGCGATAGATTCATTTTCAAGGACCTGATTGACTTTTTCAAGTGTACTAGGCCGCATTTGCCATTCTGCTAATTGTCCTATGGTATAGTGACCTATTGGTCCCCAGGCAAATGAATTTAGTGAACCGAAAAGAAAAAAAACTGAGAAAAAAGTTGGTAGTAATAGCTTATTCATATCCGTAATTTGGATGTAAAGTTAATAAGAATGAAGCAACAGAACATTCAATAGCTTTTTAATTTTGGTAAAAGATTAAAAACTGCCCACTAGATTTATTTTCAGCATAAAAAATCTTTTACCATCAATGTAATTATAGGTAAGCAGTGGTTCAATCCCAAAATTAGGTCGTATAGGGTAGGTATAGCCTAAGCCAAGAACATAACCTGAAATGTCTCTTTTAAAAAAGCCCGGATCTTCAATCCCTCTTACATACTGAATCTGAGGAAACCATCCGCTGTAGATATAGTACCGAACTAATGGTCTGAGGGTGTAAAGCGTTCTACCGCTACCCGATGTTTTTTCATTTAAATAAGAAACCTCCATCCCAAACCCAAGTGAACTTATAGGAAACCAAACCAATAATGGATAAGCTTCAAGAGTTCGATCCCAACTGTCTGTGATTGAGTTTTTCTCAGCTTCAAATCCAATGCCACCACCGAGCAACCAATTTCCGGAAAGGGATCCCTGAGCATTCAAGCTCAAAACTGACAAATACAATGCAAATACCATTAATGGTATTTTTTTGAAAAGTTCTTTTGTAATAAATAAATACATTACAGCTGATATAAGGAACCCGAAATTTACAGGTTTTTCAATAACTTTAATGCTCCGAGGACAAAGTTTATGGATTTATTCTGAAAAAGATATTTATCCTAAGCTGTCCAGAAAAAATTTAAATCAAAGTTTTTTCAAATATCCCATCATTGTCTTCTTCTATCATTGCCAATAAAAAGTAATCTACCGCATCTGAAGTGATAAGTTGTTGGAGTGAAGTCAGAGGAATAGTATTGATAGAAAAAAAATTAATCCAATTTGAATTGCCCTAAACCAACCCTTCTCTTCTAAATATTTCAAGTAATTGATCTTCAGTTAATCTTGTAATTTTAGAGACGAAAGGAATATCCATGCCTTCTTTAAATAGAGATATTGCTGCTCTTTCAACTCCTTTCTCTATTCCCTTTTCTATTCCTTTCTCTATTCCTTCTTCATATCCTAACCTTTTACTTGTTTCTAAAGCATTTTTCAAATCCCGATGCTTTTTAAGGTTCTCCTCATATGCTTTTCGATCCGTTTTCTCTAGTTTTAATAATTCAGCTATTCCCATGACTTTTTGAAATATTTTTGATTGTAGCTTTTCGGGAAGTCTTTCTAAGAATTCCAAGCTTGTTAATAAATACATCCATTTGTCAAAATTGGTTTCCAATTCATATAGCTTTTTGTTGAACTTGGGAATTTCGACATAAACAAAGTTAAGCTTATCATTAAAAACTTTTCCGGTATTTGTTTCTAAAAGTTTTACTTTGTGAATGTACTCATTAGGATTTATTTCGGTGTTTCTCAATGAAAAATCAAGTAAAGAAATACAGTATACCGGACACATACTAAAATTCCAATCTCCTTTGTTTGCCTGCTTTTGAATGGCGAAGGTGCTATAATACAGAGATCTTTCCTTAAAAAAAGATTGATAGACCTTTTGCATTTCGATAATAATCCTTTCACCGCTTTCTGTGCGACAGTAGATGTCAAAAACTACGTTGCGATCTAATTCTGTAGGACCGAGATGCTCATTTTTAGAAAACTCAATATCCAATATAGGACTAATGTCTCCTTCTAATACAGCATTAAGGAAATCGATAAGAATATCTTTGCTTGCTTCCTCTCCAAACAATTTCTTAAAGCCAAAATCTGTAAAAGGATTGATGTTGCGTGGTTTCTTTTTCATTTGTGTTTATTATGCTTTGGACAAACATAACACAAACCCGATTTTAATCTCCATCTATATGCGTTTACAAACGAATATAAACGTTTAAGTCGCAGCTATTATAGATGCTATGGTGGGCTTTATAATTCAAAATATGGAAACGGTTATTAGAGTAATTTGGAAAAATAAGATTATTATTCTTCATCATTTTATACTCCAATTCTGAGTTGAAATTTTACTTCTCCAATATGCAATCATTAATCTTTATCTACCCTCAATCCACCAACTTGGTTGATTGGGGTCGTTTTTGAAAAAACCTGCATGGTATAGCTTTTCGGGATTTCCTCACTTCGCTAACTTCATATGGTCTGAACCGGAATAAAGGATTTTACAATGAGCAAGATGGTTTTTCATACTTTGCATCCTGCAATCATAGAAATTGTTTTCAGTCATAGTCATTTAATCTTCTCCTCTCGAAGTCCTGCTTTCCGTTTTGTTCACGTCATCTCCATCATTCAATCGCCTTGCTACGGCTGAAAAAGGGCCTGTAATTACTTCCTGATCCACCTCGAGCCCTTCACGGATCTGAATAAAGCGATCATCTTGTATTCCTGTTTTAACTTTGGTCATTTCGGCTACTCCCTCTTTGTACAGAAAAACCACCTCATTAAAATCTCCGCTATCCTCATCTTCTCTGGTCGTAACTGCCTGAATAGGAAGGGAGGTGATATCTTTTTGAATATCGGTAATGATGTCAACAGCAGCTGACATACCCGGTCTCAAGGGAAAAAGTCTTCCCGGAACTATCAGATCTTCATAGGAAGACGGATTAATCCGCGCTTTTACTATAAAATTGGTGACTTGATCAGAAGCTAACGACCCACCAACCTGCATAACATTGGCAGCTGAATTGGCAATTTCTGTAACTCGTCCATAAAAAGTTCGATCCAGATAAGCATCAACTTCAATTTCAACGGAATCTCCAAGCGATACTTTGAGGATATCGTTTTCGCTGACCTCTACCTGCACCTCCATCGTACTAAAATTGGCGACCCGCATCATTTCTGTTCCAGCCATTTGGATAGTACCGACTACACGCTCTCCCAATTCCACATTTAAACGGGAAACAATTCCATTCACAGGAGCCATTATGGTTGTCCGCTGCAAGCTTGTTTGGAGCTCACTCAGGCTCGCTTGAGCGCCTTTAATAGTATACTCTGCTGCTTTTACATTTTGCTCCGAACTAGATATGGATGCTTTGGCTGACTCGAGATTTGCATTGGCTGACTCATAAGTAGCAAGTGAATTCTCAAATTCAGCCTCGGAAATAACATCATCATTGAAAAGTCTGGTGTTTCGCTCATGCATCCTTTTTGCATTGTTGTATTGGGCTTCAATTTGCATTTTTTGTGCTCTTGCTGTTTCGACTGAAGCCATTGCTACAGCTCTCTGAGCACGGGCATTATTCAAGTTAGCCCTTCCTCGCTCAACAGCAGATAAATAAGTATCCGGATTGATGCGCACCAAAACCTGGCCTTGTTGTACTGAATCACCTTCTGCCACATTTAATTCGACTATCTCACCCGATACATCTGAACTAATTTTCACTTCTCTTTCAGGAAAAATTTTCCCACTTGCAGTCACCCTTTCAACTATGGTGCGATCTTCTACTTTTTCCACCTGTACGTCAATTCCACTTCCTCTATCACCTTTTTTCAGGAGAGCGATTACCACTAATATGACTATCACACCAAGTAATATCCACAGCCATTTTCTCGAAGATTTTTTCTTATTCATTTTATTTATTTTTTCTAGTGTAATTGATTGATAAAAGCTGAATGCATTCTCGGATCTTAATACTCAGTTCCCCATAAGCCGCATCAGCTGTTTTTTTAGTCCAAGGTGATTGGATTGCCAAGATAATAGTCAATAACTTTTAATTTGAAAATATAATCATATTTGGATTGCAATACATTGTTTCTGCTGTTATTCAAAACGTTTTGAGCATTAACCAGTTCAAAAGCGGTTGCTGTTCCTGCATCCAGTTTTCTCTCTGCATTCCGCAATGCCATTTCACTGGCATCCACAGCCCTTTGCGCAGCCTGATAAGATTTGGAAGCAGCCCTTGCATCTGCCTGAGCCTGACTAATGTTAGTTCTTAATCGCTGGCGCAGCAGTTCATCCTGATTTTGGGTTCTTATTGTATTTAACTTTGCGCGTTGTACATTGTGCCGATTTCTGTAATTGTTGTAAATGGGGATGGACAAGGTCAATCCTACACCATAACCAAAGTTAGCTTCCAATTGATCGAAATAAGCTTGATCGCGCAAGTTAGGTACTACATTGGGAAATCCTATAATGGCAGTTTCACCGTTAATGGTAGCCGGAACTTCCTCAAGTACCGTCTGGAAACCTGCAATTTCCTGTGCTCTGCTTGAATAATTGGTACTTAAACTACCCCCTAAAAAAAGGCTTGGCATCATAGCGCTTGCTGCTATTTTCTCTCCTTTTTCGGCCGCTTGAATCTGCAGTTCACTACTTTTAACGGAGGCTTGAGTTTCTAAAGCTCTATTATAAAGTGACTGAAAATCAATAGTAAGCAAGGGATCTGCCTCAGGTACCTCTAACTCAGGTCTGTCAAGTACCATTTCCTTATCAGGGTCCAATACAAGTAAATTCTTAAGTTGTATCATAGCTTGATTTACAGCATTTTCTGCCATTACCATTCGTTCCTCATCTAGGGCAACCTGCACCTGAAGGTCGAAAATCTCCCCCCTTGACATTGCACCGGCATCTATCAATCGCTGCATCCGCTCCATTTGGCGAGTACTTATTTCCAATTGGTTTCTCGCATTGCTCAGGTTGTCTTCTGCAAAAAGGACATTGAGATAAAAGGTAACTACAGTGAGTTGAATATCATCCAACACCTGTTTTGTTTCATAGGCAGAGGCCTGTTGTTGCAATTCAGCTTGCTTAATGGAGTTAGTGATTGCAAACCCATTGAAAACCGGAACAGAAACATTGAATGACCAAGAGTTAAAAGTCAAATTTTGGGAACGGAACTGATTGGTAGAGGGGTCAATCGTTCGGCCAAAATTGTTCCCCAGATTAGAGTTGGCAGTCAGTGATGGATAGCGATCGTGGCGCGCCTGCAGCGTATTAATTTTATTCAGCTCCTCATTGACCAATATGTTTCGGATTTCGATATTGTTTTCCACTGCATGCCTGACGCACTCCTCCAGAGTCCAAACTTCTTGAGCTATAGCCGATGTGGTAGATAGGATTGCTATGGCAGGGATTAGAAAAAATAGTTTTTTATAATTCATTTTATAAGCCTTTTGATGGAACAAATCAATCGTTCAA
This sequence comes from Saprospirales bacterium, assembly GCA_007693915.1. Taxonomy (GTDB): domain Bacteria; phylum Bacteroidota; class Bacteroidia; order Chitinophagales; family Saprospiraceae; genus PWJY01. Next base: position 232 of record RECS01000115.1, on the reverse strand, counting down.
CAATTCAATGCAATAATAAAGGATAATTAAAGAACGTACAATTCTTTTTATATCAAAGGCTTGAATTATCGGATAAATGGGTGGTAATGGAGACGAAGACTAATTTGTTTCGAGTTGGATTTGTTCATTATGTAAAAAAAAAGAAGTAATAGTTTAAAAATCTTCTTGATACTGAAAACCATAAACAAAGCAGTATTTTGGGCTAAAAGCAGTTAGCCAGTATAATAATTAT
>RECS01000066.1 GCA_007693915.1 Saprospirales bacterium | reverse complement strand
AAAAATTGGATTCGCTGCCTCCCGAAGTGGTCTTAAGATTTATTACGTTTGAATTGTGTAAGCTTCCAATCCAAAAGTGTTCCAGTGTTTCAGTTGTAAAATTTATTTAGACTTTGCAATAGGCACCTTATATGGGTAAAACAGATAAAACAACGTTTAAAAAAATGCACGCAGATACTTAATATCGATAAGCAAAAACTCTTATCTTGGTTAACCCAAATCACCATTTTTTGTTAATCATTATGATCACTTACAATTCCATACCCCAATAAATGAAAAACAAAAAGAAATCCGATCTACCTCAAAAAATCTGCGTAAATTGTGGTCGCCCATTTAGTTGGAGAAAAAAATGGGAAAGAGACTGGGAGAACGTCAAGTACTGCTCGAAACGCTGCAGTGGAGCAAAAGACTCTAAAGGCCAGGATAATTAAAGCATTGATTATATTTGATCCAAAAATACAGATTTGGAGACCAATTTACTTATCGAAATACTACTACCACTTGCACTTGCTACCATAATGTATGGTATGGGATTGACCCTGAGTATAGCAGATTTCAAGAGGATTCTAGTCTATCCCAAGGCAGTCATTACGGGATTATTTTCACAATTGATTTTACTGCCTGCCATTGCTTTTGGTTTAGTCTATTCCATTGATCTAAAACCCGAATTCGCAATAGGACTTATCCTGATTGCAGCTTGTCCCGGAGGACCTACTTCCAACCTCATCGCTTTTCTGGGCAAATGCGATACAGCACTATCCATCTCGCTTACAGCACTATCGAGTATCATCACCATTTTTAGCATACCGTTTATTGTCAACCTTGGTCTTGAGTTGTTTTACGATTCAGGACAGCTGATAAGACTCCCTATTTTGCGAACTATACTGCAGATTATGATCATCACCGCTATACCGGTGGGTTTGGGTATGTACACCAAATCAAGAATTCCGGTGCTCGCAGAAAAAGCCATTCGACCCGTGAAGCTGGCCTCCACTGTTTTTATCATTCTCGTTATTGTGGGGGTAGTTTTCAATGATAGGGATATTGTACTTCCTGCATTCAGGGATACAGGCATCTGGGCACTTTTACTGAATTTATTAACCATGATTGCCGGCTTTTTGGCGGGAAAAGGAATGGGTTTATCCATGCCACAGATGACCTCTATCTCTATAGAAACCGGCATTCAAAACGGCACTCTTGCCATTGCTATCGCAGCCAGTAGCACACTTTTAAATAGTCCTGATATGGCTATTGTGCCAGCCGTCTATTCTATTATTATGTTTTTTACGGGAGGCATGGCAGCTTTTGTTTATAGTCGGTGGAACGGGTGATGAGTTGAAAGTTTTAGCAAGAAAATCTATCACATATTTTTAAATAAACCCTTATAAATAGGGATGCGACTATAGGTTGGTGAGCATGTTTATTCGCACTCTTCTAGGCTGTTGGAGACAAGCAGAAATTGGTGAATCGAACCAAGCCCAATCTTCTAAAATAAGATGCCGTATCCTAGCTTTAGCCAAAATAAGTTGGCTTAACAACCTACTAACCAAATATTCCCTATCAAAAAGAATACTCCACAGTAATAAATCGTACCGGAATAAATTCTGTAAGCCGAATTTTAAATACCTCATCTGCTGCTAAAGTTCTTTCCCTATCGTAATCTAAAATAGTCCTCGCTCTGGCGATACCAAAAGCAGCTTCAGTTCCAATTGAAAAATGTTGATTGAATTGATACCTGAAACCTGCAAAAATTATAAAACCCGTCATCCGCATGTACCCTTTGTCTCTAAATTGAGCACTTCTCTCTTCATATTTGCCACTGGAGAATAATGCACCTTGACGAGCCAGTAAATAACTATCCATTGTATTAATAACAGTCCTACTAATCTCTGCACCGTAATAAAAATAGGACCTATCAAATCTCTTCCCAAATTCCATACCTAACTTCAGATTCCATCCTGAAGCACGTGTTTTCCAGCCAACCGGGACTTGGGTCCTTCTCTCTGAAATAAATCCAGATCCTACCCGCAAAGCAGTGTAAGAACTCGTGTCATTGGTGAAATATCGCTTGTAGTAAAAGGAAGGAATTTGATCATTAATCAGTCCCATAAGTGGTGTGACTACAATGCCATTGGATGGAAAACTAGAATTATCATCCTGAGCATACAAAGAAAGGCTTAAAAAAATGAAGAGAATGGGTAGTAGAAATCTCATTTTGGCGGTTTACTGCCAAAGGTAGTGATTTTTTTTAATTTTCAATTTTCACTTCTCTCATCATCCCATTTAATTGCGTGTCCTTACTAGTCAGATCACTTTTTAATCACATACAATTTATTTGTCAACTCACTCACCCTCCCACAAATCAGCCTCAATAGCTTCTTCTCGGTTGGCCAGTTCCCATGCCAGTTGGAAAATATGCCGGGTAACAGCTGTCATACTTTCGTAGTCTATCTTGTCCGGGGTATCCGTTGACTTGTGATAATCTTCGTTCAAACCATTAAAAAAGAAGATAGCCGGTATGCCTTTTCGGGCAAAATTGTAGTGATCTGATCTAAAGTAGTATCTATTGGGGTCTGCCGGATCATTATAGGTAAAATCAAGGTGAATGTTGGAGTATTTTTCGTTTACCTCCAGTAAAATATCATGGAGCTCGGTGCTCAATCTGTCTGAGCCTATCGGATAAATGTATTTGTTAATTCCCAGTTCTTCATGCTTGGCATCCACTCTTCCCAACATATCGATATTAATATTGGCAATGGTGTTTTCTAGCGGAAATACGGGATTTTCCACATAAAAAGCAGAACCCAATAAGCCCCGTTCTTCTCCGGTCAATAAAATTGCGAGTACAGACCTCTTTGGACCGTCACCATTTTCTTTAGCTATCTGAAAAGCACGAGCCATTTCCATAACTGCTGCCGTACCTGAAGCATTGTCATTGGCTCCGTAAAAAATCTCATCCTCATTATACCCAATGTGGTCGTAGTGAGCAGATAGCACAATCAGCTCATGTTTTTTTTCGGGATCAGTACCCTCTATAAAGCCTAGGATATTGTCATCTTCAATAAGAATATGTTCTTTGATGAGATTAATAGAAAGATTTATAGAGTAACTTTTACCATTGAATTCCTCTTCTAAAACCTTGAACGAATCATCCTCAGATAAGTCTTCAAAAAGTTCAGGAACAAGCTTCCCTGCAAAAGAGCTTGAAACATGGATTATATTGGGCTGTCCTTTTTTTGGTTCAGTTGGAGTCCCCGGGCGCAATGGTCTAACTAGACTCCTCCAGTTAGACCTCATAAAATTTCTTAAGTCCTCTTCCACAAAAACAATTAAATCAATGCCTGATTCCCCGGCTTGAGCAATTTGCTCATTTGATAAAAAAGGAAAGCCTTCCGTTTGGAATATTAACATTGCTTTCTGACCATGGTGATCTGATGAAGATGAATCAACAATTTCTTTTAAAAAGTTAGGAGCACCTATAACAAGTTCAGAGATTGACCAATTTTCCATCGTCTTATTGTCTTTTGGAATGGCAAGATATTCCCATCTGTTGCGCATTATTATGGAGTCATTAATTCTAATCTCATTCTCCTCCCATCGCAACCAATCTACCCGCATAGTCTGCCGGTAAGTCGTATCTCCTATCGCAGGTATACCCGTATCAATTAGATGTCGCTCTATGTAATTACCCGCCATTATTCCACCGGGCTCTCCGGTATCACGCCCTTGCATGCTGTCAGCAGCCAAGGCATGTACATGATGTTTTAAATTTTCCAATAGGATAAAATCAGCATATTTTAAGTGCTGAGCACGTTCATCTGAATCACTGTGATGCTGACTGATCAATGCTGTTTGAAAAAACAGAAAAGTACTGATAAGTAATAGAATGGATTTTGGCATGGATTTAGTTAATTTTAAAACAAAACAGATCTTCCTGTGAAAAATTTACTGTCGGAATAGCCTCAAATTTAGTTACAAGTATGGGATTATCAGTAGAGAAAATGATTATTAAGATTATTTTTTGAAAAAAAACTTTTGGCTACAGACTATTGTGTAATGCATATCAGCTATGGGAAATGCAATTTCTAATTAACCTAAAATTCAAGGGTTAAATTGATTGAATGGTGAAAAGAATCAGTAGTCACAAACTTATTTTTTAGAGGATAAATCCGTCTCCCCCCTTTCCAATACCTTTTTAGTTATCAATTTTTATTGAGATTCCAGCAAAAATTCAATAGCCTTAGATCAAATAAACAAACTACTTTCTCAACTGCAACTAATTTTCTCTACTCTTCTTTGATGACGTCCCCCTTCAAAATCTGTCTCCAGAAAAACCTTTACCATTTCAGCAGCGACATCGAAGTTAATGAATCTTGCGGGAATAGCCAATACATTGGCATTGTTATGTCCACGTGCCAGTCCGGCCAATTCAGTATTCCAGCATAAGGCAGCTCGTATTTCCGGAAATTTATTCGCTGTCATGGCTACACCATTGCCGCTGCCACAGATAACTATTCCTAAGTCTGCTTGACCTTCAGTGACTGTTTTAGCTACTGGCTTTACAAAATCGGGGTAATCAACTGACTCTTCACTGAATGGACCGTGATCAATCACAGAATGCCCCAAATCAGAAAGTAGAGAAATGATTTTTTCCTTATATTCAAAACCGGCGTGGTCTCCTCCTATTGAAATCGTCATATAAATAAATTTTTACTGAATAAACTCTTCCACAAGCTCCCTGATTTCTTCCTCAAAAGCGGGATCTTCAAAGTCTTGTAAAAGCATAAACATCTGTTGTATTCCCGATCGATAATAATTGATATCTCTTGTGAATCCTGCTTGTTGTGTATGCCTATCCAAGGAATTAAAAAATATCATATACTCCCTTGTTACTTCCGCTAACTTTCTGGTGTACTCTTTTGCCTCATCATGAGCACCGGAGGAGGCTATCATCTGAATAAACGGGATTACAGCAGGATCATAGGTGAAATTCATATGCGGGAAAGCACTTAGATAAGTCCTACCAATATCCGCTGCCATATCGTATTGCTCTCTGTCCATTAGTGTCATTCCCGTCCTCATCATAGTCAGTCTGTGCGCCTGGGTAGCAGCCAGATAAGAGCGATCTACAAACACATTATGCTTGTCAAAATTACCCCAATTGAATACATTAGTGAAGAGGTCGTGACTTCTCTCGGCATTGACTCTACCAAAACCATATATTGAAAGTGATCTATCAGATCTTGACTGAAATGGGACAAGTCTTAATCCAAGACCCTCTAACTGAAGGTAGTCATCAAGCCCCAATATCTTATCAGGTCTTGCTGTAACCGAGAAGTATATAGGTCTGTCGTAAAAATTCGAATTAATGATGTCCAGCACAGCCAATTCATCCTTAATAAGGAATTGTCTATCTGTTAAGTCAATCTCAATACGATCAACCATATTTGGTAGTTCTGAACGATCTGCCAGACCTGATGCTATAGCTCTTTCCCTATCTACAGGTAAATGTATTCTGCGGGTAGGCAAATAGCTCTCTACAGTTCTTGAAGAGGTACGAAGTTGATTGTCAGCTCCTATGAATTCCAGAACACTTTGCAAGGTCATATCTCTTTCCCTACCGTCAGGTGAATGAAATAAGGTTTGATTCCTTCTGCTACCGAGATAAGCATCTCTTGAAATTGTAAAATTGATTGGCGGTGATTCATTTATTTTTCTTCGCTGTTGATTGATATACCAATCCACGGCAATAAGACTAAGGTTTACTACCCTGACATCTCTCCTAATTCCTTCTACTTCCTGAGCATACCACAAAGGATAAGTATCATTATCACCATAAGTAAAAATGATGGCATTGGGCTCACAACTCTCTAGGAAGTTATGGGCATAATCTCTCGCGGCTGTTATTTTACTTCTGTCGTGCTCACCATAGTTTTCTGTAAGCATGAGCAATGGTGCTATCATCACCAATGCAGATGCCCCTATAGCCAGGATTTTATCCTTGCCCTTTATTTTTTCTTTTAGCATTTGATACAAGGCTATCACTCCCATGCCCATCCACATACAATACGTAAAGAAAGAGCCGACGAGTACATAATCTCTTTCCCTTGGTTCCTGAGGGGGCTGATTGGAGTAGAAGATAATCCCTATCCCTGTAGTCAGGAAGAGAATCATTAAAGCGGACCACTCTTTCTTTCGTCTTCTGAATTGGAAAATTAAACCCAGCAAACCAAACAAAAAGGGCAGCATATAATATTTATTTTTTGCCTTGTGTTCCCTCATATCCTGAGGCATCATAGATTTATTGTAAAGCCGGATTTCGTCCAATGGAGTTATGCCACTAATCCAATGGCCATTAGCAGGATTCCATGACTCCAGTCCCTGAGCTCCGTTTTGCCGTCCACTAAAATTCCACATAAAGTAGCGCCAATACATCCACTTGATCTGATAATTCCAGAAAAAATTGATATTATCGGCCATGTTGGGTGTGCCGGTTTCTTTATCCAACCATCTTCTATACTGACTGCCTCTGTCCGTATGTCCTAATCTGGGAAAAAGCATTTTATCACTATCTGCGTATTCCAAAGAAATCCGCTGATCAATCTTCTCGTAACGGTCACCTAATCTGACATACCTGTCTTCAAAATTAGCACTAATAGCCTGTGCATCAAAGTGAGGACCTCTGAACAAAGGTCTTTCGCCATACTGCTCTCTGTTTAGGTAGGATAGCAACCTCACGGGGTCCGTAACATCAGTCATATTTACAGGTGGTCCTGCATTTGCTCTGATGACTACCACACCAAAAACCGAGTAAGCAATTACCAATAGCGAAGTCGCCGTAGTTATATAGTGTACAAGCTTGTTCCCGTTTTTTGCTGCCCAAAAGAAACCATAGAAAAGCACCCCCGCGATCAAGAGAATTGTTGGAATTACACCTGAATTAAAGGGGAGTCCAAAGCTGTTGACAAACAGCAGGTCAAACTGTACCCAAAGATTTGGAATGCCGGTAATAATTACACTTTGAACCAGAATTATCATTGCTGCACCAACACCCAGTGCAGCAAATCCACCGAGCCAGGTATGCTTCGGGTACTTTTTGAAATAGTATAAAAGTGCCATAGCCGGAAATGCCAGTAAGCTCAACAAGTGAACACCAACAGATAAACCGGCAGCAAATATGGATAAGAACATCCATCGGTCTGTATCCGGCTCGTCGGGAAGTTCATACCATTTAACCATTGCCCATACGGTGAGCGCAGAGAAAAAAGTGGACATAGCATATACCTCACCCTCAACAGCTGAGAACCAGATTGAGGTTGAAAAGGCAGTAGCCAATCCCGCAACTATACCTGCAAATGAAACAGCTATTAAGTCTGCTCCTTGGGGCTCAGAGTCTCTTCCTGTAAGGGTCATTCTACCAAAGATCATGGTAATCCAAGTGACGAACATGGCTGCCAGAGCAGTACATAAGCCTGACATCAGGTTAATAGCCAAAGCAATGTTTGCAGGATCCGATGACAATATCTCCGCAATCAAAGTAAACATCCTTCCCGATATGATAAAGAGAGGAGCGCCGGGTGGGTGTACTACCTGCAATTTATTGGCTGCAAGAATGAACTCCCCACAGTCCCATAAACTTGTGGTACGCTCCGCGGTAAGAAAAAAGATGAGAAAAGTAAAAGCAAGGACAAACCAACCTGCATATTTTTTTGCACTACTGTAATTTAACATCTGTAGAGTTTATTATGTGTAATGGTCTTATAAAAACTCAAAAATATAACTATTCCTGTAATTTAAGGTACTCAAAAGTCTTAAATCAAATCTCACCGTTAATTAATGTGCTGTTTGGCTGTTTATTGTAATGCAATGCATTAACTTTGTAAGCTCAATTTTTATTTATGCAGTGGTTATTGCTTTTATTAGTTCTAATAATTGTTTTTCGGTATGACCAATTAAAACAATTGTTTGGTGGAAAAAAATCAAGTTCCGAAATAGAGGATAAAAAAAACAAGGACGGTGACTATATTGATTATGAAGAAGTAGATTAAAGCTGAGTATCTAAAGTTTAATTAACATCCGATAAGGAAACCAAAAGAAAAAATGAACGTTCTTCAAAAGTCTGCACTTCTATATGAAGATAAAAACATCCTTGTTCTCAATAAAATTCCCGCTGTGCCTTCAGTGGAAGATCAAAGTGGTGACCCTTCAATGCAGAAATTGGCAGAGGATTTTTTTAATCAGAAACTTTTTCCAGTAAATCGCCTAGACAGACCTTCATCAGGAGTGCAGGTATTGGCAAAAAATTCCTCAGCAGCCGCTTTTTACAGCAGCTTATTAAAAGATAAAAAAATTACCAAAAAGTATATTGCCATAACGGAAAAAAAGCCGGATGAGCTGGAAGGTGCAATTGATGGGTGGATTGCAGTAGACAAAAAAAGAGGGAAGTCCTTTTTTAGCCTTCAAAAATTGGAAAATGGTAAAAGTGCAAGTAGCCACTATCAATTACTGAGCAGTTCAGATAACTATTTTTTACTGGGTATTGAATTGATCACAGGCCGACAACATCAGATCAGGGCTCAACTCAGCTTTTTGAATTGTCCCATAAAGGGAGATGTGAAATACGGTGCTCGCAGAAAAAATAAAGACAGGTCTATATGCCTGCATGCACTATGGTCGGAGTTTCCTGTATTGGGAGGTGATGAGACAATTAAAATATTTGCTCCACTACCTCAGGATCCACTATGGCAATTTTTTCATTCTGCTGCTGTTGATTTTTTTAACACAAAAAAGAATTAAAATGTCAGATAAAGTTAAAAGAACAGACGTCAACACACTTGGCGAATTCGGTCTTATTGATCACCTCACCAAAACCAATGAAGCGAAGCATCCATCAACTCTGTTAGGGGTAGGTGATGATGCTGCTGTTTTAGATTACGGCGGCAAGCCAATAGTAGTAAGTACTGACATGTTGTTAGAGGGAATTCATTTTGACTTGATGTATTGCCCTCTTAAACATCTCGGATACAAATCCGTGGCGGTAAACATTTCTGACATTTGCGCCATGAATGCCCTTCCTAGACAGATTACTGTTTCTATTGCTATTTCCAATCGCTTTTCTGTGGAAGCCCTAGATCAATTATATGAGGGAATTTACACCGCCTGTAGAAATTATGATGTAGATCTTGTAGGTGGGGATACCAATTCCAACCTCAAAGGATTGGTTATTAGCATTACAGCATTGGGTACCAATCAGAAAGAAAAACTGACTTACCGATCAGGAGCGAAACCCGGCGATATATTGTGTGTAACAGGAGATTTAGGAGCAGCTTATCTTGGCTTGCAAATTTTAGAGCGAGAAAAGCAATTGTGGCAGTCCAATCCGGCTATTCAGCCGGATCTCGAAGATCAGGCCTATCTCATAGGAAGACAATTGAAACCTGAAGCGAGAACAGATATGGTGAAACTTTTTGACAAAGCCGGCCTAATCCCAACAAGCATGATAGATATTTCAGATGGTCTGGCTTCGGAAGTATTGCATATATGTAAGGCCTCAGGTACAGGTGCGCTTGTTGAAGAAGCCAAAGTTCCCCTCAAAGATGAAGCCCAATTAATGGCACTTAAATTTAAACTGGATCCTATCACCTGTGCATTAAGTGGAGGTGAAGACTATGAACTATTATTTACTGCGGATCCAAAAGACCTTCCCATAATAAGAACCATGCCTGGCATCTTTATCATTGGTGAAATGACCGATGCCAATCAAGGGGTAAATCTACAAACAGTCAATGGTAATATACATGAAATAACCGCACAGGGTTGGAAGCATGTCGGTTGAAAAAAATTAATGGAGAGTAATTTATTTATCCATTACTCACCCAAAGCCAAGTAAAAAGGACTATGGAATTAGGCTATTAAACAATAATGTAAAAATTAGATGGCTGTTGATTCAAACTAACTAAATGTATAGGGATAATTACTTTTATTGATTAGCTAGGCAGAATTATAATCAATCGACCTGACTTGCCCCCGAGAAAATTGAACACCGAACACCCATTAATCTTGTCTCGTCAATGGGCTGTGACTTGACGAGGCGATATTTGATTTAAGAAGTATTCAAAGCTTAAGAATAATGATTATAAATCAAATCCATATTGAATAATGGAAAATGCTTAAATTGAATATTGATGCCTGCCCCATATATTTTAATAGATCCCTTGCCTGTCTCCAATCGATTTTGTGGATTTTTCAATCAAAAAAATTTGAATAAAGTATGATTTAAAATTAGCTATGTGCCTACTCCTAAAGGTCTATTATTTAACGCCAAAAAAATAAAACAAAAAATTATTATTCATTCTTTTCCAACAGTTGAAAACCGTTACCATGAATATTAACAATTTCGATAGTATCGTCTATTTTAAGGTGTTTTCGTAGCTTAGTTATAAAAACATCCATGCTTCTCGCAGTAAAATAACTATCCTCACCCCATATTTCTTTCAAAGCCTGAGACCTAGAGAGTACTTTGTTCTTGTTCTTACAAAACAGCTTTAGCAGTTCAGACTCCTTTGGAGATAGCTTAATCTTATCGTGCTGTTCTTTACCATTGGGCTTGTAGGTAAGTAACCTGACGGGAAAATCAAAATGAAAATTACCAAACTCATATTCATTTTGATCCTCTTGAGTGGAAAAATCAACTCTTGACCGTTTCAATACCGCCTGAATTCTAACAAGTAATTCTTCAGAATTAAAAGGTTTGGAGACATAATCATCGGCACCCAGTTTAAACCCCCTAACAATGTCCTCCTTCATGTTTTTTGCGGTAAGAAAGACAATTGGAATGTTCTGATCCCGATTTCTTATTTCCCGAGCTAAAGAAAAGCCATCCATTTTGGGCATCATAACATCGAGGATACACAAATCAAAGGACTCATTCTTGAATGTTTTTAGACCTTCCTGACCATTAGTCGCTAATGTGATGTCATAATCATGCATTTCTAAATATGACTTCAAGACGTCACCGAAATTATGATCGTCTTCAACCAACAAAATTTTTATGCCTTCCATAATTCTTTTTCAATTTACAAATTATTAACGCTTCATTTATTAATTCTGTATGTAGTTGAAAAAAAAGTACTTAATCTTTCTCGAAATTTCTGGGAAAATTCAAAATGAATGTACTACCACGCCCCGGAGTACTCTCCACATCAATCACTCCTCCATGAGCAATCATCATTGCTTTTACATAAGTTAACCCAAGACCGAATCCTTTAACATCATGCAGGTTGCCGGTATGTACCCTATAAAATTTATCAAAAATATTCATTTTGGCTTCCGATGTCAACCCTACACCATTATCACTAACCCATACTTCTATCCCATCGTTGGTATCAAAAGTCCTGATTTTAATTTCAGGTTTTTCAGGACTGTATTTGTAGGCATTGTCCATCAGGTTATTGATGATATTTTCAATGTGCACCCTATCACCTCGGATTACAGGATTTCGGGCATTTAGGCTGGTAGTAATTCCGCCTTCCCTTTTCTGAACAAGTAAGCTAAAATGTCCGACAGATTGTTCAATAATCTCATGCAAATCCAAATCTGTGATCTTTAGACCGAACTGCTTTTTATCAATTAAAGCCATTTGCAGAACTTTTTCTACCTGTCCCAGCATCCGCTGGTTCTCCTGCTTTATAACTCCGGCAAAGCGTTTTACTTTATCGGGATTGTTGAAAATTCTTGGTGAAAATATACTGTCTGCTGCAAGTGAAATCGTAGCAATAGGAGTTTTGAATTCATGTGTCATATTGTTTATAAAATCGCTTTTCATCTCGGAGAGTTGTTTCTGGCGGAAAATGATAAAAATGGTGTAACCAAAACAAAACAAGATGAGTATGGTGAACAGCACAGAACCAAGTAAAGTAACCCAAGTATCTTCCCAAAGAAACCTGGATCGATCCGGAAAGTGAATGATTAGTGATCCTGGAGAGCCTACATGGGATGCAAACAGTTTAACCTTATACCTCGAGTTACTAAGAGAACTTAATATAACTTGCTCAACATCAGCTTCTGATATATTTCTACCAGAGAACGGTACCGTGTATTTTCCATCATCTATAACAAACGCCTCCTCCTCATTGGAGTACACTCCATAATGGAATTTAATACCAATATTTCTATTATTCAGCTCTGTCTCTATCAATTGATCTAGAATGAGCGGATCAATTCGTTCTTCCAATGCCACTGTCTCGACAATAGTACCATCAACCATGGACGACCATATGCCACCTGTTAGCAAATGAGTTGGATCAAGTATGGAGGCTGAATCAATCTTAAGAAGGCGCTCCAATACATTGATGGTGACCGAATAATCTTGAGTAGAATAAGGATTTTTGGCTACCTCATCCCAATCAACATTTACCGTTTTTCCATATAAGTTTAGAATTTCAGTACTCTGACGGACTTGATCTATTCTTTCTAATTGAGAAGCAACATTGGATAGGGCTGAGAACACATTCTGATCAAACTTAGATTCATTTAATTCAAGTGAGAAATTAATCCAATACAACTGAATAAAAAATGAACCTACCACACCGGCACTCATCAAAATAATTATGCTCCAAATTGCTATCTTGTTCATAATGTCAAGCTGCCTAGAAAATCATAGACTCAAATTTAATGAATTTTGATGAGCTTGATCAGTTTTTAAATGAATAAAAAAGAATGAACCCTTTACAAAAAAGCTTTTCAATAAAAAATGAGTGCAAAATAGTTTTCACAATATTGAAACTTTAATTCAAAGTAAACCTTACTCGGATTCCGGCTTGTGTATTGGTAATGGGATATGATTGTGTAGTATATGGAACTGTTCTAAAATAATCCATAAACACCCTGATTGAAAGATTTCTAGACAAATCATATTCCACAGCAGGAGCAATCCGTACAGCTCTTTGACCTCTTGTATCCCGAGGGTTGATATCCAAGCCCCAACTATGCTGAAGAGTCCTGTCATCCCGTACTGATACATCAAATAAGATCCTCAAATCTCGCGTAGAAGATTGTTGACCTGGTCGTCTGTCTCTGGTGTCACCAGGTTGCCTATCTCCTCTTTGCGGCGGTGCCTGACCCCCAAAACGAAAATCTTTAATGACATAACCAAAGCCAAAAGTATAGTCTGTAGATCGGGTTTCATTCAAATTTTGCCCAATAGTTGATAGTGCAAGCGTTCTCGATCTTTTGTAGTCAAATGAAATATCAATCCCTGATTTGGTTTGAACTGAAATTCCAATCAGTGGAGTAAAACTTTCATTGATTACCAATTCCGGTACTGACAACCTGGGGTAATAATTACCTGATACAGAGTCAATGTTTTGAGGGATACGTGAATCACCTGTTTCATCCGTGGTATACGACAATCTACTATCAAATCTATTTGCAGTTAAGGAAGATTGATATCCGTGCGAAATAGTAACTCTATCAAAAATATCACTAAAGAACGGTAATCTACTCAGTCCGTTGTAATTTATAGACCAATTGGGTAAAGGTTTTACATCAAAAACATTAAGCCCGATATCTTCTGGATCAGAATCTGTATAAGCCGCAAGGAAAGAAGGTAAAATCACCTCCTCTTGATTCGATCCAAATCCTTCTTTGAAATTGGGACCATCAAATGGATGAGGGTCACCATCAGGATTTAATCGTCCTGAAATAATAGATCTGTTGGATTTAAAAGTATTGAACAAACCCTGAATTTCTTGATTGCTGTCCTTAAAAAGGGTATTGAGTGCCAAATACGAAACTGAATAGGAACCAAACTCGGTAATTCTTCCAAATCCATATTCTGCATTCAGATAATCCTCAGGCTCAATAAATTCCTCTCCAAAGTTTTTGAACAAAAAGGATTCACTGCTTGAAAACCGTTTATCCATTTTAATTTCAATTCTGAAATCCCTGAAGGGTTCAAGGTCAACAGTAGCATTCCACGATTCTGAATAGGTTCTGCTGACATTTTGATTTTGTCGAAGATCCGCTGAAAACCAACCTTTGTCCCTTGCATTCTCTAACAACCAGCTATCCGACGGTTGCCTTCCAAAAGCATAATCAATACCCGGAGTAGATAATCCGCTTGCCATACCTGCAAAAGAAGGCTCAAAAAGTAATCCCGGTACAAATGAAGTATAATCTCTGTTGTAGTTAAACCTACCTCTTCTAACCAACAATAGAGGTCTGACAATAACTCTTTCGATGGTAGATGGCTGACGAGGTCCCTGTCGGTCACGATCAGTTTGCTGTCCACCTCTTCCCGGTGGTGTCCCCCTGCCCGGTGGCGTCCTCCTATTGATTCTGCTTAGATAGCCTATTTGATTATAAAGACGTTCAAAATTCAGCGTAGCACGAATACTTTCGCCCCTTGAGTTATAAATGCTATTTCCCAGGAACTCAACTCTTACAGGGGCAGCAGCCCAATTATAACTTGCATTATACCTGGCATCTACACTGACCCAGTCTAAGTAAGGAAGTTTGTCAATGGGGACTTTATAATTTGCAGTAAAGGTATGGTTGTAATCCTTCAATCGACCAAAACCTCTCATATTATCGAGAACATAGTCTCGCCTGTCAGATTTTTCGGTTCCAACAAACTCATCCTGTAAAGTAAATCCTGAATCATCCAACTCATCAATAACTGCATTACCCGTCGCTACAAAATTCAATTTTAAAGAACGGGTAAGATCCCAAGTGACATCGTGATCTCTATTCCATAAAAACTGACGACTGGTCGATGTGCTGAATTCTCCCTCACTAAAGCGGTACAAACGCTGATTCAGCCTCCTGTCTAAAGTAGTTCTGAAGCCAATGCTGTTGGGAAGTGGATTGAAATTAAAATCGCTAATCAGCCTCAATGCCCGAGCTCCTCCAAAAACATTTTTCAATGGTTCAACATAAGTTGCAGGTCGTGAATACCTGTAATTTAGAGAGCCCGTATGCCTTGTATTATCGTCTTGCTCAAGAATCGGGTCGCTCCGATTGGTCTCTGTATAGGCGTAAGTCAAAGAAAAGTTTTCAATATTCCATGGGCGAACAGGAGCATCTCCTGATCGCCTTTTTCTCACATTAGTAAAATTAAAACTCTTGATATCAGTTCGACTGATCGCCTGATCCCTTAGCGAGTCTCGCTCGGCGGCAGTTTCCGCCAGATTTAATTTTTCATCCAATTCAAGATCAAGATCATACGGATCGAACTGAGGTGTGCGAATTTCAGTCGAGTATTGAGCAAAGAAAGGAATATCTACATTGGCCTCCTCAGGTAAAAATCTACCCAATTCAAAGTCAGCTGCAATATCGAACTGAGTGATCGCTTCTTTACTTCTTTGTTGAATTTTTTGTTCCAGGCTACCCCACCCTACACTGGTATGGCTACCACTTACTGCAATATTTCCAAAATCTGCCAATTTCATATTCAAGCGGGCTAAACCAGCGACACCACCCTGCTCATTTAGTCCGGTCAAACGAAGTTCATTGATCCATATTTCAGCGCAAAAAGTTGAATTGGTAGAATTATTACGGACTCCAACCATCATAGTCTTTACTGCACCTGTGTTAGGATTTCCCATGACCCTAACCGTGTTTTCCGGTTTTTCAGGATCAGGCTCCTCATAGATTACATTATTTGCTACGCCTGCCTGATTACGATTGACTTTTACATTTTTTAATAATTCAAGGGGAAAATCAAATTCATTTTCCTCCGGCCAAACTATTCGATCATAACTTTTCCCTGCCTCAAATCGAGAAAACTTGAGTGGTATTTCATACTCATAGTAATTACTGGTGTAGTCACTACCTATTCTCATCACAATGGATAAGTCATCGTCCTCCATCGCATCCAGGGTTTCAGCGTGGACAAACATCTTTAGTCGCTCATAATATCGCATGTCCATCTCGCCCAATAGTCGGTAAACGGCATTCAATCGTTGAGATTGAAGGTTACAAATATTCAACGCAAGGGATTGCTCATTTAAAAAGGCATTGGAAAAGGTAGATTGATAATTACGTTCCCTAACAATCCCCGGAGGAATAATATACCGAAAAGGCGTTCTGCTTGAATGCTCTTCTATGTTTACTACACTGATATCAAATTCATTATCGCCTGGCAATTCAGTAGTTGGCGGGGCATTATCTAATTGACGGGTAACTCTTCGCCATTGGTTTCTGGTCAAATCAAGAGAGGCAAAGCGCAGGGTGATTGGCTTTTCAAAGCCAGTCATGTACATCCTGATAAATTTAATCGAACGAAAATCCTGAATACCACCTATCCTATTGTCGTATTGATTGATCGGGACCTTAAATCTGTACCAGACCTGATTCCCTGGATTAACCACGGTGTCAGTGATAAACTCATTCCATTCCAGCCCATTATTACCATTGTGTCTGATTGGGATCTGATAATCAAAATAGGCTTCCGTAGTATTCATAGACCCATCCCTGTTTACATCCTCGGAGTCAGGGAAGTTAGTATACGCATTACTTATTCTTTGTCCCGGTTGGGATATGGGTGAATTCCCTTCCGGATTATTGAATCTTCTGTATCTGGTAAAAATATCGTCCTCCTCGGTAAAACTTGGATCATCCCAAAACTTATAATCATCATTTGATAAATCGGCAATAATTTGAGCTTTTGCCTCATTGGTTAGAATAGTCGAGGCCAGAATGGACTGATAGTAATCATTAAAAACAGCAATTTCACCTAAACTGTCCAAGCCATCCAGACCTACATCTTGTAACGCACGATGCTCAGGATCATTAGCAAATGCATAAATCACAGGTGGAACAGTAGGAACCCTTCCCCAGGATGTAGTATCAGTTGGAATAAAGTCACCAGGAACCGGTAGACCATTTTCGTAAAAGGCCAAACCATCTTTCATGATATCTTCGGAAACATTTCCTAAATTGATGTGCATATAACCACCGTCCTGTACCGGTCTCTCTTCAGTGCCTATAAATGGGTTCAGCACCCAGAATTCAACATACTCTATATTGGTAAGCTCAAAATCATTTGTAGGCAATGCTCGCATCATTCCACCCCACCTTGACTCAGGATCCCTAAGAGTTCCATCGGGATTCATACCCGCAGAAAACCCCGGAATACCCTCAGGTCTATCAAAGTTATAGGGTCCTCTTTCATTCGGATAATAAGAAATATCAAATGTCCTGAAATCGAAAAGCGTGGGAACTTGCGGTCTGTTTCTGAATATTTCCTGTTGTGTTACTGTTCTGGTGTAAGGGTTATTCTGACCTCCACCGATGGTGCGTTCTATTCGGTACCAGTTTATAAGTGCACGATTAGCTCCGGTAACATCAGCATCTGTTAAATCTGACTCCGGCCACTTTCCGGTTCCATGAGGTATAGATGACATGATCCAGCTATTTACAGGAACTCTCAAATCAATTCTGCTAGAACTTCCTTCAAAATCATCAATATAAACCACACCACCTTTATCATCACCAACATTAATCGCCCGCGAATGTCCCGGTCTTAGTGCCGCTCCCTCAACATAAAAGTCAATGGTAGATTGTTCTCGGGTGCTGATTAGTGGTATAGCATCTACCATGCGGGTAAGCCAAGGTGCTTCATTACTGTAATTAAAATCTACACCAAAAATTCGGTTATTAATGGGGTCATCGCCAAAGTTCACTTTTTCAGTAAAAGGTTTCTCCCACAAATGCATATAAGTCCCCCCAATACTCATATTGGGGCTGATATCGTAATCTGCCCTCAATCCAACCATACTTCTGGTTTGAAAACTAAATAAGGAGTTATCTTCAAAAGATACATTAATGGGGGTTCCTGATGCAAGATAGGCATCGTTAATTATTCGAACCCGACCTATCTGATAGTCAACTATATAATCAATATCTTCTTGTAAGACCGTACCCCCGGCTCGGACGGTCACTGATCCTCTCGGCACATTTATTGCCCCAAGGGAAATATCACTTGAGACAGAGGAACGGAAAGATCCCTTCATCACAAACCTATTTCTCTCCTGAAATTCCCGCGCAACCGTAATCGTTGTATCATAGAGCAGATCATAATTGTACTTTTCATATAGCTCGAGGCTTCTATCTTCATCAATTGCAGGCTCTTCATCAAATATTCGTTTTAATGAACTGCCAAAAGGCTCTAGAACGGGAAACATAACTTTACCCGTCCTCGTGTTGATTGTAATTCCCGGTAAGAAGTCAAAGAAACCATCTGGCTGTGGGTCACCAAAGTAGTTGAGATTATCGAGATTAAACATCTGAAGAAGCGGTCTTCCAGCTGCTCCTGACTCCGGAAGAAACCTCTTCTGACCTCCAGCCGGATCATCGTAATATATATCAAACCTAAAGTCTTCTTCACTGGCTTGAAAAGCTCCGATCGAGTAAACATTTTTCATCATCAGATCCCACATAGGTTCAGCGACATTCTGACTGGAACTTTTTAACATTTTCAGAAATAAAACTCTGCTGCTTGCACTGGTAGAATCACCCTCAAACGCACCAACATCAGTCGCAAATTCTCCTACTTTATATGCTTCTCCGTTATAGGTATATTCATACGCAACAGCCAATACTTCATCAGGACGCAGTGCTGCATCTAACTGTAAAACACCAAGCTCAGGAATGAGCGTATACCTATTCGAGGGAAGTTTTCTGGCTCTTTTTTGTTCAAAATCAACTCCAGAGGCAAATTCATAGGGGAATCCCTGTAAAGTACTAACAACCGTTCGTAAATCACGGGTCATGCTACTGTCCCTCAATAATTGCTGGTAAATCCTGTTTGAACTGTTATCCGGCAGGACACCTTCGCCAAAAAGCGGTCTCAACTCCTGTGGCACAACAGGCAACCCAAATTGTTGACGCGAATCCTCTGAGGTAAACTCTTCAAATTCTCCAAGATCCGAAAAAGCTACTATTTGTCTAAGATCCTCAAATTCATTACCCACATTGGTTACCCAGACCTCAACTCTTTCCACCCGAAACAAACTATTGATAAAGGGCAGACTTTCAAGTGCCTCCTCATACATATTTCGATTGTAGTGCGAGAGGAAGAAATGACGATTGGCATCGTATTCATCAGCACGCACAGAAAACTCCTGTATTTGTGAACCACCTTGAACTGTTATGCTTTCTTGTCGTGCCCTCTGTTGAGAAGCGATTGCTGTGATTCGCAAATGACCAAACTGAAGTTCAGTCTTAATTCCGAAAAGACTTTGACTACCCTGAATAAGAGAAGACCGAAGCGGAAGACTCACATTTCCCGCTTCTATATTTTTTATGATATCATCATCGCTAAAGGCCTCGCTATCAAATTTGATATTTAATTGGTTTTCAAAATCGAAAGTTGGACGAGTATTATAGTTGGTAGAAAGAGAAAGTTTTTCACCTATTCTACCGGTAACATTCATCTGAATATCCATATTGAAATCAAAGATTCCTTGACGCTGTTGTCTTACAGGTAAGACCGGATTTTGTATATTTTGAAAACGAGCACCCAATAGGATATCGATATTTCCTTGAGGCTCAATTTCAACATTGGATCCCCCAAAAAGTCGGTCAATCAAATTCCTTTCTATATCTACCTCAAGTATGGGGTCTGTCAAACCCTCTACCTCGCCGTAAGGATCTGATATGCCGGCAAGACTATTGAAATAAGCCCTTTCCTCTCTTTCAAACCTCCACTCCAGATATTCTGAAAATGTCATATAAGTAGGCGTCCTGAAAAAATCGTCTCCGATCCTTTCGAGTATGTAGTATCTGTTGGTCACCGGATCATATTCGACTTCCTGCTCAATGATAGCTGGATCCCTCAAGTCAAATGGATTCCCACCTCGAGATCTCAAAAAATCACCTTCTCTATCCCTTAGTGGAATGGTATCTTCTTCGATCAGGCGAAATTCTACTAACATCTCTTCAAACGGATCCTCCAGATTACTACCTGAGAAGGTCGCGTTACTAGCAAAAAGGTTTGCAGAAATAAAAAAAGCCCCGAAGGCAAGGACGATTGACAAATTATTCTTTTCTCGCATAAGTCCATTAAGAACAAAACAATTACCACTTAACGCTGAATGCATTCTATGCGTATAATTTTAAGATTTTTAATTTAACTTCTCAGAGCTTTCTCCGCCTAAAAACATTGTTTTCTCTATTGAAACAAAGCTCAGTACAAATCAATTATTCTAAAATGAGCGCAAAAATAAATCATGTACCTGATTTTATCATTGCCCTAGGTCATTATCTTCAAAGCTAACTTAATCAGGTTCTCTGTACTATTTTCCTGATCACTCTCAGTAACTACTCTTTTCAAGGCTTTACGAATTTTTGGTCTTTGAAAACCTAAGGCAACCAAGGCATTAAAAGCTTCTTCCATTTCATGATCTGAAGGTGTCAGCAATTCCGTAGCATCACCCTGTCCGTAATCCTTTAAAACTTTATCTTTTAAATCGAGAATAATACGCTGTGCAGTCTTTGCTCCTATTCCTTTAACATTTTTAAATATTACAACATTTTCGGATAAAATGCCTGCTCTGATTTCTTCGGGACTCAAAGAAGAGCATATTAATCTTGCAGTATTGGTTCCTATTCCTGATACACTGATCAACAACCTGAACAGTGATCGCTCAAACTCTGTACTAAAACCATAAAGTTCCATTTGATCCTCCCGTACGTACAAATGAGTATATAATCGGGGATTTTCGTCTTCCCTTAATTGGGCATGCGTATGCAATGAAATATGAAGTAAATACCCCACCCCGTTGACATCTAAAACAATGTGGTCAGGTTGGAGAGAGCTCTTTTTGCCGCTGATGTAATCGTACATGGAATTAATATTTATTTGTAAAAACACCAAAAACGAATTTTATTTCACTAGATTAAAATCTGTAAAACCCTTTAATTGGTCTCGGATTTATCCCTAATTTATCAAACAAAGTTCGTCTCCGTTCTGGGTCAATGATTAAAGCACGAAAGTACTGCCATTTTAAAACCGTGCCAAAATAAATGCACTAATTGTAGTTTTTATTTCATTGGAATCGGGCTTATCTTTACATTTTGTATGATTTTTAAAAAATAAGACTGAATGAATATTCTGATACTTGGGAGTGGGGGACGTGAGCATGCATTAGGTAAGGCAATTAAAAAAAGTCAAAAATCCGGCAAAGTTTTCTTTTCACCTGGCAATGCAGGAACTCTTTTATACGGGAGCAACATCAATATAGATTATAAAGATTATGATGCACTCAGGCTTTTTATCCAAAAAAATGAAATAAGAGTTGTTATTATCGGCCCTGAGGCGCCATTAGTTGATGGACTTGCCGATCGCCTTTCAAGTGACGCGGAGTTATCACATCTTAAAGTACTTGGCCCCGGAGGTGCCGGAGCAAGATTAGAGGGCAGTAAAAGTTTTGCGAAGGCTTTTATGAAAAAATACAAAATCCCCACGGCAGCCTTTCTTGAAATTGAGCTTTCCAATCTTTCTGAAGGATTGAATTACATCGAGAACAGTGAAGGTCCATATGTATTAAAAGCTGATGGACTAGCAGCAGGTAAGGGAGTTTTAATAATTCAAGATCGCAATGAAGCTAAAGAACAGTTGAAGGAAATGCTAGAAGGAAAATTTGGTGCTGCCTCATCTAAGGTAGTTATTGAGGAATTCCTTGATGGTGTTGAATTTTCTGTTTTTGCATTGACAGATGGTAAAAATTTTGCGCTGCTTCCGGAAGCTAAAGACTACAAAAGAGTTGGCGAAAACGATACAGGTCCCAACACAGGAGGTATGGGGGCAGTATCCCCGGTTCCTTTTTTTGATGAACAGCTGGAAAAACAGGTAGTTGACCATATAGTACAGCCTACGATTGACGGTTTGAAAAAAGAGCATATACCCTATACTGGATTTTTGTTCTTCGGTTTAATCCTTTGTGAAGGGCAAGCCAAAGTTATCGAATATAACTGCCGAATGGGTGACCCTGAAACACAGGTGGTTATTCCCAGATTGCGTTCTGATCTTCTGGATTTAATTATTGACGCAATTGACGGTAATTTATTGAACAAAACGGTGGCAACTGAAGGAGGGGTACGAGTTGCGGTTATTGCAGCCTCAGGTGGCTATCCTAATGATTATCAAAAGGGAAAAGAAATTTTTGGATTGGAAAAACTTAATCACGATAATGTTTTTCACGCAGGCACACAGCTCCTAGGTGGAAAAACACTTACATCAGGGGGTCGGGTTCTCGCCATAAGTTGCCCAGGCGAAAATCTAGAGGAAGCAATAAATAATTGTTACAGAGAAATGAATAAGATATGTTTTGACAAAATCTATTACAGAAAAGACATTGGAAAAGATCTGATCGATAAAGCTTAATCTGATTCACTCAAAATCCACTTTAAACAACTACAAATTTCTTCCTTGAAAAATAAAGGGTTTTGCATATAAAAAACAACTTTGAAGCGTTAAAAACCCGGAATAAAATCATTGGCTTTCATTCGGTTCTCAGAGTTTGAGTTCTTTCGAATTACGATTTATTTGGCAGGCAATTACTTTGCAGTTAAAAATTACTAATTTTGCACCTCTTAAAACAAACTAACTATTGATGAAGACATTTTCTTTTATCATTCTGATTGCGTTTTCCTTTCAGTACCTATTTGCTCAAAGTTCAGAAATTTTGTTCTTTGTAGATGAGTATGAAATTACTGTAGATGAATTCGAATACATTTATAAGAAAAATAATCCCGGTCTTGAAACCGTGGACAAAGCTGATGCCAGAGAATATCTGGATTTGTATGTCAATTTTAAGAAAAAGGTCATTCGTGCCCGTGAACTTCAAATTGACACGCTACCTTCATTAAATGAAGAACTTGAAGGGTATAGAAGGCAATTATCAAGAACTTTTTTGATGAATGAGGAGATCAACAAAAGGTTGGTTGAAGAACTATTTGAAAGAAAGCAATTTGATGTCAACATCAGCCATATACTGATCGCAATAGATGCTGATGCCAATGAAGAAACCACTCAGGCAGCTTATGAAAAAATAAACGATCTGCGCAAAAAATTAAAAGAGGCTGAATCTTTCAGTGAGTTTGCCAAAAAGCACTCGCAAGATCCGGCTGTTGATCGGAACGGGGGAAATATTGGATACATTACAGCACCATTACCGGATGGTTTTTATGAATTGGAAAAAGCAGCCTATAATACTGCTGTCGGACAGCTATCAGAGCCCATCAGAACAAGAATGGGATACCACCTAGTTAAGGTAAACGATAAGAGAAAAGCAAGAGGTGAAGTAGAAGTTGCTCAAATCCTCGTTCGTACAAGTAATCCGGAAGGGCCGGATGAAAACGCAGTGAATAAAATTTCAGATGCAATCACACAATTGCAAAAGGGGGAGTCATTTGAAGATGTAGCAAGGAGCTTTTCAGAAGACGCATCAACTGCAGCTCGAGGTGGATACATAGGCTTTATTGGTATTAATATGTTCGATAGGGCTTTTGAGGATGCTGCATTTGCATTGGCTAACGACGGTGATTATTCAGCTCCCATTAGATCAAGGCTTGGATATCACCTCATACAGCGAATAAGTCGAAGACCAATTGAGGATTTTGACAAAATGAAACCCTTACTTACGCAGCAAATTGAAAACTCAGAAAGAAAGGATATCGCATTGGAAAATCTGGTCAATCAAATTCTTGAAGATGCAGACTATTCTCTTAACAAAGAATTGATGGGCTCATTTATTAGTGGACTGACAGATGAATTTTTTACCTACAGATGGAGGGTGCCGGAAGATCTGGAAGATGGAGCACTTTTTTCAATGGGAGAAAAAACCTACCAACTCTCGGAGTTTGCAGAACACCTAAGAAGGAATACTCGACAAAGACTTAGAATGAGCAGAGATTCAGACATTGAAGCTTCTGTAAAGGAGATATATGACAGTTATCGGTCGGATGCTGCCATAATACATTATGAATCGATTCTTGAGGATAAATATCCGGTTTTTCGATCCTTAATGAGGGAGTATGAGGAGGGGATCCTCCTTTTCGAAATCACCCGAATGAAAGTTTGGGACAAGGCTACACAGGATAGTACGGGCTTGAGAAACTTTTTCAATGAAAACCAGGAAAACTACTATACTGATGCTGCTGCTAAGGTAAGCTACATTGAAATCAATGGTGCCGATGAAAGACAACTTGAAAGAATAGCTAACTACCTAAAAAACAATTCAGTAGAAAGATTAATCAATAGATTTGATGGAAGAAGAGGTGTTTCGCTTGCTACAAGTGAGAATCAATACTTTGAACCAAGACTTCCCGACTATCTTGAGTTCAAGGATGATTTTATTTCTGAAATACAGAGTAATGAAGACGATGAGGGGCACTGGCTAGCAATTATTAAAGATATTATTCCGCCGCAACCAAGAACCTTAGAACAATCACGAGGTTTTGTTATAGCAGATTACCAAAATCTTCTTGAAAAGCAATGGATGGAGAAATTAACTGCAATGTATAAGACTTACATCGATGAGGACGTCTTTTTATGGATGGTACAATCCTGGAAAAAATAACTTTAGTGCAGGGGCTTCATATAAAGAGGGTTAATAAAGGTATGATGGAGAAACATCTCAAAAAATTCATTCAACTAAGCGTGCTTATTTTCCTTGTAAGCTTATTGTTCACTTCCTGTAAAATTGAAAATGTGTCTGAAGACAGAGGAGAACTTTTAGCAGAGGCAGGTGATCGAAAGTTATTTGAAAAAGATATTTCTTTTTTGTTTAATGGTCCAAAATCAGCAGCAGACAGTACACGACTTATCAAATCCTTCATCAATAGTTGGTTAAGAGACCAGATAATGACTATTGAGGCGGAAAAAACTGCCAATCAAGATGCCAATATTGATCGCTTGGTTCAGAACTACCGCGATGCTTTGATTCGAATGGACTATGAGCAAAATCTGGTATCCAACAATCTAGATACCCTTATCTTAAAAAATCAGATTGAAGCTTTTTATGAAAATAATCAGGAACAATTCTTATCTTCAAGTATGTTGATCAGATCCCGATTTGTCAGTTTTGATGCATCGAGATCAAATATATGGCCCCTTAGAAATGAAGTATTTAAAACCGATATTTCGGATAGAGATTTAGAGGAAATAGTAGAACTTAATGAAGGTGAATGGTTAGCTAACCCCTACATTTGGTATAACTTTCAGGAATTTAATAATTTGACAGACAATCAACTCAACCGTAATAATATTATCCCCGGCTTTGAGTTCTCTTATACTGTTGAGGGACAAAGATACTTCATCAAGGTTCTAAATGTAGTTAATGAAGGAGAAATTATGCCAATTGAAATTGTTGAAGATAAAATCAGACAACTCATTTTACTCGAGAGAAGGAATCAAAAAATTTCAGAAATCAGAAATGAACTTTTTGAAAGAAACATTAGAAACCAACAAATAAAAATACATTATCAATGAAAATCATACAATTAACCCTTATAACCCTTATCTTTTCATTTGGCTTCCTTAATATGATCCATGCCCAGGAATCCAAATTATTAGATAAAGTAGTGGCACAGGTTGGTGGCGAATTTATTCTGCTTTCAGAAATTGAATTGCAATACAGCTACATTAAAGAAACCTATCCTCGGGAAGTACATCCATTAGAAACCAGGTGTATGCTCTTGGAGGACAGGTTGGCTCAGAGTCTTTTAGTAAATCAAGCTCACTTGGACAGTGTGGTTGTATCTAATGAAGAAGTTGACTTGCAATTAGATGCCAGAATTGACAGGATACTGGCAATGATGGGAAATGACCGGGAAATGTTCAAAAATGAATACGGAATGACCCCGGAAGAAGTAAAAGAAGATCAGCGACCCTCTCTTAAAAATCAAATTTTAGCAGAAAGGATGCAAATGCGAGTAATGGCTGATGTAAGGGCGACCCCTTCTGAAGTTATAGAATTTTTCAATAGTATTCCAAGAGATAGTTTGCCGTTTTACAACTCAGAAGTTCAGATCTCGGAATTAGTAATTGTTCCCAAAGCCAATCAGGAAGAGAAGGATCGTGCATTGAACAGGATAACAGATTTGCGAAATCAAATTATCAGTGGAGAAAGAACCTTTGAAGAGTTAGCCAGAACATTTTCTGACGATCCCGGTTCAGCAAGGATGGGAGGAAGCCTGGGATGGCAAAGCCGTGGAACTTTTGTTCCTGAATTTGAAGCGACAGTATATAATCTGGAAGCGGGAGAGATTTCTGATCCTATAGAAACTGAGTTTGGTTATCACATCATTAAACTATTAGAAAGGCGAGGAAATAGCGTAAATGCCAAACACATCCTTATCCATCCAAGAATTACTTCAGACGATTTGCTATTGGCTAAGAACCATCTGGACAGTGTACGCAACATTATTCTAAGAGACAGTATTCCATATGAAAGTGCAGTTAGAATTTTTGGTAATGATCAGGTACAATCCTACAGCAATGGCGGAAGGGTAGTAAACAATGCTACAGGCAATACCTTTTTTGAGGTAGGGGAACTCGATCCGGATATCTATTTCGCAATCTTCGATCTAGAGGTTGGCGAAATATCTGATGTAGTTGAGTTCAGAGACAGAAGTGGAGAAACCGTTTATAAAATATTTAAACTGCTTTCCAGAACCCGTCCTCACCGCGCTAATTTACAGGAAGATTTTGCCAAAATTAAGGACATGGCAACTGAATACAAGCGTGCAACTCAATTTAATGAGTGGCTACTGGATAAACTTTCAGGCACCTACATCAGGATTGACAAAAGCTTTCACTCTTGTCCGAATATAGAGTTTTGGCTATCTGAGTCAGACATCACCAGAAGACCTTAATGGCGTTTGAAATCCTGAATATTATCAACCAGAGTTCGATAATTGGGTGTCTTTACTTTCGTAAAACTTACCCCATTTTTCAGGTCCATCCTCTTTGGTGAGTAAGGAAACGATTATCAACGCTGCTATAGATACTCCTGCTGCCGGTAAAATAATATAACTTGCAGCTAATAAGGGCGCCTCTGACAAAGAATTGATAATAGTAATCAACAAAGTCACTCCCATGCCGGAAGCGATAGAAGCAACACCGCCTGCTGTAGTTACCCTTTTCCACAAAAAAGCAGCTAATAGTGCCGGGGTCAGACCTGCACCCACCATAGTATATGCAGTAAATGCCATATCCAGAATCGTCCTGAATTGTGTAAGCAACAAATAGGCAAATACCCCCAATAAGAGCACCATCAACCTCTGGAAAAAAACAATTTTGTGTTCTCCGGCGGTAGGATTGATAAAGCGTTGATAAATATCTCTTGTCAAATTGGTAGACGGAGCGAGCAAAAAGCTGTTTCCTGTTGATGTAATTATAGCAACAGCCGCACAAATTAACAATAGACCGGCAAGAATTGGTATCCCAACCTCAGCACCATATCTCGCTGTATGTAAGATAATCTTTTCGCTATCCTCAGTAGCGAGGAAAAAACTGCTTTCCGCTCCCAAGCCATTAAAATAGCTAAAAGCCAAAATAGCCAACGAGGCTATAGCTGTTTCTATAATAATGGTTCCAACCACCCACCACATCACAGCAGATTTAGCAGATTTCTCAGATTTAGCGGAGAAAAACTTCTGGTACATATTGGATTCACCCAAAAGCAATAGAAAGGTCGGGAAAAACACGCCCATCACCCATATCCAGTTATGTCCTCCCAGAACTGTAAAAAACTCAGGATCAATATTTGCACTAATATATTCAACGCCTCCAAGATTGCTAAAGACTAGTGGAACAGCCAATAGTATGGCAATAGTAATTACTGCGCCATTGATGATATCTACAGAAACAATAGAAAGCATACCTGCAAATGCAGTAAAGGCAATAATAAAAGCTGCTGTTAAAATAACACCTAGCCATTCAGGTATGTCAGCTACCAAATTCAATACAAAACCTCCTCCTCTGAATTGATAGCCGACGATGGTAGTATAGGCGACAACAATCGCAATAGTCCCTAGAATCCGCGCCCATTTATTGTACCGGAGCTCCAGGATATCGGGAATGGTATATTGAGCTATCCGTCTTACCCGACCGGCCAGAAAATAAACAAAGACTATCCCTACCCATGCACCAGCAGCCATCCACAATTCAGAAAGGCCCACCTGAGCAGCCAGACCTGCGCCAGCCAAAAGACTTCCGGAACCAATCCATGTACACAGTAAGGTGCCTACTAACTTATAAGTTGGAACTGACCTGCCTGCTACCATAAAATCCTCTTGTCCTGATATGGTTCTGCTTTTGACTATTGAAATGGTCATCAAAAGTGCCAGATAGAGCAGTACTACAATAAAAAAAATATTCATAAATGCTTCAATCAGGTGTAAATAAAGGCTATTGAAATCACTATAACTACAGCGGCGGCAGCCAATAATTTCAGTAGCAGTGGCAGGCAAAATTTAAACCATTTGTCATATGGAATACCTGCCATTCCCAATATCCCCATCAACACTGCATTGGTAGGTACCAACATATTCGCAAAACCATCACCAAACAGAAAGGCCAATACAGCAACCTGCCGCGGAACACCTACCAAATCGCCCAAGGGTGCCATCAGGGGCATAGTTACAAAAGCCTGCCCACTACCTGACGGAATAAAAAGGTTCAATATGGTTTGCATCACCATCATCCCAACACCCGCTATTTCGGGTCCAACCTGAGAAAGTGGAACTGAGAGTGCGTGAACTATGGTGTGGAGAATTTCACCGTCTTCCATAATTAGTGCTATACCTCGCGCTACACCAACCAAAAGTGCAGTTTCAACTAAATCTTTTGCTCCTGAGATGAATTTTTCAGCCATTAGACTTGGGCCCATTTTACCTATAACAGCAGTAAAAATACCTACAATTAGAAAAGCTGCTCCAAGTTCATAAAGATACCATCCTTTTGTAGCTATCCCCCACACAGCAATCCCCAAAGCAGATAAAAAACCAAGTACAATTGCGATATGGCTCCATTTCAGTCCTGGATACTCTTTTGGGGGCTCACCTCCGGGAGGGGGATCTATATTGAACATAAAACTTTTTGAAGGATCTTTCTTTACTTTGCCTGCATACTTCCAGACATGATGCCCGGCAATCATAGCAAATGGAAATAGAATCGCCATTCGAAGCGGCCACCCTGAATAAGGGTCAAGACCGGCTATAGGATTAGCAACAACAACAGTATACTGATTAAATGCTGCCGTCCCGTACCCCACACCATAGCCGGCTACTATAATTCCAACAGCCGTCATGCTATCCAGATTCATTGCCCTGCACATGGCTACCAGTATCAAAATAAAGGGTATATATTCAGCAGAAGCCCCCATGATACTTGAGGCTATTGCAAAAACCAGTATTACAATAAAAATTAAGGAAGCTGGTCTGCTGCCCATTTTTTCCAGTAAGCGTCCCAAAAGTGCATCAATAGTTCCCGTATGCCTTATAATTGCTAGCACTCCACCAATAATGAAAAGGAAAAAAATGATGGCCTGCGCATCAGCAAATGCCCGGGGAATAGCAGTAAAAAGAAATATCGGATTGAGATAATTGTGTTCATCATTAATCTCATAAGAACCGGGAACAACCATGTCCCTACCCTGTTCATTAACTGCTGTTTGGAACTGACCCTGAGGAATAATCCAAGTTGCAACCAATGCAATAATCATTAAAAAAAATAACAACGCAAGCGTGTGCGGCATTTTAAACTTCATACCTTGCCCTATTTTAGTGTTTTAAAAAAGCTGTAGTTGCACAAAGCCCCTAAGACTTAACTAATTTTAGGCTAAGATTAAGTTTTTTTCTGATTTACGCTTTAAGAATTAGTGTTTTTTTCAAAAAACATGGGAAGACTGGATTTTCGAGGGGAACTTGAAATAAGGGAAAGGGTCAATAATTCTACTTAAAACTCAATGCCAGTTCATCCCAGGGACCTTTAATATTTTCTTTTGGTGGTGCATAGTCAATAATCACTAAATCCCATCCCATAAGTGACACAGCATCAGAAAGGGTAGAAAACACATCATCCAATTGCTCATTAGCTTTTTTGAAAAAGGGTCTGTTTTGGCTGGCGGCAGCAGAAATAAAATTTTTTGCACTGCTCTGTAACCGACTGTAGTCAGCCTCAGAAAAGTTATTAAATGCTCCCTGCTGAATATCATAATACTCCAAATCGTGATCAATGGATAAAATTGATGGTGGTCCGGGATGTGTGATAAATACTTTCCGTTCAGTTTCATCAAGATTTATATTATTGGACTCAAAATCAAAGCCGGCAGAAACTCTTGCATTCACCCTTATCAAAACTTTTTTTCTAAAAGGTGCCCAATCCCATCGGTAATAATCCTTGTAGTCATATATTTCCGAAAAATGTGCCTCAACGGCGGTTAGCTTAAGGACTTTATTGATTTTTTCCGTAATAACAATCGAACTCTCTTCAGAAATAAGTGCTGAATGCTTGCTTGTATGCCATTGATGCGTTATAATGATTCCGGCTGCAAAAGAGACCAAAATCAGGGCTATGCCCAAATACAGTTTAATCATAATTTACTGATTATTTTTTTGAAGTAAAAGGGTGTTTGAGGTTTTCATAACTATCCAGTACAACCCGGACAGAACCAACTCTCAATGGCGACTCAATCTGGATAGGAATTCTGTTTTTATCATCCGAAACCCAAACCAGCATTTCATCTCCCTCATTGAAAACACCACCGGCAATTACTGAGGGACTGAATTTTAACAAGTCAAAATTACCGCCTGCTCGTCTTATTCTGTAGTTCTCTTCTCGCTTTAGAAATCGCATCCCAATATCATATACCTTTTCGTCATAACCGACATTAAGTTCAACAACATCACGAGGGCGCAGGCTACTAACATCTAAGTTCCTAGTGTAATACACTATAGATAATACATCCCTCAAACATCTGTCCATATCCACAAAGTCGGTTTGCATTCTATCCGCAGACCGCCCATGATAAGCTTTAACCTTCCTTTTTTCATAATCAAAGGTCATCTCAGATGTTTTGGAATAAGAGCCCTGATTAATATCTCTGGTCGCTGTGACGGGAAGCAAAGTTTTTTTATCCACTTTAGATTCATAGGTATCCCTCACTCTAAAAAGTCTATCGTAGGAATTATAGGTTCTGCCATAAGCCTTAAGGTGATAATAGTTTTCATCCTCCTCAACAGAGAAAGTCACTTCACCGGCAGGAATCCACACAAAGCCGATTTTATAATAAACTGTATATACAGCTTTCTCGCCTGCCTGAAAAGCAGAGTTCTTTACTCCACAATCACGTTTAATATCACCTGCCTCAACTATATTATAAGACTTATATTCAGCCACAGTTTTTGTAGTCACTGGTAGGAAGCCAAAAACCAAAGTAAGTATAAAAAATGATATAGAACCTATTTTCATCTCAATAAAATTTCCTAAAGCAAAGATCTTACAGAAGTAAGCATCAAATCGTAAACGGATATAGTAATCAGTTTATTTCGATCACTATTGCAACCAACAAAACTATGGACAAAGTAGGTTCCAAATTAGCTGTTTGTTAACAGTAAAGGGAATGAGGTAAAGATTTTCCAAATGAAAAAATTTAAAAATAATGCATTAAATGGTTTTACATATTGGATTAAGCGATAAAAAGTTTATAAATTGCAGTCAAATTAAACCCAGTAATCTTTTGAAAACCAGCCCATCAAATATTAAAGAAAAAAGGATAATCGGAATTGACCCCGGAACCAATGTTTTGGGTTATGCCGTAATTGAAATCGAGAATAAAAAGATTAACCTAATTAACCTGGGAGTTGTCAAAATGGGTCACCTGGATAGCCAGGCCAACAAACTTATGCGCCTGTTTGAAAGGGTATCTAAACTAATTGAGGTTTATGAAGCAGGAGAAATGGCAGTGGAGGCTCCATTTTTTGGAAAAAATGTCCAAAGTATGCTCAAATTGGGTCGTGCTCAGGGGGTTGCATTGGCCGCAGGATTTCAACAAGGCCTCTCTGTCTACGAATACAGTCCTAAACAAATTAAATTAGCAGTCACCGGAAATGGAAATGCTTCTAAAGAGCAGGTCGCCGGTATGGTTACACATCTGACAGGTACAAAAATAAACGAAAAATTCCTGGATGCAACTGATGCTTTGGCTGTAGCCATTTGCCATCATTTAAAAATAGGGGATGGAAATTTATCCAAAAGACAAGAAGGGGAAAAATTCAAATCCTGGAAGGAGTTCGCAAAGTCAAGAGGTAAAATATAATAACCTAAGTTCGATTATTCTAACTCGCATAAGCAACTATAAGTGCAGGTTTAATAATTCAACAATACTTACTCTTCATATGCTGCAAAAATTGAAGCAGCAAGAGATTTAAATTCTTCAGTGCTCATTTTGACAGCTGTTTTACCAAAGGTCATATCAGTCACAGAATTAATAGGAATCAAATGTATGTGCGTATGCGGAACTTCAAGTCCAACCACACTTACACCAATTCTTTCGCAATCAATTACTTTTTCAATGGCTAGAGCGACTTTTTTAGCAAAAACAATCAAGTCGGATAGTTCGGAGTCGGCCAAATCAAAAATATAATCTTCTTCCCGTTTGGGAACAACAAGAGTGTGACCTGCCTGTAGCGGATTGATGTCCAAAAAGGCAATGTGATTTTCATTCTCAGCTATTATAAAAGCAGGAATATCACCTTGAATAATTTTAGTAAATATAGTTGGCATAACTAAGCTGGATTCTAATCTATATTGATTTCTAAAATTTCAAATTCAATAGTGCCTGCCGGCGTTATCACTTTAGCAATATCACCGACTTTTTTACCAAGAATTCCTTCACCGATAGGGGAAGAGACGGAAAGCTTTCCTGATTTCAAATCAGCCTCTGACTCTGATACAATTTTATATTCAATTATTTTACCAATTTTAAGATTTTTCATTTTTACCTTAGTCAATAAAACTACCTGTGAGGTATCTATCTGAGTCTCATCAAGAATTTTGGCATTCATCAAAACTTTCTCCAATTCATTAATCTTCAACTCTAACATTCCCTGAGCGTCTTTTGCAGCATCATATTCAGCATTTTCAGATAAATCACCTTTTTCTCTTGCTTCAGCAATCGCTTTAGAAATCTCAGGCCTACCATTGGTTTTCAAATCGTCCAGTTCGGCTTTTATTCTATCATAACCCTCCTGGGTCAAATAAGTAGTTTTCATAACAGTAAAAATTGAAATCAATAAAATACATGAGTCAAAGAATAATTCTCAACTCATTAAATGCAAAAAGGCTGAGTCAATAAGTACATCTTATTAAATCCCAACCGAAATGCAAATATAGTTAAAATTAAATACCTAAAAATACGGTATTTGTAATGTAATTTTAGAAGTTGATGCCTAAGGAGAAATTATGGGTTCCATCAAACGGATTCGTATCTCTGTAAGCATAATCGATAAAGAATCCGGTACTAGAATCCTCTCTAAAGTTCAAATTCAAAGAGAAACCCATAGCTAGACCTGTGTATACCTCTTTATCTTCGAGTGCAGAACCTGCGCCCATTTCATAGCGATAACCTCCTCTAATAGCTACTATATCAAAGAAGCCGAATTCTAAACCACCACCAAGATGATCTCTTGAAAAAGAGTTAGCTGTAAAGTTAACTACAGGAGTTAAACGATATCTGTCGCCAAATCCGGAATAGAAATCATAGCTTAATCCTATATGAAGTAGTGATGGCATTTCAAAACTAGCTGTCCTTTGGCTAAAACGAAGTTCAAATGGAAAATCATCTGCATTTGGATTATTTTGACGGAAAGTCAAACCCTCACCGGAGTAGGACATAGGTCCACCAATATTCCTCAAAGAAATTCCAAACTTAAAATTATCCTGTGGTCCACTAACATATTGAATACCTGCATCCAATGCGAAACCAAATGCGCTGACATCAGCTATCGATTGATTGATAGCTCGGAATAGCATTCCAACTGAAATA
Source organism: Saprospirales bacterium (assembly GCA_007693915.1). Taxonomy (GTDB): domain Bacteria; phylum Bacteroidota; class Bacteroidia; order Chitinophagales; family Saprospiraceae; genus PWJY01. Next base: position 4,945 of record RECS01000066.1, on the reverse strand, counting down.
TTATTTTCAAACATATGCGCGTAAGAAATACCAACATTGAAAAATGTAGGGCTGTAAGTAGCTCCGGTACCTTCAGGTTGGGCTTCGGTAGTGACATCTATATCACCAAAATCAAGCGACATAATAGATATCCCTAATGCTCCACTTTCCCCCATTCCAAGGGACAATCCGACTGCATTCATTGAGATACCGGTAGAACCAAGATATCGAGCATGTCCAATTAGTGCCTGCGAACCGTCAATTCTCACAATACCGGCAGGATTAATACGCATAGCCTCAACACCGGAAACCATTGAAGTTGTCATAGAATGCAAGCCTGCCGACCTTGCCCATGGATTCATCATCAATTCACTTGCTCCAGCTTCTCCCTGTCTATCGGGATTACCTGCAAAAAGTAAACAGGTCGCTGAAACGAAAGCTAAAGTAAGGAATAAACTTTTTTGTAACATTTTCTTCATACGATGGAAGTTAATATTTTTAATTGAGTACCCCGTCCCCTAAAGCGGACGGGGCTTTTTTTAATTCATTATAAACCTGATGGATCAAATTGTCTGGATACTCCAAACCATTTAATCACCCTTTCACCCAAACCGGGTGCTTCAATATGAATCAGATAAATACCACTTGAAACAGGAATTCCGGCTGTATTCCTTAGATCCCATTCCACAGCTGAACTTGGCAATCGACCTAAAGTTGAGGGAACACGAATATCAAAACCTTCTCTTCCGGTATTCCTATCATATCGTCTAACAAACTTACCGTCCAAAGTATAGATAGTGACGGTAGCGAGGTCGGGAACATTTGTTATTTTTACCCTATTGTCAAAGCTTGTTTCTTCATATTCTGAGAAAGCGTAGTAGGGGTTTGGCACCACATTAATCTGAGCTAAAGCGTCATCAAATTCATTTTCAACCAAATCTTCAGCCTGCTTACCATCAATTCTAAAGAAATATCTATTGTAGCCTTTATTACCATCCGCGGTTCTCTCACCAACTTGATATTCCTTAGCAACCCTTAGTTTTACAACCGCATCATTTGGGATTAATCCCTCATCATAAGACAACAATTCTGTAGCCAATGGCATCGCAGCCCAATTAACTCTTCTAAGTACCTGAGGGTTCTTCAAACGAGCTGGTAATGGGCCGGTAAGAATATTGTGGATTTCCTGACAACCATCGTATGCTTGATCAGTCACATAAATAAAGTGATGACCACCAACGTGCCACTCTGAGTTTCCAGGTAAATTTTCTTCAAATTCTAATAAAGTAGCAGTTGGATTCCACATTCTATCATCACCGACGAGTAAGGATTCATCTACCCCAGCCATAGCAGTATTATTCGGACTGAAAATGGTATTTTCAGAGAAGAAAATATTTAATCTTTTCCCCGTTTCAACATCAATGGCATAACCCGGGAACCAACCAAAACCATTAGGTAAGTTGGGATCGTCCAAAGGAAGACCATCCGGACCTGCCTCTTTAGAGGCAGCCGGTCTAGGTATTAAGCTAAACTGAGATAATCCTCTAAAGTTTATCGCCCCTGAATTAATACTCGTATTGGCTTCGACTATCACAGATCGACTCCATTTACTCTTATCGGACGTAAATACGATGTCCACATTATCTAAATTAGTTAAACCAAAACCAGATCCACAGGCACCGACGTTAGCATCATTAATCCAAGCAGCGGAGATCATAGGCATATTGCCTGGACGACTATCCATTAAGCAATACGGGTAGAAGCCTGTTTCATTATTAGTGACGAATGATCTATTGGGATCAAGGGCAAAATCGTCATTATCAAGTTCTGTTTTGATATAATCTAACCAAGAGCTCAAATCATCATCTCCTCCGGGTGGCAGATCGGGAACAAAATTCAACCAATTTGGACCTAAAGGATCCTTATACTCAATGATGCCTCCCAAAAATCCATTGTTTTCAATTAAGAATGGTTGAGAAGCTACAGCTGGCACTTGACCAATTGTTACAGAAAATCCAAATTTCCCAATTAATTCTTCATTGAGTAGTTCGACAGAGGTTTGAGATGCAACAACCTCACCTGTATTCAAGTTAATCACCTCCCAGGTGGCATCAGCCTCAAGTATGTCGGAATCGGGATTGCCATCAGTAAATCTCAATTCGTATTCACCATCTACAACATCCAATGGATTATAAATTTGAATATCTATTGGCCCGGCTCCATCAGCATAACGCAACTCACCATCGAAGGTACCATCAACAATAGCTTCACGCAGACCATCCTCGAGGTCTAGGAAGTTGTTACCTGTACCAAAACCGGCAAGTCTGGTAATCGGAACACCGTCTCCATATGCAGCATTCAAGTTCTTGTAAACAGTTGGACGTGGCACAACTGTATATACTCTTACATTTGCATTACCCTCAAGATAAGGTGCCTCCTGACCAGATTCAGGCTCTCTCCATGAAAACTCCTCAAAATTATTATGACCGTATGCAACAACCGCATAATAGTACTTTTTGTGATTGATCAAGCTCCTATCTCCATCTGCGAATAAGTCTTCAGTAACTCTAAAGCTGTGACGCAAACCAGTATTACTTCCGGCAACCATTCTTTTTGGAATAAAAATCTGGTCGGCAGAAAAAGGGTCGTTAATCGGTTCCCAATTGTAAATTGTGGTAACCTCATTTTGTATATCTGTCTGAAATACCAATCTGGCTCGACTCATGTCTTCAAAACTCTCTCTTGTCGGTTCGACGGTAGCATTTTTAAGCTGAAATACTTGATACCCTTCAAAAACATAAAGTGAATCAGGTTCGTCATCCGGTATTCTTAACCCCTTTTCTTCATATCGAAGGAATGCGTTATTGGAGGTCAAGGTATCATTAACTAAAGTAAAAATCACTTCACGATCTAACTCAATAGGGAACATATCAGGTGCATCAGGACCTTCTGGGAAAATGAAACAGTTATCAAAAAGTGCCTGAGCTGTTCTATCAGCATTAAAAAGACGTGTCAGGTCAGGACAAGGGTGAGGAATGTCTGGTACCCATACCACACCAATAATCAATTCATTAACAGCACCTGGGAACAAGCGGAATGGACCTGAAGTCTGAAGTGTTCTTCTGTCACCTACCTCCAAACCCTCTGAACACATAGACCAACCATTCGGATCATTTGGCGGATCAGAGAATGCAAACTCAATCGGAACACCACCTGTTGTTCTATATCCATCACCTCCAAATGTTAATGGTCTGCCATCTCTCCAGTGTGCAGTTAAATAGCGATAGTATTCAGTGGCATTAGTGGGATCAGTTGTCGCTAAGGGTCCATCAAATCCACCGCGATTGTTGTAATACATAAATGAACTCATTCCAATCTCCTCTCCTGTCTCAAGATCAATTGGCCCCCTGAAGTAATCCACACCAAGAGCAGGTATATTGCGGCAATAAGTTGGAATAGACCCACAATCACATGAACCCGGACTTTGACCATCCACAGCGGTTTGATTATAAGTGTACATAAACTCCAAAGAACTATCAGCTCCGATATAATCATCAAAAGGACAACCTAAATCGGGATCAATCCACATTGAAAAATAAGTACTGTCAATGGGAGTTGGTGCACGGTTGATAAGTTTGTGCCTGTAGAAGGTCATATTATTGATCTCATCTTGCGTAGCATAGGCAAAAGCTTGAACTTGCACTTCCATACGGATCACATCACCGCCTGAATTAAGGTGGATACCACCTGCATCATTATAGATATAGAAAAACATCTCATCCGGCACTCTGTCATCAAATTGCTTATCACAACCCCTGATATCCAGAAAGGGAAAATCACCCTGAGAGGGGTCATAAATCCCATTTTCTTCAAAGTCAAAAAAGTTACCTAAACCTTGGTCGTTGAAAGGAAGTTCAAAGTCAAATCTTTCATTCCAAAACGGGTTGCCCAAAGCAGGCCAATACTTAATATTATCAGGAATCAGTTCAGGAGGATATTCCATATCATTGAAAATATAAGTAGCAATATTTCTTTTGTGTTCGCGAATATCCTCAGAAGTAACACGGAACATTCTATCCCACTCTTCACATCGTTCAGCAAAGGTCGAGCCTTCACCGGGAGTTAATGGTCCGGGCCACCAATCAGTGCGACCTTGGGTACGATAAGTCTGACCTGCTAATTTAAGGTTTCCTTCGTCATCGAATCCTCCGACCCATACGGCACCGGCAAAAATTGCCGACACTTCGGGTTGAGGAGCTCTAACATTGGGGACGACATATCTGGCATTAGATAAATCCCACCAAAGGTCACCACCTGTCATCAATCGGGCGCGTACATTATTGATATTTAAATCCCTCTCAGCGGTAGCTTCAGCACAATCCGATCTGAGATTAGCCCTTTGTTCGATTAACTGTTCTCTTTTTTCCTCTAAATCCGGCGGTATGTATGCCAAAACTTCATTCATCAAACCAAATGAAAGAAAAAGAATAAAAGTAAAAATTAGTTTTTTCATGATAATTGTATTGTGGTACTATGCGAAATCTATATTAAAATTCAAATATTGCTCCTAAATAAACTCTTCTTGGTAGCGCAAAAAAGGATGATTGTAAAGCTGCAGCGCTGTATTGATCAAGGAATGCCAATTCTTCTTCTCCGGCAGGCACAATACCTTCTCTAGCCCTTCGTAAGGACCTAATATTATCCTGTCCAAATGAACTTGCCAACCATCCTGAATCATCAGGCGATCCACTAAATGAATAAACACCAAGTACATTTCGGGTATCTAATACGTTCTGAACTCTCAAGTAAACATTTAAGAAAAAGGTTCTGCCTGGAGCATCAGAATCAGCTCTGCTTGTTGTAAACTGGAAACTTCTGTCAATTCTCGCATCCAGATAAAAATTCCATGGCAATCTAGCTCCATTAATGGTACCTGCAAATCCGTCACCACCAAATCTGGTTGGTT
>RECS01000053.1 GCA_007693915.1 Saprospirales bacterium | reverse complement strand
ATGCCCCACCTAACCCTCCTCCTCTCCCTCCTTCTCCTACTCACTGCCTGCAAAAATCAGGTAGCGGTACAAGATCAATTCCTTGAGAATTATCAGCAATTCTGCGGCTATGCTTATGAAGGAAAAGCGACCATTAATAAGCTTGCTAGCGGGGCTTTGTTTGAAAACATGCGATTGGTGATGATCCTGGAGAGTTGTACAGAAAATGAAGTGCGCATCCCCTTTCATGTAGGAGAAGACCACTCCCGCACCTGGATAGTTCAGAAGAAAAATGGAGCTTTGCACCTCAGCCACGACCACAGATATGAAGATGGCACTGAACATGAAGCTAATTTTTATGGAGGATATGCAGATGAGCGGGGAACAATCTATACACAATACTTCCCGGCAGATGAAAAAACAATTGAGAACCGAGCGATCAGAATTATTAACACATGGTCTAAGGAATTCGATATGGTAGAAAGAAAATATTACTATCGACTGTATCAGGAGGGCGAACTTCGTTTTGAGGTTGTTTTTGATTTAAAGAACCCATTAGAACTTAGAAACTAATTTTCCCTATTTTTGCCCAAATATTTACAAATGGGACTGGGCACTTTAGATTTAATTATCATAGGAGCATTTTTTCTCCTGACTATTTTTATTGGACTAATAACTGCTAAAAAGGCGGGGAAAGGTTTTAACGAGTATTTCCTGTCGGGCAGGAATATGCCCTGGTGGCTTTTGGGGATATCCATGGTAGCTACCACCTTTTCCGCTGATACGCCCAATCTGGTTGCGGATATTGTCAGGAAAAACGGAGTTTCAGGCAACTGGGTCTGGTGGGCATTCCTGCTGACCGGCATGTTGACTGTTTTTGTTTATGCTAAATTGTGGAGAAGGTCGGGAATTTCTACCGACCTGGAATTCTATGAATTGCGATATGGGGGCAAGGGAGCCGCTTTTCTGCGTGCTTTCAGAGCTGTTTATCTGGGGATCATTTTCAACATACTTATACTGGCCTCCGTTTTGCTTGCAGGGATCAAAATAAGTTCCTCAATGTTGGGACTGGGGCCTGTGGAGACTGTTGTTATAGTCTCCATAATTACCCTGATTTACACCGTGTTGGGTGGTTTAAGATCAGTAATCATTACCGATCTTTTTCAGTTCGCTATCGCTCTTACAGGTTCTGTTCTTGCGGCAATTTACATTCTGGGGTTACCGGAAATAGGAGGTCTGAATGCCCTATTGGAAAGGCCTGAATTGGAAGGAAAACTCAATCTACTGCCCGACTTTAGCGATAAGGAAGCCTGGATAGCCCTTTTGATCATTCCCCTTGCTGTTCAATGGTGGGCAGTTTGGTATCCCGGTGCTGAACCGGGTGGCGGCGGGTATATTGCTCAGCGGATGTTGTCTGCTAAAAATGAATCTCATGCAGGCAGAGCGGCACTGCTATTTAATATCGCTCATTACGGTATCCGTCCCTGGCCCTGGATATTGATAGCACTGGCTTCCCTCATTATCTTTCCGGATCTCGATGCCCTGAGAACTGCCTTTCCGGATGTACCTGAATCAGTAATCAATGACGACATGGCCTATCCCGCCATGCTCACCTATCTGCCGGCAGGTCTTTTGGGTTTGGTGCTGGCCTCATTGATTGCTGCCCTTATGTCCACCCTTTCTACTCACCTGAATTGGGGAGCAAGTTATGCCGTTCATGATTTTTATCAACGTTTTATCCGACCTGAAGCTTCAGAAAAAGAGTTGGTCGCTATGGGTAGAATTTTTACCTTGGTCATTATGGTTGTGGCAGCCCTATTTGCGCTTACTCTAGAAAATGCTCTTGAAGTATTTAATCTCATTCTGCTCATCGGAGCGGGAACGGGTTTGCTTTTCATATTGAGGTGGTTTTGGTGGAGAATCAATGCGGCAAGTGAAATAGCGGCAATGCTAATTTCTTTTGTCGTCGCACTTCTATTGTACAAAATTTTACCGGATAACTTTACCTATTGGAGTGAATTGGAAGGTCACTATCGACTGTTGTTGGGAATTGGCATTACCACGGCGGGCTGGATACTGGTGACCTTCTTAACCCCTCCGGAGAAGGACGAGATTCTGGTCAATTTTATTCAAAAAGTCAGACCACATCTGTTTGGCTTCAAAAAGGTACTTCAAAGAAATGACATCAGTGCTGAAGACTACCCCAGTTCCGATTTTTCTAAAGAATTAACAGCCATGTTCGCAGGAGTATTTATGGTCTATGCAGCCCTGTTTGGCACTGGCTTCTGGATTTATGGTCAAATTATGGAAGGCCTGATAGCAACTGCAGTATTTTTGCTTACGGCAGTAATAATCTATCGACTGCGCTTGAAGGTATTCTGATGCCAGTGTTTATTATTTGTTTTTTCGCTTAGAAAAAACTTTGACTTATCGGACACGCTACTCTTTACTTAACTCGCATGTGCAGCTTACTAATTTTTGATAAATTATCAAATAAAGGGTGAAGACACCGGTAAAACGTCCACTTTTCCATCCTGAATATGGTAACTGTCCCCATTGGAAAGAACGTGAACTACCAGATTGGTCATCGTCATGGGAGTGCCTTGTTTTAATATCTGCTCATTGTTGTGCATCAGATTCCTACCATCAAAAACAATGATCATACCCGAGCCTATAACCACAAACTTTTTTCCCTCCTTCACAATAAGACCGGTATCTTCAGCTAATCCTATCCCGATTTTCCCCGGAAATTTAGCCACAGACTCGGCAAGCCTTCCAAATCTCCCCCTCCTGATAAAATGGGTATCAATCATTAAATCACTGATGAGGTTTAGGCCTTTATCCATGATGACAGCACCCTTGATAAAAGATTCTCTGCTGCTGCCTCCGGCTATCATTTCTTCTGACATTGCCATAGCGCCTGCACTGGTTCCCGCTATTACAAATTCCTCATTTCTGTACCTTTCTGCTATAATTTGATGAAATTGTGTTCCTGCAATCTTTGCAGTGATTTTTGACTGGTCACCACCCGAAAACATAACTCCATCTACCTCAGAAATAATTTTCAGATTCTTTTTGGAATCTGTATCTTTTCTGCCGGAGATATGTATTAAACTAATGTTATCACAACCCAGGGTATCAAACGCCTGTAGATAGTTTTCCCCAACTTTATGAGGTATGCCAGAAGCTGCTGTAACCACTGCTATATGAGCACTTTTTCCTCCACATTTTCGAACCACATGAGCGAGAATTCCCTCCTCAATAAAGTCTAACTTATTAAAATCATTTTCCTCATCTCCTTTATCTTCATTTCCGCCAATGGGGATTAGGGTTCCTTTGATGTTTGATTTATTCATTTGTCCATTAAAAATTTCGCGCAAAGTTAATGGTAATTTTAAAATAAAAATTACCTTGCTAAAGAATAGCTTTCTGTTCCATAGCAATTTCGCATTGTTGTACAAACTTGATTGATATTCAGTTAAATACTCCCTTATTTTCTGTAACTACAAAATCATATTCGATGAAAATACTGTCGATAAATGCAATGAGAGGTCCCAATTACTGGTCGATCAGAAGACACAAACTTATTGTAATGGTCCTTGATTTAGAGGACATGGAAGAAAAGCCATCAAATTTGATACCCGGATTTAGGGAGAGATTAGAAAAAATGTTCCCTTCCATGTACGAACACCGTTGTTCTGTTGGGACTGCGGGTGGTTTTTTCCAAAGAGTTGATGAAGGTACCTGGATGGGACACGTTATTGAACACATAGCTTTAGAGATACAAACCCTTGCAGGGATGGATGTCGGCTTCGGGCGTACAAGGTCTTATGGAGAAAAAGGGGTTTATAATGTGGTTTTTGCCTATATGGAAGAAGAAGTAGGCAGGTATGCAGCCAAAGCTTCTGTAAAAATATGTGAAGCTTTGATAAGCGGTGAAGATTATGAATTGTCTGACGACATTCAAAAAATGAGGGAGTTAAGAGAGGATTTCAGACTGGGTCCAAGCACGGGATCTATTATAGAAGAAGCAGTTGCCAGGGGTATCCCGTGGATCAGACTGAATAAATACTCACTTTGTCAGTTGGGTTATGGTGCTAACCAAAAACGAATTCAGGCCACGGTGACCAGTGAAACCAGCAACATAGGAGTTGAAATAGCTTGTGATAAAGAAGATACCAAATTCCTATTGGAGCAGGCAGAAATACCTGTACCCAAAGGAGAAATAATCAGAAGGGAAAGCAGCTTGGAAAGTACGGTGAAATACGTAGGATTTCCCTTGGTAACTAAACCCATCAGTGGTAATCACGGAAGAGGTATTACGGTGAACATCAATAACATGGAGGATGCTTTGGAAGGTTTCAGGAATGCCAAAAAAGTATCTAGTTCAGTCATTGTTGAGAAATATATTCATGGAGAAGATTTTCGCTTGTTGGTCATCAATCACGAATTGGTTGCAGCGGCAAAAAGAACTCCTGCTCATGTTATCGGGAATGGAAAATCAACTATTCAAGAATTGATCGATCTGGTCAACAGCGACCCCAGAAGAGGCTATGGACACGAAAAAGAATTGACGCAAATCACAATAAACGAACTAACTCTGGGCATCATTCGCCAAAAAGGATATGCTCTGGATACCGTTCTTTCGGAAGGAGAAAAACTAATACTTAAAGATACTGCTAATTTAAGCACTGGAGGAACTGCTGAAGATGTAACAGACATTGTACACCCTGCTAATAAATTTATGGCGGAGCGAATTTCAAAAATTATAGATTTGGATATTTGCGGGATAGACATCATGACGACGGACATCAGTAAGCCATTGGAAGAGACAGGCGGTGCTGTACTTGAGGTAAATGCCGGACCAGGATTCCGAATGCACCTTGCGCCTACCACGGGTCTTCCCAGAAACGTAGCTGCTCCTGTAATGGATAAACTCTTTCCGCCCGGAACTACAGCGCGAATTCCCATTATTGCAGTAACGGGCACTAATGGGAAAACAACTACCACCAGACTCATAGCCCATATGGCTCAGATGAAAGGTTTTAAGGTGGGATTTACCACTAGTGATGGGGTCTATATTCAAAACAGAATGTTGATGAAGGGAGATTGTACCGGTCCGGCAAGTTCCGAATTTGTCCTTAAGGATCCCACAGTGAACTTTGCAGTTCTGGAATGTGCAAGAGGAGGCCTTCTTCGTGCCGGATTGGGATTTCACTACTGTGATGTAGGAATAGTGACGAATATAGCAGCTGATCATCTCGGACTTAAGGGTATCCACACATTGGAACAGTTGGCTAGAGTGAAAGGAGTGATACCGGAGACTGTTCTGCCTGAGGGATACGCAATACTCAATGCAGATGACGATCTGGTCTATGAAATGAGAAGAAGTGTTAACTGCAATGTCGCCTTATTCTCTATGGATGAAGAAAACCCAAGAATCAAGGCCATGAAGAAATTGGGGGGGATATCTGCAGTTTTCGAAAATGGCTTTATAACCATTTGCCGAGGAGAGTGGAAACTTAGAGTGGTTAAAGCCGTAAATGTTCCACTGACCTTTGGAGGTAAAGCGACTTTTATGATCCAAAATATCCTACCGGCTGTCATTACTGCCTACACCAGAGGATTTACCATTGACGAAATAAGAGTAGCTCTGGAGACATTCATTCCTTCACCTGCACAAACTCCCGGAAGACTTAACCTTTTTCAGTTTAAAAATTTCCAGGTATTGCTGGACTACGCTCATAATCCGGCCGGAATGTTGGCATTAAAAGAGTTTATCGAAAATATCGAAGCTTCCGTTAAAGTGGGTATCATAGCAGGAGTCGGAGACAGAAGAGATGAGGATACCATAGAACTCGGACGAATTGCTGCAGAGATGTTTGATGAAATTATCATCAGACAGGATAAGCACTTGCGCGGGAAAACTGACATGGAAATCATTGGTCTGCTTGAAAAAGGAATAAAAATGTATGATCCCGATAAAAAAACTACTGTAATACCCAGTGAAAAAGAAGCAGTCACCAAAGCGATTAAAGGAGCAGAGAAAGATGCACTTATCGTCATTTGTAGTGATGTTATTCCCGATGCATTAGATGTAGTTCAGAAGTTTAAGGAAGAGGAGGCCAAGAGCCTATATAATTTGTAATGACTAAAATTATCATTAAAATTACCTTTTGGGTGGTTGATTTTCGTTGATCCACTGAAAAAACGGATCGATAGGTTGAGACAACAACCTACAGCTTTTTTATTTTAATCATTATCTTTGCGGTCATATTGTAACAATATGATAATAAAAGCTTTTTCTAAGCGTATCTAAATTGTTAGATATACTCTCAACAATTGGCATTATCAGTTGTAAAGTATGTTGACTAAAAAAATGATTTAAAATAAAACTGCGAAAAATGTTCATTAAATCCTTAAATATTAAAACTTATTCAATTATGAGTATCATTTTTACTTTATTACTGGGTTTGTTTTTTTCTGCTTGCGGTAGCGAAGGGTCTGCCACTTCTGAAAATGAAAGTAATAATGCTTCAGTTCAAGCTTCTCCGACCATATTCGATAAAGAATTAATAGGAGATTTTGATCCATCACAATATATACCCAAGGGACTTGAAACAACTCATTCAAATCGCGTCAGGATAAGTGTGCATGTAGAGGGATTTACTGATGGTGGAGAAGCTAGCCTAATTGGTCACTTTGGGGAACAAAGATACCGTGCAGCATCTGCTACAGTCGATGGAAATGGTAGGTTTGTTTTTGAAAATGATGAACCATTCCGCGAAGGCATCTATATTGTAGCATTGCCAAATAATACCGGTTTTCAAATTTCACTAGTAGAAGGGCAAATGGATCTTGAGCTAAAAACGCGAAGAGGAAGACTTGTTGAAGAAATGCAGGTTCTCACCCCTAATCAGGAGAACCAACTCAATTTTGCCATAGCACAATACGAGTCAAAAAACAGAAGTCAGATTGACAGTGTAAATAGAATTATTAATTCTTTAGAAGAAGGATCCGAGGACAGGTTAAAACAAGAAAGAGAGCGCGATAAATTAGCAGCCCAAAGGAGGGCTGTGATTTTATCTCTCACCAATTATTACCCTAATTCTCTGTATGCAAAATTCAAAGTTGGAGGTCAAAATCCAGAATTAAGACGAGATTTAGTTAACGAAGATGGCACTCCTAATTTAAGAAAACAAGCTTATCATTTCAGAAATGAATTCTGGAACAATATTGACTTCAGTGACGACAGACTGCTCAATACACCTGTAATCATCAATATGACAAGGCGCTATATGGATGAATTAGTCCCCCAAAATGCTGACTCCATTAACAAATACGCCAGCTTACTAATAGATCGGACACTCGACCATCCTGAATATTACCAGTTCTTTGCTAATTGGATCACCAATAATTTTGATGCAAGAAATACCACTATTATGGATCCTGAAGCAGTTTTTGTTCATATGATCCAAAACTACTTCACTCATGAAAGAGCTTTCTGGTCGGACCCCGCAAATATTGATGGACTGCAAATGAGGGCATCAGAAATGGAGGCAAGTCTTGTTGGCAATCAGGCCCCCAATGTTACGGCCAATGATCCGGATGGTGTGCCCAGAACACTCTTAGATAGTGATAAGGATTATATTGTTATTTACATTTTTAACCCCACCTGCGAACATTGTATGAAAGAAACACCGTTGCTTGTAGAATGGCACAATAACAATCGGGATTTAGCAGATGTTTACACCATCGTTTTAGACACTGATTATGATGAGTGGACACAATATCTCCGTAGAACCAATATGGGTAACTTTATCAATGTATATGACCCAACTAACAGAGCCTTCTATAAAAAATATTACGTGGATATAACCCCAGAAATATATGTAATTAATCCCGATAGGAAAATCATCGCTAAAAACTTGAAAACATTCCAGATTGACACCATGATTGATAGGGACAAAGAAAGAAGGGGAGTTCAATAAGGAAAGGTTAAATGAATGTTCGTACAAAGCAATTCCTTTAGTTAGTTATTTTTTTTCTTTGAACATTTTGTCATTCTCCACTTTAGGTAAAGTAAAAAGTAGTTAAAAAAATGGAAAAAGAATATCAACTCAAAGGAATGACCTGCACAAGTTGTGAAGCTAAAGTAAAAGAAAAATTACTTTCAGTTCAGGGAGTAAGTGAAGTTGTATTATCTCATGAAAATGATACAGCACAAATTAAGGCTGACCGAGAAATAGGGTTAAAAGAATTGAGAACTGCCCTTCAACCACTTGGAGATAAGTATTCAATAGGTACACATGAAAACAATCACATTCACGAATCTGGTTTAGAAGACCATAGAAGTTGGTTAGAAACCTATAAACCCATCTTGCTCATTTTCTTTTACCTTCTCGGTACTACCTTATTGTTACAATTTCATTCTGGATCTTTTGACCTCATGAACTGGATGCATTACTTTATGGGTGGATTTTTTCTGATCTTTTCTTTCTTTAAAATGCTGGATCTGAAAGGCTTTGCCGAAAGCTACCGTATGTACGATGTGATTGCTCGCAGATTCCCTGCATGGGGTTATATTTATGCATTCACAGAGCTGGCACTTGGCCTTGCTTTTATTCTATTTTTCCAACCGCTAATTACTTATGCTGTAACCTTTGTGGTTATGTCTGTTAGTATAATAGGAGTGTTGCAAACGGTTCTGGATAAAAAAAGAATTCAGTGTGCTTGCCTGGGTTCTGTTTTCAAGCTTCCCATGAGTACGGTTACCATAATTGAAGATGGTCTGATGATTGCCATGAGTGGATATATGCTACTCCAAGTCTTTTAGCCTTTTTTATGAAAAAAACTGCTGATATCCACCGTGAGTTACTTGAATCCCATGAACGGATAAAACCATTTATCCACCATACACCAATCTATACTTCCACACAAATAGATTTGCTCTGTGATGGAAAACTCTTTTTCAAATGCGAAAATTTTCAGCGCGCCGGTGCTTATAAAATGAGGGGTGCATTGAATGCCATGATGCTTCTTGAGGACGATAAAAAAAGTAAAGGCGTAGTAACCCATTCATCCGGCAACTTTGCTCAGGCTCTTGCTTTGGCTGCAAAAAGTCTGGAAATTAAAGCATACATTGTCATGCCGGAAAATGCACCTATAGTAAAAAAACAAGCGGTTAAAACATATGGTGGAATTATCATTGAATCAGGTCCGGATATTTCTGACAGAGAGAAAACAGCTGAAAAAATACAACAAAAAACGGGCGCTACTTTTATCCACCCTTCTAATGACTATAACGTGATTTTGGGACAGGCGACCACAAGCATCGAGCTCCTGGAACAAGTGCCGAATCTCGACTACATAGTGGGTCCGGTAGGTGGAGGCGGACTTATTGCAGGAGCCTGCCTTGCAGCTGGACATCTGGGCTACAACTGTAAAGTAATAGGAGTAGAACCAGAAAACGTAGATGATGCTTACCGTTCATTATTATCCGGAAAAATTGAGTACAACACCTCAACCAATACTATTGCTGATGGCCTGAAAACTCATCTTGGTGATTTGAATTTTCCTATCATTAAAAAAAATATAGAACGCATCATTACCGTAACCGAAGCCGAAATCATAGAAGCAATGAAACTGATATGGGAAAGGATGAAGTTAGTGGTTGAACCTTCCTCTGCAGTTGCTTTAGCAGGCGTCCTTCAGCAAAAAGATTTGTTCCAAAATCGCAAAATAGGGATTTTAATTTCAGGTGGGAATGTTGATTTGAAAAACCTTCCTTTTTAATTATTAGTAGGTATGTATCCATTTCGATTTTCTCCTTTCTAATTGCACAAATTTGTGTCATTTATTCCCTCAAAAGATATTATTTTTTGGTTTTTCTTAAGATTTTTTTATCTTTAGGATCCAAAAATAAAATCATGAAAAAATTTCTACCACTCTTTATCTTTACAATTGCATTTTATCTTCCCATTACTGTTGTCGCCAATGACTTTGCAGGAGGTACCGGAACTGAGTCTGACCCTTATTTAGTCGCCAATGCTGTCCATCTGGACAATGTACGTTTGCATTTAGATGCTAACTTTTTACAAATTAATGATATCTCACTGGACACCCTCGATTTTCAGGAGGGCATAGGATGGAACCCTATTGGAAATTGTAATAATGATCTAGAAGGAGAAACATTTACAGGATCTTTTAATGGGAATAACTTTGAAATCTCCGGCTTATTCATCAATCGCTCAGACAGTATTCCAAGTGGATTGTTCGGATGTACTCAAAATGCTACTTTTATCAATATGAACCTGACTGATGTGTCAATTTCTTCTGCTTATTGGAGTGGCGGATTATTGGGAAATAACCTTCAGGGTAATGCTACTTTGATTGATTCAGTCAATATATCAGGTGATTTTAATCTGGGAAATTTCAGCGGTGGGCTTGCAGGTCAAGGAGACTCTTTAATTATTCATAACAGTACAGCTGAAATAACAATGAATGCTGAGGGACACATCGGTGGGCTTGTCGGAGCAATAGCACGAGGTGAGGTAAGGAGTAGTTCAGTG
>RECS01000055.1 GCA_007693915.1 Saprospirales bacterium | reverse complement strand
GACGTAGTCACCAGATTTACAGTCTGGCCCGGCTCTCCAACTCCGGCGCACCCCCGATAAATTAAAAAGAGCCGATGGAGGGACTTGAACCCCCGACCAGCTGATTACAAATCAGCTGCTCTACCAACTGAGCTACATCGGCTTTTAAAATTAATTCGGTAATAATAATTTCATTTTTCCAAAGAACTGAGCTCCCTTTTCAAAAGCGAATGCAAAGATAAAACAATATAAAAATACAACAAGTCTTTTGCGATTTTTTTTTGAAAAATACTTTTCCGATTACCTTAAGTCGCTGTTATTCAATATGTTTTGTTGGAAAAAAAATGAGATATGTTAATGCGAGAAAAGTCAACTCCACAAAATTACCTGTTAAATTCAATTTTGTTCTCATCACAAAACAATTATCTGTTCCTCAAGCCATCTTTATATTTAAGGAGTTGACGTTTCATTACAGCAACTCCAGCATCTATAGCACCCTCAAAAGTTTTACTCGATTCACTGATAAATAAGGTATCTCCTGGGACATTGAGTTTAATCTCAACTATTTTATCTTTAATTTGTCCACTATTTTCAAGGCTCAAAATTACTTTGGCATCAATTATTTTATCAAAAAACTGTTCCAACTTTCCAACTTTTTTCTCTATGTAATCAATCAACTTTTGATCAACAGTGAAGTGAATACTTTCAGTTTTAATATTCATAATTTAATTTTTATAGTTAACAATTTTATCTGGGAAGACAATTCTTATGTACTTCCTTTAATTTTCTATTACTGTTGTGAAGATAAACCTGGGTTGAAGCTAGATTTGAATGACCCAATAGGTCTCTCACTGCCGATAAAGATGCACCCCTGTCTGTCAAATGAGTAGCAAAAGAATGTCGCAATACATGTGGACTTTTTCTTTGAAGTGTTATCCCCATTTTATCTAAATAATTCCGAATCAAAAGATAAATCATTTTATCGTAACTCTTCTTACCTTTATTAGTAAGTATTAAATATGGTAAGTTGTTTTCTGGAAACTCTTCTTTTTTTGCTTCTATGAAAGACTGTATGGATTTCGCCAATTCCTCCCTGATGGGAAGCTCCCGTACTATGCTCCCTTTTCCTTTTACTCTTACAGTCAATCTTCCAAAATCAATATCATCTTCCTTCAATTCAATTAATTCAGACCTCCTTAATCCCAATGAGTAAAGCAATTCAAAAACGATATACGTTCTGTATTCTATAAAATTCTCAGCCCCTGAAAGTTGGAGTGTTTCAAACAATTGACTCAGTTCAGATTCCTTTATCGCCAGGGGTGACTTTTGTCCTTTTTTCAATCCCTTAACATATCGAGCAGGATCTTTCTTATAAGCATGACGAATGGATAGAAACCTAAAAAAACTTCTAAGGCAGGAGATTTTACGATTAACGGTGACGGGGCTGTTTTCTCTGAGTACAAGTTCTGACAACCAATTCCTGATATCGGCAGTTTCTACTTCTTCCGGAAAGGTTTTATCGCATTCAGCTAAAAATTCAGCGAATTGTAAAACATCAGACAAATAGGCTATGATCGTGTGTGGGGACACACGTCTTTCAAATTGAAGATAATTTTCAAAAGATTTTAAATAATCCATGCTGGATTATTGAAACGATGTAATGGTAAGCTTAAGTATTCTTAATTAAGACTAAGACTTACCACCAAACATTTTCTCGCGGTATGCAGCTTTTAAAACTTCATTTCTGCGAGCAACTGATGGCTTAGTAAAGTGCTTGCGTCTTCTCAATTCTTTGAGAACTCCTGAACGCTCGAATTTTCTCTTGTATTTTTTTAGTGCTCTGTCAATGGATTCCCCATCTTTTACGTCAATTATTAGCATAAGTTTTTTTTAAATTAATTTTAGGCTTTTCAAAAAGCGGTGCAAAGATAATGTCATATGCAATATTTTGTATGTATAAATGGGAAAATTATTTTTTTTTTGTTCAAAAAAATAAGGGGATGAAACATCCCCTTATTTGTATTGTATTTGTATTGTCTTTTCCTACCTCTTAATTGCCCCCAAGAATTAAAGGAAGACCGTCCCCACCGCCACCAACAACAATAACTTTTGTATTTTCGGAATTAGCTAGTCTAATGGTGGCATCAATCCCTTTGTTTCTGAGGATGTTGTCATTCAAACTTGCACTAACTAGTCGATTAGCCTCAGCCAATGCATTAGCCTCAATTATCCTCCTTTCTGCTTCTTGGCGTTCTCGCTCTAATCTAAACTCATACTCCAAAGCAGCCTGTTCCTCTCTCAGTTTTCTTTCAATAGCCTCCTGTAGGGACATCGGTAACTCAACTTCTCTAATTAAAACAGCATCTATAATAATATCATTCCTTGCACAAGCATCTCGAGTCCTTTCATAAATTTCAGTTTGAATGGCTTCGCGCTGAGTCGAATACAATTCCTCCGGGTTGTACTTACCAATTACCTCTCTTGTGGCTGATCTCAACTCGGGAATAATAATACGTCGATGAAAATCTACACCAACATTGTCGTGCAAATGCCCTATTCTTTCTTGAACGGGTCTGAATCTGTAAGACATATCAACTCTAATGGTCAAACCATTTCGAGATAATACTTCCATTACCTCATAGGCTTCATTCAACCTCACATCGTAAATGTGCATAGTGTTCCATGGCATAACTACATGGAATCCTTGACTAAAGGTATTTTCCTTATCTAAACCGCCTGCAAAACGCTTAAAGAGCACCCCTTTGTGACCTGCGTCAATAGTTAGAAAGGTAGTATTCCCAAGAATAGCGATACCTATAAATATAAAAATACCCAAAATTAATAATCTAGTGATTTTTGATTGTTCCATAAAACTTATTTTTTATTACTGTAGAAAGTTTAAATTTATAAAAAAGTTTAAAAAATGTAAGGTTTAAAAACTTAAAGCGTTATTCAAACGTATATTAATTATCATTTAATTTTTAGGATGCAAAACTAACATTTAAAAATAAAAAATAGCTTATTGTATCTTAAATTTTATTTGATTAATTACCTTTGTTAATCTTAATTATTTATCTAAAAAGAATCAAGAATGAAAAAATTACTTTTAATTGCAATTATTTTCGCAGGTTACGGTGTAAATCAAACTTATGCTCAGTGCGGTGCTGCCGCAGCTAAAGCTAACAATACCAAGCAGTGTGCTTCGGCAAAAGCTTCAGCAGAAAAATCAGCTTGTACTTCTCAAGCACTTAATGAGGAGCAACGTGCAATGGCTATTCAGGTAGCTGCAAAATTAGACGATGTCTCAACAAATGTATGTGAGAAAAGTGGAAATGTTTCTTTCACCAAAACATCAAAGTGTTGCACATCAGGTAAAGAAAAAGTTGAAGCTGTCAATTTCGATCCCGAAACAAAGAAATTTATCAATGTTTCTCCATCTGAAGCAGCACAAACCATTCAGACAAGTACTGAAGCCCAATCATCTGAAGCAATCAGAAGTTGCAATAGAAGTGGTGAAGCTGCAAAAAAATGTAACAGAAGTGCAAGTGCGGGAAAAGCATGTTGTGCAAGTGCTAAAAAAGCATCAAACAAGTAAAATTTAATATTAGGGACTATTCCTTAATAACTGTAAATTAGAAATACAAAGGGGTAATCATTAGATTAACCCCTTTTTTTATTTATAACTTCACTAAATTAAATACCCACTTCAAACTAAGTCAAAAGTATTTTTTACTTTTGCTTAGTAATTAACATCATTAGTTTAAGAATTGCGTAACTACTTTATTGCCTGATTTTTTCTAGTGATTTTTTTTTTAATAAAATTTATCCAATGAAACATCTCAATAGATTCGATAATATTCTGGATCTCATTGGAAAGACTCCTATGGTGAAATTAAGGAAGATGAGTGCTGTATCCAACACCCTGGTCTATGCCAAAATGGAGAGCTTTAATCCGGGACAATCTGTTAAAGATAGAATAGCCTATCACATGATCAATAGAGCAGAAATGGATGGGAAAATAAAAAAAGGAAGCACTATAATTGAGGCGACATCGGGAAATACCGGATTTAGTGTAGCCATGATCAGTGCAATGAAAGGTTATAAATGCATTTTGACTGTAAAGGATAAAGCCTCAGAAGATAAAATCAAAATGATAAAGGCTTTAGGTGCCGAGGTGATCAAATGCCCAAGTTCTGTTCCCGGCAACCACCCCGATTCTTACTACTCTAGAGCACTAAAACTTTCTAAAGAAATTCCCGACTCCTATTACCTCAATCAAAACTATGATAAAGGCAATTCCGAAGCACATTATTTAACAACCGGACCAGAGGTTTGGGAACAGTCGGAAGGACGAATTACACATTTTGTTGCAGCAGCAAGTACAGGAGGTACATTGTCAGGTGCAGGTAAATTTTTAAAAGAGCGAAATCCGGATATTCAGATTTATGGTGTAGATTCAGAAGCCAGTATTCTTAAGGATTTCCATGAAACGGGTACATATTCTGAACCAAAAAAATCATCTTCACTCGAAGGTGTTGGTAAAAACATTATACCTGCAAATGTTAATTTTGAGATCATAGATAAATTTATTCGGGTTTCTGATCGCGATAGTTCCATGGCTGCAAGGTACTTGGCGAGAACGGAGGGAATCATGGCAGGATACTCGAGCGGCGCAGTTTTAGCAGCCTTATGGCAATTGAGATCTCATTTTAGTCCCGGTGATTTTCTGGTAGTGCTATTTCCTGATCACGGCAGCAGATACCTTACCAAAATCTATGATCCTGAGTGGTTGCGAGCTATGGGTTTTCTCAATGGAAGCCAACAATTGACAACAGAAAAAGAAAAAATAAGACAATAATAACAAATTGCATTATGGATATATTCAATAAATTTAAGAACGACAAAGGACCGCTTGGTAAATACGCTGAAAAAGCGGAAGGATATTTTGTCTTCCCTAAACTGGAAGGTGAACTTGGAAGCAGAATGAAATTCAGAGGAAAGGAAGTCATTATGTGGAGTATCAATAATTATCTGGGGCTGGGAAATCATCCCATAATTCGCGAAACAGACGCACAATATACCAAGGAATGGGGAATGGCTTACCCTATGGGCGCCAGAATGATGTCAGGTCATACTGAATACCATGAAATATTGGAAAGACAATTAGCTGAATTTGTTTCAAAAGAAAGTGCTTATGTTGTTAACTTTGGATACCAGGGGATTCTATCTGCTATTGATGCCTTGGTAAACAGACATGACGTAATAGTCTATGACTCCGAAAGTCATGCCTGTATAGTGGATGGAGTCCGTCTACATATGGGCAAACGCTTTGCATTTGATCACAATGACATGGAGAGTTTGGAAAAAAACCTCCAAAGGGCTCAAAAAATCACTCATTCAACAGGTGGTGGAATTCTTGTAATTTCAGAAGGGGTTTTTGGGATGCGTGGTGATCAAGGACTTTTAAAGGAAATTGTGGAGTTAAAGAAAAAATATTCCTTTCGCCTATTTGTAGATGATGCACATGGATTTGGAACACTTGGGCAAACAGGTGCCGGAGCAGGAGAAGAACAGGGAATACAGAGTGAAATTGATGTTTATTTTGCCACTTTCGCAAAATCAATGGCGAGTATCGGTGCTTTTTTTGCGGGTAATAAGGACGTAATACAATTTCTTCAATATAACATGCGATCACAAATGTTTGCCAAGTCTCTTCCCTTGCCAATAGTGCTTGGGAATCTAAAGCGCTTGGAGTTATTAAAGTCAATGCCGGAACTAAAAGAAAACCTATGGCTGAATGTTAACTACCTTCAAGAAGGATTAAAGAAAAGAGGTTTGGATATTGGCAATACCAATAGTTGTGTGACTCCGATCTACATGCAGGGGTCAGTTGAGGAAGCTACTCATTTGGTAAAAGACCTGAGAGAAAATCACCGTATTTTCTGCTCTATAGTAATTTACCCGGTAGTACCAAAAGGCATGATACTTTTGAGGTTAATTCCTACAGCAGTCCACACTAAGGAGGACATCGATCTAAGCCTTGAAGCGTTTGAAAGTATTGCTGAAAAACTAAAAAAGGGTGTTTACAAAGAAGCAGAATTTGCTAGGGTATAAAATAACTTGAAGGTTGGAAAACAAAATAAGTTTCCCTTATCGCTTCATTGCAATTGAGGGTAATATCGGCACAGGAAAAACCACTCTTTGTAAGCTTTTGCAAAAGCAAACCGATGCTGAACTCATACTGGAACAATTTACTGACAATCCATTTTTAGAAAACTTTTACGAAAACCCGGAAAGGTTTGGATTACAGGTAGAATTGTTTTTTTTATCCGAAAGATATAAGCAATTAAAGGGACATGAAGTTCATTCTACATTGTTTGCCGACCGACTTTATATTTCTGATTATATTTTCATTAAATCCCTATTGTTTGCATCCCGAAACCTCAAAGGCAATGAACTGAATTTATACCATCGTATTTTTGAAGCATTGCATATGCACTTACCCCATCCTGATATTATTTTTTATATACATCGTACGGCTGAAGAATTACTCCAACTCATATCAGAACGCAACAGGGCTTATGAGCAAGACATAAAATCTACCTACCTTGAGCGCATTCAAAGTGCCTATTTTGATTACTTTAAAAGTATGGCTGAAATTCCTGTGGTTATTATTGATGGGGAGGGTCTAGATTATGCAAACAAAGAAGAAGATTTCGAATATTTGGTGGAGATAATGTCTAAACCATATGTCAAAGGAAATCATTTTATTAGTCATAAAAAAAATACCTTTTTCGATTAAATTGGTTGTTTAGTATAAAAAGGATCAAAACTTAACACAAGCAATTTAACTTTGTACCAAAGATTTTAATTTAACCTGATAATAATTAATTACCATGAAAGAGTTTCTCAAGAATACCCTGGCATCCTGTCTCGGAATAACAATAGCCCTTATATTTTTTACCTTTTTTATAGTCATTTTCTTTATTGCTGTTTTTGCTTCTTTTTCTCCTGATTCAACAGTAAAAGTTCGTAAAGACACAGTGTTAAAAGTTGAATTAAGTGGAGTTATACCGGAATTAACCAATAATGTTCAAACCGGCTCATTTAATTTTTCTGAAAGAGATAAATTAGGTTACAGAGATATGATCACCGCGATCAATAATGCCGCTGAAGACGATAATATTTCTGCCATTAAACTATCACTCGAGTGGCCGGCCTTAAATGTAACCGCCGCAAATGAGTTGATGAACAGCCTAAAAAAAGCTTCAGATAATGGAAAGCCCATTTTTATCCACGGTACTAATTTTTCTCAAAGCGCTTATTATCTGGCCAGTATAGCTGACCACATCAGTTTAAACAGATTTGGTGCTGTTGACTTCCGAGGGTTTGGAATGATGGCCGCTTTTCTTCCTGATTTTTTCAATAAACTAGGCATTGAATTTTATACCTATTCAGCCGGTGCATATAAAGGAGCGGGTGAAAATTTCTCAAGAAAAAACTTTAGTGATGAAAACAGGGAGCAGTTGCAAGATGTCCTTTTTAAGACATATGATCTGTTTCTTGCCAGAATATCAGAAAATAGAAATATTAGTGAGGAGAGGCTTAAGGAAATAGCAAACCAGTTATTGTCCAGAGATGACCTCAGCGCTTTAGAATTAGGGTTAGTGGATGCTATCGAAAGCAAAAGAGAGTTTGAAATGCGCATAAAAGATGCCATAGGAGTTGACCGGGATTCAGATTTGAGAACAGTCTCTATTGGAGATTATTTCAGAAGCACAAGAAGTAGCTCAAGGTCACGAGATTCAGATCAAATTGCTGTAATTTATGCAGAGGGTATGATTTTAGATGGCAATGATCAGGGGGGCATCATTACTGATCAACCATATGTAAATGCTATCTCTAAAATTGCTGAAAATGATAATATTAATGCAGTAGTCCTTAGGGTGAACTCAGGTGGTGGAAGCGTAATTGCCTCCGACAATATATTCCGCGCTCTTGAAAAACTTAAAGAAACCGGGAAGCCGCTAGTGGTTTCGATGGGAGATGTCGCTGCATCCGGTGGGTATTATATTTCTGCTCCGGCTGACGTAATCTTTGCAGAACCTCAAACCATAACTGGTTCTATAGGAGTCGTATTTATGATTCCAAATACAAGTGAATTGATGCAGGAAAAACTAGCACTCCATTTTGACTCTATTGCTACTGGTCCTAATGCCCTTCGCTTCCTCCCAACTCATGAATTTACTGACTTTGAACATAAATATTACGAAGATGCAGTTGAATCAGTTTACCATAGATTTGTGCAACTAATGGCAGACAGTAGAAATATGACATATGATCAGATTCATCAAGTTGCTCAAGGTCGAATTTGGATGGGTGAAGATGCCTTGGCCTCTGGTCTTGTAGATAACATTGGAAGTTTGCAGGATGCTATTGAGATGGCTGCCTCACTCGCTGAAATTGAAGATTACAGGATAAGAACTTACCCTCAGATAAAGGATCCATTCACACGTCTAATTGAAGAATTAATGGGAGAATCAGTTTCGCTGGAGAAAGTAGCCCTAGAAAGACTAAGTAAGACATTTGGGGACTTTACTCACATCCAAAACATACATCGTCTCAAGGGTCAACAAGCTATTTTCCCTTATTCCATAATGTACAATTAGTAGTTTTTGCGTTAACTTATTTTATTTGTTTTTCATTCTTTAAAAAATCAATCTCTTTTAAGGTTTTTTAAACTAATAAACTATAAATAACCGAACATAACAACACTTTTATAAAAAACGTGTTACTACATTAATTGATATGACACCAATGACAAAGATGCAGATTGAAGATGAGATTAAACAGAAGCAATTTATCAACGAGTACATTAAGCTTGACGTAAACATTATGTTCACTGCCTCATATTTAGGGAATTTTAAAAGTGATATACTCAAGCCTTATAATATCTCCTGGCAGCAATTTAATATCTTGCGAATTCTAAAAGGTCAAGAACCTAAACCCGCAAGCATTAAATCATTAACAGATAGAATGGTGGACCGAACATCAAATGCTTCAAGATTAGTAGATAAACTCTATCGAAAAGAATTGGTGGATCGCTGTATCAACGACAAAGACCGAAGAAGGGCTGATGTAGTGATCACAAAAAAGGGAAAACTACTTCTGCAAGAATGTTCCAAAGAGCTGGAACAAAAATTAACTGAAAAAATATCGGCACTTAGCCTTGATGAGGTAAGGATGGCCAATAGCCTTTTAAATAAAATGAGAAATTAACAGGCACTTAACACAACAATGCTCATACATTAATTGTATATACATGTATATTTGCATTCACATTTAACCAACAAATTTTAAAAAAATTATGAAAAAAGTACTATTTACATTAATTGCTTGTATGTCATTTGGACTATTAATGGCTTCAGACAATGCAGACGAAATAAGAACCATGCAGGTTGTCAAGTCAGAAAGCTCAATATGGTGGAAAGGTTACAAAGTAGGTGGTGACCACGAAGGTTTCGTTGATATCAAAAGCGGTGGTTTAGAGTTCAATTCTGACGGAATGTTAACCGGCGGAAGGTTCGTAATTGATATGACTACCATCAGCTGCACAGACTTAACTGGAGACATGAACGCAAGATTGGTGAATCACCTAAAGTCTGATGATTTTTTCGATGTTGAGAAACATCCTGAGGCTCATTTAGAAATCACAAGAGTTATTTCAAGAGGGGAACCCGGTGATTACAGAATTGTTGCTAATTTAACTGTAAAGGACATTACAGACGAGATTCGATTCAACACTATTCTAGAAGATAAAGGAGGGATGAAAGTGGGAACTGCACAAATGAAAATTGACAGATCGATCTATGATGTAAGGTTTGGTTCTGGTACTTTTTTCAGTAATTTAGGAGACAGAACTATCCATGATGAGTTCGACATCAAAGTTACTTTAGCTGTACAGTAAACATTAAGATGTAAGCCGAGAGGTTTATTTTTCATAGCAATTGTTTTTAATAGCCCTGCTTTTAGTAGGGCTATTTTTTCAATATAAACTATTAAGTCAAAAGCACCTCCAACCTAAATTCAGCTAAACAAATACCCCAGGCGGATAATTAAGTTCTTAAAATTTTATCCATTTTTTTTTCCTTTGCCAATTCATCAACGAGTTTATCAAGATAACGGACTTGCCTGGTTATAGGATTCTCTAAATCTTCAATCCGGTAACCACAGATCATGCCAGTAATTTTTACGGCGTTTGGGTTTAACTCAGCTCGATTAAAAAAATCTTCAAAGGTGACCTTCTCTTCAATGAGATTCTGTAATTGATCAAGCTTATATCCGGTAAGCCATTCGATGACTTGATGTAGTTCATCTTTTGTTCTTCCTTTTCCTTCAACCTTATTCACATAATGTAGATATACAGTGGCAAAAATCATTTTAGTCATTTGCTCATTGTGTTTGGCTGTAGCTTTCATCGTAGTCCACGTTTAAATGCACCAAAGGTGCGGTAATAATTAACCTAGCCTGCAGGGCTATGCAGATAATGATCATTTAAATAAGCGCCAAAGGTGCGAAATACATTAATCCCAGAGGTACCTTTCATCGTAGTCTATGTT
>RECS01000057.1 GCA_007693915.1 Saprospirales bacterium | reverse complement strand
AGAGCCATTCTTCCGACTCCCATATCCCAACTAAGAAATGTGTTGTACATGTTGTACAATTCTTTTTCAGAAATATTCTCATTAATTGCCTGAGTAATAGACAAAAGGCTTTTAATCTGTAGTTGTTTCAACTTCAGATCATTCTCAATTTTGTCATATTTTGATAAGTGTGTATACATTAAAAAAAATCAATAGCCTTAGCTAAGGTAAAACACAACTGAATAATAAAGAAATAAAACTCCCTAATTAACCACTATTAATACAATAATTAATCCTTATTTAGCTTTGGATTGTGTTTATGTCTATTTTTATCCCTTTTGGTTTTCTTATCTAAACTAGATTTTAAAATTTCTTCAAGATCATACCCCATTTGATTAGAAAGGCAAATAAGAACGAAAAAAATATCTCCTAATTCCTCTTTTATTTTTTCATTAATCTCTTTTTTAGAAAAATCTATTTTAAAAGATTGTTCCCCGTATTTTCGAGCAATGAGACTTGCGAATTCCCCAACTTCTTCCACCAAAACAAGTGTATTGGTTTTCTCGTCAAAATAACGAACACCGAACTCCTTAATCCAATTGTCTACTATAGTCTGAGCATATTTTATTTCCATACTTTATAATTCCCTTTGTTTACTATCTATGATAATGGTAACAGGACCATCATTAATAAAATCTATTTTCATCATAGCACCAAATACACCACTAATAATTTTGCCTTTAATAAGCAACTCCATCTTATTTATAAACTGCTTATACAATATTTCAGCTTCTACAGGATCTGCAGCTCTAATAAAAGACGGCCTATTTCCTTTCTTTGTATTAGCATGTAAGGTAAATTGACTCACAATTCCTATACTCCCATTTATATCTATCAAACTCAAGTTCATTTTCCCTTCACTATCATTAAAAATCCTCATATCTTTAATTTTTCTAATTAAATAATCCACATCTTCTTCCGTGTCTGATTTTTCTACCCCAAGTAATACCAACAGACCCTGCATCATTTCACCGGTTAATCTAAATTCTCCATCAGTCTCAACTAAAATTTTGGCCTGTTCAGTACGCTGAATAATTGCTCTCATTCTTATCTTTACTTTAAATTAGCTTAACGAGATACAAAACTAAACTAAACTCATATATATTGGCAATTTGAAAACAATAACCAAAAAGTGGATAACTACAGAAGTATTGTGGATATCTTAGTAATTTATATAATACATATAAAAAAAAATATTATATATATTTTTTACAACTGTTTTCATTTCTTTTTTAACGTCTTATCCACAGTTGTGAACATGAAAAAATAAAAAACTTATCAATAATAAGCAAAGAAATATTTGTGGATAAGTCTATATAAGGCTGATTATCAATTTTAGTCAATGTGTAAAAATGATCGAAAAATGAAGAAAACTAATAATCCTAATTACTAACAAATTATTTAATAACAGATCAACACTCCTAATAGTAATAACTTTATCTTTTAAAAATTATAAAAAAAACTATTAATAGAAGAGTAGAGTTGTGGATAATGAAAATAAGAAAAAATGAAGTATACATCTGCTGTTAAATTCTGGTTATGGATTGGTGTAATAATGGTATTTTTCCAGATAGTCATTGGGGGAATTACCAGATTGACGGGAAGTGGTTTATCCATAACCAAATGGGAAATAGTTACTGGAACTTTGCCCCCTCTTAGTGAAAAGCAATGGGATGATGCATTTGAATTGTACAAGGAAACTCCTCAATATCAAAAGATAAACAAAGGAATGTCTATGTCAGAATTCAAATATATTTACTTTTGGGAGTATCTCCACCGATTGTGGGCTAGGCTAATATTTTTTGTTTTTTTGGTACCTTTCATTATTTTCTTATTTAACAAGAGATTGGATAAACCCCTCATAAAGAAACTATTGGGTGTTGTTTTACTGGCTATGGTAGTGGCTTCTATTGGTTGGATCATGGTGGCCAGTGGTCTGACTGACAGACCTTGGGTGAATGCCTATAAATTATCCATACACTTAATTCTCGGATTAACTCTGTTTAGTTACCTTAGTTGGGTGGCAATAGATGCTACCGGTTTTAAAAAACTCAAATTCAATTCTTCAACTACACCTTGGTTTATGTTTTTGGGCTTACTCATAATTCAGATATTTTTGGGCGGTATTATGTCGGGTACAAGAGCCGCTCTTTTTTATCCTACATGGCCTGATATGCACAATGAAATGATTCCGGCTGTGATTTTACAAGGAGATAACTGGAGTGCGGAAAATTTTATCAATTACGACAGTAATTTATTTTTTACAGCATTAGTTCAATTTTTACATAGATCTTTAGCATACATTCTACTTATTTTTGGTGCCTATGTGGTCTATAAGTATTATTTCGTAATAGAGGATAAATTGTGGAAAAATTCAATTGTTATTTTTGGTAGTTTACTTTTCCTACAAGTATTGGTTGGTATTATTACCGTTATATTGTCTTGGGGTACCATACCGGTATTCTGGGGAGTTGTGCATCAAGCAGTTGCATCGCTACTTTTGATTAGTGTAGTTTTTATTTTTTATCTGATGTACAGCATTAAATCACCGTAATACCGGTACTGATCAGTTCTTTTTTTGAAAATTATTGCTGCATAAGTAAATAAAACTATAATTTTACACCTTGATTTATTTTTTGTCAAATGCAATATGAAATAAAGAGCGAAGGAGAATTCAATTATATCGAAACCGGAGGTGGTGATAAAGTCTTAATGTTACTTCATGGTTTATTTGGAGCTCTGAGTAATTTTGAGGGTATTCTGGAAAAGTATAAGGACAGCTATAATGTAGTTGTACCCATGCTCCCCATATATGAGATGCCGCTTAGATCTTTGGGATTAAAGGGTTTAGTAAAACATGTAGATGCTTTCGTTGAGAAAATGAATTACGATAAAGTAAATGTCCTTGGTAATTCATTGGGAGGACATATTACTCTTTTGTATGCCATTGAAAGACCTGATAAGATAAATACTATTATTCTTACCGGTAGTTCAGGATTATTTGAAAGTGCTATGGGATCTACTTTTCCAAAAAGGGGTAACTACGAATTTATAAAGAAGAAAACGGAAGCTACATTTTACGATCCTGCTGTGGCGACTAAAGAATTGGTAGATGAAGTTTTTGAGATAGTCAATAGCCGAAATAAGGCCATTAGAGTTATTGCCATAGCTAAATCAGCAGTGAGAAACAATTTGGCTGATAGATTACACCTTATCAAATCACCTGCTTGTTTGATATGGGGTAAACAAGATACCATTACACCGCCTTTTGTAGGAGATAAATTCAATGAACTATTGATCAATTCAGAACTTCATTTTATAGATCAATGCGGTCATGCGCCCATGATGGAACACCCGGATGCTTTTAATGAAATTTTGGAAGACTTTTTATTGAAGAACAACTCGTGATAAGTGGATAAGTTGAGATGTTGAAAAGTTTAAAGTTCGGGATACGAGCTTCAAGATAAGAGTGTTGAATTCAGGACTCCAATGATTTTTTGGTATTATTACGCCACTCATGAACCAATAAACTTTTTATTACTGATATCCAGCTTTATATTCCATATTAAGTTCCTGCGACACTATCCTGAGTCTTTCTTCAAAAACTCGTATCTTCTTACACCTTACACTTTCAACTTTCATCAATATTTTCATTATTTTACCCAAAAATATTATCTTCTTTTAAATACTGATAAACCGGTTCCGGGACAAGATATTGAATGGATTTATTTTCCTTCAGACAGTTTCTAATGTAAGTACTAGTGATGGTGATTTGCGGACTTTCAAAAAAGTGGATTTTGGCATCACTCAGTCCTTTTTTGTCAATATCAAACCCAGGTCTGTTGTAAAGGTATATATCGTAATCTCTTAATAAAATATCAAAGTTTTTCCATTTGTGTATGGTTTTCAAGTTGTCACCGCCCATGATTGGACAAAACCGATAGTTGGGAAATTTTTCTTTGAGATGAATAAGTGTATCTATGGTATAGGACGGTTGAGGCAGATAAAACTCAATATCACTACACCGCAGTAACTCATTATCTTTAATTGAAATCTCCACAAGGTGTTGCCTGTCTCGCTCATGTGCAAGACTGCTTTTTTTCTTTAGCGGATTATGAGGAGATACTACAAACCATACTTCATCCAAATCAGTCTGAGTAGCCATATAATTGGCGATAATCAAATGACCAATATGAATGGGATTAAATGAACCAAAAAACAAACCTATTTTTTTAACCATAGAAAATGTAATCAAGTGTAAAATACGAAATTACAGGAGCAATAATTCCAATAAAATAGCCCAAATAAACCTCGTTTAGACTGTGAACTTTAAGTTGGAGTCTTGCAGTTCCAACGAGACCGGTAAGAAAAGTAATCAAAACGATAAGCAGAATCATACTTTTTTGACTAAATACAAATTCTCTACCTATTATGTTCAACCACTCAATATACATAAGTACAACCCCTGTGAGCAAGGATGCCATACATAATGAATGTATACTCAACTTGATAAATAAATTTATTACCATACTGAGAAACAACCCGATTATTGCACCAAATACCATAACTACAAATAATCTGGGCATCATTGGGTTGAAAACCACATTTGCAAATAACCACAGGTAAAAAATAGCTGCAGCAATAAAAGGAAAAATTCGTTCCTTTGAACTGTCTAATTCGATTGAACTCAAAAGCCCAAGACTATACATCATAATAATAGCTATACCAGGAAGCAATATAGAGCTTACAATTACTTGGAAATAAAGAATATGTTTATCCGTCCCATGAAAGGATACAAATTCATAGGGGTTTACCAAATTCATCAAAAACAAGAAATAAAACAACATCAACAGCGGATGCAGTAATATGGAAATAATTTGATAAAAATAGTAATTCAAACGATTCATGGCTCAAAGATGGTGAATTTTTGGAAGTTGGCTTTTTCTAAAGTTTTTGAATAGTTTTATTTTAACAAGACTGCAAGTTCATTTACTTATGAGTTAAATAAAAACATACCCTTTAAACATTTATTTAACAGCTTTTTCAAACGAATGGTATTACCTTAGCGTTTAGCTTGTTATGATGAGAATAGTTATTTTATTTATTCACACATTTATCTTTGTACTTATTGGTATTTTTTCCCTGATGGCACAAAATCTGGGAGAGATACAAATACGACATAACGGACAGATGTATTCAGCTATAGTTGAGGATGGTGATACTCTTTTTCTGGCTCAACTCGATCCCATTTCTGTAAGTAGTCTTAGGTCATTTGAAGACAGAGAAGAGTATTTACTTTATCTGAGATACAGAAGACATGCTATAACAGTCTATCCATATGCAATGGCTGCTGTTCAATTATTTAGAAATATAGAGGAAACAACTGCAGATATGAACAATCGGGAAAGGCGCAGATATACCCGACAAATGCAGCGGAAACTTCGCGATGAATTTGAAGAACCCATGAAAAATATGACGAAAACTCAGGGTTATATCCTCACCAAAATGATTGAAAAAGAACTGGATACGCCTATGTATTTCCTCATTAGAGATTTGAGAAACGGAATTACTGCAACTTATTGGAGTACGATTAGTTCTTTATTTGGGTATGATCTGAGAGAGGGTTACGAAAGAGGAAATGATAGATTATTGGATATCGTATTAGACGACCTGATAATTGATAGAGGCTATTTTCCCGTAAGCTCTCAATCCGGATCTCATTCTGAATAAAAGTTTTCTTTTTATGCAAAATCCTTACATCAACCCTTCACGGGTGATTAACTCTTCTGATTTTAATGATATTTCTGTAAAGTGGTCAAGCCCTTCCAATATAGCCTTAGTCAAGTATTGGGGAAAATACGGAAGACAATTTCCCTCCAATCCATCGGTTAGTTTTACCTTGGAAAAAGCCAGAACGGAAATGCAAGTTATTTGTACTTTAAATAAAGATTACTCTGACAATAAAACTTCAGTTAAACTATTTTTCGAAGGTCGGAGAAATGAAAAATTTGAAAGTAGAATCAGTTCTTTTTTGGAATCCGTTACAGATATATTCCCTTTTTTAAGACAAACTGAATTACAGATACACAGTAAGAACAGTTTTCCTCATAGTTCTGGAATAGCCTCATCGGCCTCATCTATGAGTGCATTGGCACTTTGTCTGTGCGATATTGAAAAAGAATTATTTGGGGAAAAGGTGGTGGAAAACTTTTATCAAAAAGTGTCTTATGTCGCCAGATTAGCCAGTGGTAGTGCATGTCGATCGGTTTTTCCAATAGCTTCGGTATGGGGAAAAACTTCAGCAGTAGAGGAAAGTAGTAATGAGTTTGGAATAGGAGTTGGGGATCGTATTCATCAGGTTTTTACAAGCTTCAAAGATGCTATCTTGGTGTTAAGTGACAGGGAAAAATCTGTTTCCAGCAGTGCCGGTCATGGATTAATGGAAGATCATCCCTTTGCTGTTCAGCGATTCGCTAAGGCAGAGAAAAATATGCAGCGGATTATACAAGCTTTGGCAAAAGGAGAAATAGAGGATGTTGGGCAGATTGTAGAAGAAGAAGCGCTGATGTTGCACGCTATGATGATGACCTCAAATCCATCTTACATTCTGTTTGAACCGGCGACCATAGCGGTAATCAATGAAATCAGGAGTTTTAGAAAGGATACTGGAATTCAGGCGTATTTTACCCTTGATGCAGGACCCAATGTTCACTTACTATATCCGGAAGATCAGGCAACTTCTGTTGAAGATTTTATCAACACCAATTTAATGAAATATTGCGTTCCAGGAAAGTCTATTTTTGATTACTGTGGACAAGGTCCTAGAAAAATCAATTGATTTCAGGCAAGTATTTATCGAGTCAAAAAGACCCTTTCTATTTGAGTTCCAACGGGGTGAATCAATTCAATAAAATGCCAGCCATTGGAGTCAGGTAGATTTATTTCCCGGTTTAATTTCCCACTTTTTACTTTTTTTCCGCTTATGTGATAAATACTGAAAAGTATATCATCCTGTATGGAAAAGTCGGCATAAATTACCCCATGGCTTACAGTGGGGTAAATATTGATAAAAGTAGCTTCCTCATCTATAGTTGACGATATATTCCAGAGATCATCAGCTTTAGGTCCGTTCCAGATTCTCGTAGCCAGATAGGGATTATCTATAAATGGATTGCGATTTCCCTGCAGCTCCTCTAGTATGTCATTTCGGATTATTTCGTACTCAGAAACCGGATCCTCAGCATTCCATACCAATAGGATATCAATCATTATACCATTCGCATCAAAGCTGTGCGTACCACTGCTGGCAAATTCCGGCAAACACTGTTGATCGTACCTAAGATACATATACATAAGCATTCGTGCTACATCGCCCTTCCATTCATCACCGGGGTAAAAATCACCAATGGAAGTAATATGGGAATTACCGCTTCCATCAGCAAACCTTCGGTTACCACGCCTTTCGTTCATTAGAGCATCACAGGCTCTCAAATTGTGGACATCAGCACCGGGACCGGAGAGGGGTAATGAAGGATTGGCTTGAGAGCGAGCTACTACATGTTCGCGGTTCCACAAACCACTACAATCGCTTTGTTGACAATTTTCATCAACACCCCTTGTCCGGTCGGTAATAAAGTCGCCGTCATCATCATCAAAACCATAAATAAGCAGCACCACCTCATTGTTGTCAGGGTCCAGATCCGTCTGTTTCAACGCATCCCATACACCCGGTGTATAACTCAGATCAGTAGTGTGTGTGCTGCTTACCAGCCACCTCAACTCCTCCATTAATTCACTACCTTCCAGTGAAAAGTTCACAGATTGGTAGTATTCAGGAATTTGGGCGCTTAGGTGAATACTTAAAAATAAAAAAAAGGAAAGGAGTAAAGAGCTGTAAATTTTCATTTAGCTAAGATAAGGGGACTTTTTAAATGGCTCCGTTTTAGAATTTAATTTTTATCTTTTAAAAAAAATAGAAGACAGGATTTTTACTCCCAGTCTTCACTCTCGAGTACGAATAGTTCTTCAATACTTTTATTGAGAATTGAACTAATTTTTAATGCCAGTACTGTTGAAGGAATGTATCGACCTTGCTCAACAGAATATATAGTTTGCCTTGAGACAGCTGCTTTTTCAGCCAGGTCAGTTTGACTTACCTTTTGAGTTAATCTTACTATTCTTACATTATTTTTCATCACTAATATTTTCTGTATTTAATTAAAAAATAAAGTTGATTATTGAGAGTATGACAAAAAGTGGAAAGGATAAAAGACTTGTTAAAAACATTATTTATGATCACTTAAAAAAGGTTAATTTGTAAAATCTTTTATTTCTCGCAAAGTCGCAAGGCCGCCAAGATTACGCAAAGAGTTTAATGTTTCCTTCAAATTGTCATGACAATTAATAACTTCTCGTTTTTTACTAAAAACCCTTAATTAACTAAAATGTCTTGGCATTACTTTGCCACTTAAGTGCCTTGGCGTGAAAAAAGATGTTTTCCACAACTTTTTTTTAAAAATGCTTAAAATTATTGATACTAATTTTTTGTCAATTACTAAGAGTTGCCACAATCATTACTAAATCTCACTAATCATAAAGTTGCCTGTTAAGTAAACTCATGAATAAACGAAATCTAATATAAAAAAAGATAAAAGGCAGGTATATACAAAAAACTAGAGCATACCAAAAATTAAATTCATAAAAAAAGACGATGGCAATAATCAGGCAAAAAGTGTATAATAGCATTGCAAAATGCCAGGACTTCAGTCGCACCATTTTGGTGAATTCGTCCTCTTTTTTAAGTCGGGCCAGTGAAATAAACACCATGCCAAAAAGAGTGCCTAAGGCAAATAATTCATTACTAAAGTTTTCCTTCTTTGGTAGAAAAAAATCACCTTCCTTACGCCAGGGAATTTCAACTTCTAAAAATGTTAACTCAAAGTTTCCGAAAAGAAAAAGAAGACCCAAAGGTAAAAACGTGATTAGCAGTATCCAGCCGATCAAATGATACCTGTTTGGTAGTAAATAAATATTTTCCATAATGATTAAATTTGTTAAGTAAACTTTACAAATGTAAACTTTATTTTACAACACACAAAACTTTTTATCCTAAGGTCCTTTTTTGGTATTGGTATCTCTATGACTGGTTAACTTTGTTATTTTAAAAAAACTTATAAAAAAAAGTAGTTAGAATTAAAGAAATAATTAAAATATAATAATCGAAAATGGATAAAGATATCGAAATAATTAGAGGTGAAGCTAGGAGAATAAAGAGGATTGTGCAATACTTTAATAAAGTTAAACATGGTCAATGGATATCCTTTTTTGAGTCTGGTCTAATTCAAGAGATTGGAAATTATAATGAAGGAATAGAATTTGGAATTTGGAAAGAATGGTATAGATCTGGACAACTGAAAGAAGAGTGCCATTATAGGGAAGGAAGAAAAATACCTCTTAATTTTTGGGATGAACAGGGAAACAAATTACTTGAGAATGGAACAGGTCATACAATTGAAAAATTTGGGACAAAAGAATATGATGTTTACAAACATTTTTATCAAAACGGTGAATTCAAATCGAAAGAAAAAATTGAAGGCGTATCCTTTGGAAAATTTAAACCTAATACTCCACATTCTAGAAATTCATAATGAATATCATTGGAAGTAGATCATGCAAAAAGTAAAGGATAACCTTAAATGAATTATACCAAATGAAAACCAGAAGATACATCAGTACCGGTAAGCCCGGATTCAGCATTTGGCGGGGATTTTATGTGATGTAATTCTTTTTCACCGCACTTTACCTAACTGCTTGGTGAAAAGGACCTTTTTCTTACTGTAAAGATTGGTTCTTGAATTGTCTGGAAACGACTTGTTAGTTTTGGGGTGTACTGTTAATGCCAGTAAGGTGCAGTAAATAAAGGAGATAAATTGGGACTGCTTTTCTATTCTCTGGGAAAGAAAGTTGATCCGAGGTAAAATCCATAGTTAACCTAATCCAATCCACCTAGCTTATACGGGTTTATTCTTATGTCGTGAATTATATCCGTTCATTCCAAATCTCTGGATTTCTGCTTGTATGAAAAATGACAACTATCTGTATTGTGTTATCTACAATTTATTGATTATATCCAGTGGTTATTACTTAACAGATTAGGTTATTGTATCAGTTTAAAATTAAAAAATAAAATTTAAATCTGTAATCTTATTTTAGGACGGGTCAAAGAACTAAAAATTAAAAACTACTCGGGCTAGCCTGCCGAAGCCAAAACTTAATTCTCCACTCTCAACATCCTTCCCGGCAACACCTCTCCTCCAAACCCCAATCGATAAATATAAAATCCCGAATGCGGTAAGTCCACTCCCTCTATCAACCACGACTGACTGCCGGCATCAAATTGACGAGCCTGTCGGTAAACCTGGCTGCCATAGGGATTGTAAATGCTGAGTTTCACAGCTCCGGATTCCGGTAAGTTAAAACTAATGGTCGTATGACTCGTAAAGGGATTGGGATGGTTGTTATGGAGCAAAAAGACAGAACTCTTGGAATCCTCCTCCGGGAAAAGCTCGGT
>RECS01000059.1 GCA_007693915.1 Saprospirales bacterium | reverse complement strand
ATATTGAGTTGTATCCGGAGGAGAATGAGGAGAGGGTGTTTTATGGGGTGCAGGTTTTAATAATTGATGATTTTTAATGGCTTGCCTCGTCTCCAAACGCAGGCTTGTCTACTATGAACATGTAAGGTAATGAAGTATATAAATGTGAATAAGTAAAAAAGTGTAGGTTAGTTTTTTAAACTTTTTTACACCATCTACACTTTTAAATCACAACACCTTACACTTTTTACCCGTCATTTCATTCCGTGTTCTTACGAGACAGGCTTTCAACTATCCAACCTTCTTCCTTGAAAAATAAATTCCACCTAATATGAGTAGCATGCCGGCGAAGTGATACCAATGCAATAATTCGCCGTCAAGAACGCCCCAAAAGAGTGCGAAGAGAGGTACGAGATAACTGACTGAGGATGCAAAAACGGCATCGGTCATTTGGACGAGACGAAAGAAAATAACTGATGCAATGACTGTCCCAAAGATTGACAAAAGGGCTAGATAACCGAGTGAAGACCACGCCTGAGGATGCTCTGAAAGTACGGTTATAAAGTCAGTGAGAAACAACATAAAGAAAACGGGGACCCCTGTCAGACTGAAACTTACAGTGGCAATTAGAAAAGGAGAATAATTTTGAAAATAGAATTTGATGATATTGGAATTAAGCGCATAACAGATGGTAGCAGCTATGACCAAAAATCCAAAAAACCAATCCCCGTTATCACTGCCTGCTGAACTGAATGCAATCATCAAGACAGCACCAATTAAACCCATCAGCACGCCCAGAAATTTTCTTTTATTAAAAAGTAGACCAAAAATCAATAATCCAAAAAAGTAGGTTGCCAGTGGTGTAAATGAACTAAGGATGCCCGCCATACTACTACTGATTCGAGTCTGAGCAAAGGCAAACAATATAGCCGGCAGACCACTTCCCAGCAAACCGACCAAAACGAGTTTCCATTTTTCAGATGCAGAGAGCTTAAAGATGTAGCGAAAAGCGAGAGGCAAGAATGCAACTCCTGAAATTCCAAAACGGAGCATAGCGACCTGTAAAGGAGAAAATGCCTCCAGTCCCTTTTTGATAAGAATGTAGGATGAACCCCAGGTCAAGCCCAACAGGAACAAAAAAAGGAAGCCCAGTAATTGATCATTTTGTTTCAAGCAAAAAAATTTTGGGGGAGCGATATGACATCACTCCCCCGTATATTCAATATTCAAACTCTAAAAAAAGTACTATTTTTCTTTCGTGGAATCATCTTCCTCTTCGGCATCCTCAACCTCCTGCTGAGGAATCAAAGGAGTTTGCACTTCGTCCTTTCTCGCTTGTCCCAGATAGGAAGGTAGGTCCATACCCGCCATATTGAATAAATCACTCATAGGCGGCACGGACTTGTACAAACCGCTGATAAATTTACTGGTTGAATTGCCTTCACCTTCATTTTGATTTCCGCCTTCCCAAACAGTAACTTTATCGATTTTGATATTCTTGATAGCTTCCACTTGCGTTTTGACTAAACCTTCTAGCTTATCGGCAATCATCATCAATACCGCATCTCTTGAGCTACCTCTTGAGGCTTTTACAATTTGATCAAAACCTTCTGCCTGCTTAGTCAGCAATTGGTACATACCTCTTGCCTCTGCTTCTTTCTTCACATAAATTGCGTCTGCTTGCCCCTTAGCGATTCTTCGTATTTCCTCAGCCTGGGCTTCAGCTTCAATTTCCAGTTTCTTCTTGGCAATTTCTGCCTGCACCAGAACATCTGCCTCCAATTTGGCCTGTTCCATTTCTCGTCTTGCATTTTCAGATTTCACCTCAGCAGCATATGCGATTTCAAGGGCTTTTGCAGCTTCAACCTTCTCGGTTGCAATAGCTCGGTTATTCACCTCTGCCTCTCTTTCCCGCCTTTCAGAATCGGATTGAGCAATGGAAATCTGCGATCTGTTTTCTCCTTCTATAGAACGTGCATTGGCTTCAGCAACACGAACTCTTTCCTCCTGCTTGGCTTCAGCCTCTCCCGAAATGGCTGCAGCTTCAGCATTAGCTACCTTGATACGCTGATCTCTTTTTGCTTCAGCCTCTCCAATAGATCCTTCTCGTACTCTTTCAGCAACGCTCACTCTGGCTTCATTTATAGCCTGAGCGGCTGCTTCTTTACCCAGTGCTTCGATATACCCGGATTCATCCTGAATATCAGTTACGTTAACATTTATCAGTGTCAGACCGATTTTCTTTAACTCTGAACCTACATTGTTGGTGACATTGGTTAAGAATTTATCTCTATCAGAATTAATTTCTTCAATGTCCATGGTAGCTACAACCAGACGAAGTTGTCCAAATATAATATCCTTAGATAAATCAGCAATTTCACTTCTCCCTTTTCCAAGCAAACGCTCGGCTGCATTGGTCATGATACTCACATCGTTAGAAATGGCGACAGTAAATCTTGAGGGCACACTAACCCTAATATTTTGCTTACTCAATGCACCTTTTAAATCAACATCAATAGAAATCGGAGTCAAATCCAAGTATTCATAATCCTGAATTACAGGCCAAACAAAGGCTGCTCCACCTGCTAAACATTTGGCTGAACCTTGTCCGGTTTTTCCATAAATTACTAAGATTTTATCGGATGGACATCTTTTGTATCGGGTCACTGCGTACATCAGCATCAATAGGATTAGAAATACCAGTCCCACGAGAATAATAAGTGAGGATTCAATCATAGTTTACGTTTTTTATGGTTAATTAATCAAATTTTTCTTCTAATTCTCCTATCCTGTTTACCACTAGCACTCCATCTTCTCTTATTCTCACTACAGTTACCAGAGATCCGGTTGGCAGTTTGTCATTTCCTGAACTGACTGCCGGCAATTCCCTTAACACCCCACCAATTACTATTTGAACGCGCCCCGGAGTTTCATCACCCTCAATAGGGAGGTACACTTCTGCTTCTTTATACAAAGCTCTCTGAATACTCCAATTACCTACTTCAGTCAAATTATTAAAGACGTAAAGTAAATAGCCAACGACAAAAAGCGCGGCTAAGCCTGCAATTAAGGCGAATATGATCGCCATTATAGCAGTTCCACCAGCATTCAATATGAGAAATCCTCCCCAACCGAAAAAAGTAAAAAAAGCAACTATTCCACGTACTGACAATAGCGTAAAATCCCCAACCGCACCTGGTGAAAAATCAGAGTCTGCATCCATTTCAAAGTCAACATCAGTATCGGAATCAAAGCCAAACAGACTCGCAACAAAAATGATGAGGAAGAAAAAAGAGGCAATACTTGCTGTAACAAAAAAGGATTGTTGCAGCAAACTAAGTGTTACCCACCATTCTTCAAATCCAGCAATCATAATGCCAAAGGTTTTAGATCTTAATTATACATCAAACACAAACCGAAGTCTAAAGATCGCAAAATTAATGATTAATTTGCCAAAATATCGACCATCATTTTTATTTGCACGATTAATAGGATCAAAATTTATAAATGAGAAAGAATAACTGCCTTCCCAAGGTAGTCATAATCAACCGAAACACCTATTCCTGCTATTTCATTTTGCAAACTAACTTTCCCTGCCGCAGAAATCTCAACACCCCCAATCAGAGGATCATCTTTGAGCATCAATGGGCTGTCCATATCGTAATGAACAATAGCCTTCCTTGCCAGCACCAGATGCATTAGAGCAGTAATCCCAAGTCGTGATTCAGAAAAACAACCTACCTGACAAGCAATACCTGACCCCTCAGCAATAGCCACAATTTTAAGGGCCTTAAACAAACCACCTGACTTTGATAATTTAATATTAAAATAATCACATGCATCATTTTGTACCAATCGAATTGCATCCTTGTGATCAAAAAGGCTTTCATCCGCCATGATAGGGATAGGGCTGATTTTTCTCACAAAATTTAATCCCCTCAAATCTCCGGCATGAATAGGCTCTTCACAATGCTCTATATTAAATTTTTCTAAAGCACGCAAAGTACGTACTGCCTGAGCTACTGTCCAGGCTTGATTGGCATCCAAACGCAGTGGTATATCGTAGCCGACTGCCGCCCTTATGGCTTCAATCCTTTTCATATCCAGTTCATAAGGCCCACCAAGTTTTATTTTGATGGAATGAAAACCAGCATCCAAATAATTTCTTGCTTCTAGTGCCATTTGCGTGGGCTCACCAACCGAAACTGTTCTATCTGTATAAACCACTTTATCATTAGCACCTCCAAGATAAGCATAAAGAGGCATTCCTGACAATTTTGCATTCAGATCATAAAGAGCCATATCAAAAGCACTTTTCAAAGCCATGTTTCCCGATAGTGCTCTGTCTAGTTCCAATAATCTATTTTCAATTTCCTGGGGATTTTTACCCAACCATAAGGTACCCAGTTTTTCAGCAATTGGAATTTGACCATCAAGCATTTCACCATTGATGAATGGGTATGGGGAACATTCACCTAAGCCGGTAATTCCTGAATCAGTATGCAGTTCGATCAATAAATTTCGTGCATGAGTGATGGTACCTAAACTGATCACAAAAGGTTCAGCTAGAGGAATGACAAAAGGATAAATTCGAATTTCAACTATTTTCATTGGTCTTCTTTTTTAGTCAAGACCCAAATATAAAAAACGGGTTGACAGCAAAAAGCCACCAACCCGTATTTTTTTTCTACTAAGCGATAAATCATTGTCGAATCAGTCTGATCGTTTGACTTTCGCCGGTTGAAGTATTACTTATTTTTAAGAAATACAATCCGGGAGCTGAAAACTCATTTCCTGTCAAAATGAATTGGTGATTTTGTCCCTGAGCTTCTACTACTGCAGAGTGGATCAATTTACCTAATGGATCTATGATATTTAATTCTAAGTTAGATAAATCAGCGCCCTTGCTGGAAATATTCACTAATTGCTGATCGGATGCAGGATTGGGTTTAACAGCAACTTTAAATGTTTCATCAGTTATGAATTCAGCTGTCTCCGTTCCAAGAATGCTTTTTAAAGTAATTGTTGCCGGTTGATTGATATCGAAAGCAATCTCTGCTTTTGCCGGGTTATCCTGCAATTGAGGTACGCCTGCTAATTCATTTACAGTATGTACACTCATAAAAGCGCTTTTACCCAATCCAATATTATCGGGATGATACACACTGACTACAATTTTGCTGGAATGGTTAGTAGTACCTTGATGTACCTGATAGTGCCAGCTTGCCGGCGAATTATCATCGAAAACAACATCTAAAATATCATAAGGGTGTATATCTAATTCTACGGTAAATTGAAGGCTTTTGGCATTTATTTTCTCACCAAATGTGAATTCAATTGCATGATTGTCACCTTTACTGTCCAATTGATAGTAGAGCGTTTTGATATCTGAACTTCTGTTGTCTGCAAAAAGTGCTGAGCTATTGGCAGAATAGTTCACATCACCAACTTTGATGGCATGGAAATTTGCTTCAACTATTGGTTGATTTGAAAAGTCAATTTTAAATGCTTCCGGATCGATTTGTGCTCCCGGACGTTGAGTAAAGATACCCATATCCTCAGGAAATACTCTCCACGAATCACTGTTTGAAAAGGATTTGATATTGCCGAGGATCAGCTCTCTCAGTTCAATCAAGTCTGTCACAGTTATTTCTCCATCTCCTGTAACATCTGCAGCAACAAGTTCTGTCATAGTTCGGAAAGGACTATTCCCTGAAATGTGTTGTTGAATTAAAAGTAAATCGAGAGTGGTAACTCCATTGAGGTAGTCTTTTTTCATACTAGGTTGAATTACTCCATCTCCCTCAGCAGGAATGATATACCATCCCAACTCGTACTCTCCATATACATTAGTGGTAGCATCGGAAACCAGAGGATGGTCATCAGAGATAAAACTCATAGTAACCCCACTAACCGGTAAGCCATAGACATTACTTACCATACCTGAACTAAAAGTAATCAGCGAATCTGCACAAACCAGATGATTGTCTCGTATTACAATGTAAGTGTTACACATATCGCTATTTCCGGCTTCATCAAACACCCAGATAGAAACAAAAGTAGTATCTATATTATCACAGGTGAATGTTTTTAGTGAATCTGCTACATTGTTGCTGTAAGCAAATCTCAATTCACTTCTCGGTGTACAGTTATCGAAACTATTGGCATCAAAAACACTTGCCGGTAGCGTTAAGTCACCTGATGAAGGCATAACCACTGAAGAAAGCCCGTGATAGCATACCGGAGTTGGTTGTTTGCCATCAGTAACGGTAATTTCTTGAATACACTGAGCTTTATTCCAACAGAGGTCATCCACCATCCATTTTACTTCGTGCGTACCAAATGGAAACTTAGCATCGATGGTATTACCAGTTCCAACTACATTATCAATTTCATCAAATTCACTAATTACCATGTAGCTCCAATTTAAAAGGGAATCAGGAGTACATTCATCAGTAGCTGAATTGCTAATATTTACTCTTCCGGAACACCCATCTACATCTGTCGCAACAATAGTTATTGGATCACAATTATTAATCACAGGCGGTTTGGTGGACATCACCTTAATTACTTGCGAATAGGTCCATATTCCAACAGGAGGATGACTGTTTGGATTAAAGTTACACCAATCCAGAACTGTCCATTCCCTGACAATTTTAAAACAGGATTCTTCTTGAAAAGT
This sequence comes from Saprospirales bacterium, assembly GCA_007693915.1. Lineage (GTDB taxonomy): Bacteria > Bacteroidota > Bacteroidia > Chitinophagales > Saprospiraceae > PWJY01. The sequence goes on along the minus strand of RECS01000059.1, from coordinate 4,100 downwards.
AAATACCCAGTCGTGGTAAGCAGCTACAGGCTTGGCACACTGAACCCCTGTATAAGTCGGGACACCCGTTTCAGACGGATCTGTATTAGTCACAGGACATTCATCAATCATTACATCCTCAGGCCAAATGATATTATTGAAACCAAAAGGATGGGTAGCCTTAAAAGTAATGGTCTGAATACAACTACTCGTCATACCTGAGGGACTTATTGCTGTAAAAAGACGCTTTATATTCCCTGCGCCACATGAAATGTTCTCGATTACAGATTCGGTCAGAGTACCACCTGAGTACCCACAAACTCCCCCAGCAGCATAAAGACCATCTATACCTGCAATAAATGACGGAGCATAGTTCGGATCATTAATAATAATCTGCTCCCTCTCTGCCTGACTATTTGCAATTTTTCCAAATATAGATAAATCGTTAGGGTTATAGTCAAAATCACAATTGACAGTAATGTCAGTAGGACACTTAAGACCGCTCCCGCCTGATTTATCCTCCACATAAAGGTTAGACCAGCACTTATTGGTATTTCCTGAAAAATCAGTCACTTTCAACTCTATCATTAGGGGGCTATTCGGGATATCATTACAACAAACCTCAACATATGGCCTAAATTGAGTGTCATCTTCCACACCATAGGGGCAATGACCAGGAGTTTTTCTTGCAATCAGAATGGATTGAACACCGCAATTATCATAGGATCCATCATCAAACGATGACGCAAAAACTTTTGCAGTTCCATTTGACCCAAGGGAAACAACCGTGCTTAAATCACAAATTGCAATTGGAACATAATTATCAACAACTTGCAATTTTCCATAACAAACTGACCCACCGGCAAAAACTGAATAATCAAGTACTTGACCAACCAAGTGGGGAGGTACTGTGTTCCCAACAGGAGCACCGGAGGGCTGAAAAACTGTAACCGTATAATTACAACCGTACATCCAATTACTCAACACTTGTTGTGGGTGTATAGTAGCCTCACAGTCAGGTCCTGCATTGATGGAAACAGTTCCGGTTAGACATTGTGGGGGATTGCACCAGGCATAAGCCTTTTGCGAAGGCATTCCTAGAAAAAACACCAAAATGGCTAATGAGAAAATAGAAAAAATGGGATTTTGTAAAGTTTTTGTCATGGTTGTGTTTTTTTTATTTCAAAAGGGTGTTAAGTCAAATAAAGTTAACACTTATAAATAATTTACAAATATATAAGATATAGTTAAGAATTGAGGAAATTAAAGATATTTTTTTAGCACTTAAAAAAGGAAACTACATTAAATTTAGGCGAACCCTACGCCTGATTAGAAAAAATTACGCGGAGGGCTTGTTACTTAAAGCTGCATTTACTGCTCTCTGATCGACAACTCCAATTATTTCTCTTTCCTTCAGAACTGGGATAATATCCAGTCTATTATTGATCATTTTATAAAAAACATCGGTGAGGGAAGCATCCAAAAATGTAAAAGCGGGTTTTTTGATGTCGAGTTCCGAAACTTTTGATTGACTTTTCCCATCCTGAAAGGCCTTGACAATTTCATCTGCATTGAGAATGCCTTTAAGCACATATCCATTTTCATCAAAAACCAGGAAACTTGTCTCCATTCTCGTCATAAAGACAGCTGACACCACCCCAAGTTCCTGATCCATTCGCAATTGAGTAAACTGAGTTCGCATAACTTGTCCAACTGTTTTTGCTCTAAGAAGACTGTCCAGCTTTGCTGATCTGTATTCAGCAGTAGCCATGAAGAAAACAAACAAACCTATCAATCCCAAAATTAATTCACCAAGAAAAATAGCCCCAATAATAAAAACCAGCCCAAAAACCTGTCCAATAACTACTGCCACACGGGTCGCTTTAAGTCGATCCATATACATTGCCAAAAGAGACCTGAGCACCCTTCCTCCGTCCATGGGAAAAGCGGGTATCATATTGAAAACAACAAGGGTAATATTGGTATAGAATAGCAGGGGTAACAAATTAGCGGGCTTAGTAAATATGACATCCGCGCCATCTTCAATAACAAAAGACATTGATGGAAAAAACCATACAATGGGAAAAATAAGGATAGCGATGACCACATTGGTAGCCGGACCAGCTATGGCAATCAAGAATTCCTGAATAGGCTTATCCGGCAGACGGTTTAATCTCGCCAAACCTCCAAGTGGGGAAAGAATAATATCTTTAGTCTCTACTCCAAATTTGCGGGCTGTAAGCGCATGTCCAAATTCATGTACCACTACGCATACAAATAGCAACAAGGCAAAGAAGAAAAACCACAATACTCCCCGAATATCCATACCCTCTGAAAAGCCAACATACCCAAGCCAAACAAATAATAAGCTGAATGACCAATGAATCAAAACCGGTATTCTTTGAATCGTTGCTATATGAAGTGAACCGGACATATTTTGAATTGTGCTCCTTAACTATTATAAATATCTGTTATTCAAATGCCTATAAAACTGGCAAAAAAGACAGTTCGAAAATTAAATTAAACTAAAAAAATCTTCATATAAAACGGTTAAATCCAAATTACATGTTTCTAAGAAAAAGACTATTAAACAAGGACTTAACTTTAATGTGAAGTCAAAAGGCTCTAAGTAAAATGACTAAAAGTCACACCCTAAAACAATACGGACTCGTACAGATCTTTCTTTAACAGATTTCTCGAAATGACTAACTGCTGAATTTCTGAAGTACCCTCGTAGATCTGAGTGATTTTGGCATCTCTCATTAAACGCTCTACATGGTATTCTTTAACATATCCATACCCTCCGTGAACTTGAACAGCTTCAGTTGCTGCTTTCATAGCAACTTCAGCAGCATAATACTTCGCCATACTACCGGCTACAGAGTAATCCAAACCTTTATCTTTAAGCTGAGCTGCCCGATAAACCAATAATCTGGCTGCTTCTATTTCTGTTTCCATATCAGCTAGCTTAAAGCCTACTGCCTGATGTTTATAAATCGGCATACCAAAGGTCTCTCTTTCCTGTGCGTATTTTACAGCCAATTCGAGAGAACCGGCAGCAATTCCCAATGCCTGAGCAGCAATCCCGATTCTTCCTCCTGCTAAAGTCTTCATGGCAAATTTAAATCCAAAACCATCCTTTCCAATACGATTTTCTTTGGGCACTTTTACATCTGTGTACATTATGGTATGAGTGTCAGATGCGCGAATCCCCATTTTATCTTCCTTAGCACCTATTTCAACACCATCCCAAGAAGTTTCCACTATAAGCGCATTTACGCCTCTGTGTCCTTTTTCAACATCACTTTGCGCCATCACCAAATGAATCTGAGAGGTCCCTCCGTTGGTAATCCAGTTTTTGGTGCCATTCAGCAAGTAGTGATCACCCATGTCAATAGCGGTGGTTTTCTGACTTGTGGCATCACTTCCCGCACCGGGTTCCGACAGACAAAAAGCACCGATGTATTCTCCTGTTGCCAGCTTAGTCAGATACTTTTGTTTTTGATCCTCTGTACCAAAGGTCTCCAATCCCCAACAAACCAGCGAGTTGTTTACTGATACGATTACCGAAGCTGAACTATCCACTTTTGAGAGCTCCTCCATCGCCAGAACATATGACATGGTATCCATGCCTCCGCCACCGTATTTAGGATCTACCATCATACCGAGAAAACCCAATTCCCCCATCATTTTTACCTGTTCCGCAGGGTATTTCATATCTCGGTCTCTTTCTATAACTCCGGGTAGTAATTCTTTTTGGGTAAACTCCCTTGCAGCTTCCTGTACAGCTAATTGTTCTTCGGTCAGTTCGTATATCATGAAATGTCTTTTTTTAATAAAAACTTGAATTTGAAACCGCTTTTAAAAACGGAACGCTAATATAACGCCTTTAAAGGATTTTTGATTAAGGTTTTTTGAAATTATGCCAGGCATGCTCAATTGGCTTTTTCTGAAGGTGGTTTGAGGGCAGGGTCAGAAGGTGTTTTTTGCCAAAATGATAAATCCAGATTAACAGAATTTTCTCCACCACGTCATTGCGTGACAAACTACCATCTATGTCACCCCTTTCGTGTGATCAATCTCATTCACTTTAGTTTAACCGCTGAGATACCAGTGCACGC
>RECS01000062.1 GCA_007693915.1 Saprospirales bacterium | reverse complement strand
TCAGAAAAATACTTTGGTCTCACGCCTTACAACAGCATGGCGAATAATCCATTTAGTTTTAGTGATCCGGATGGGGATGATTTTGGGTTGTCGATTTTAATTGGAGCTGCGATAGGGATCCTTTCCAATGGCATTCAATATGTTTCAAATAAACAATCTTTCTTTGACAATTGGGGAAGAGCAGCATTTTTTGGTGGTTTGAGTGGTGCGTTAGGATTTGGAGTAGGAGAAGCTTTCGGCACACTTGGATCTTTCGGACATGAACTTGGTCGCGCCCTAACACATGGTGCTGTAAATGGTAGCCTAAGTTCCGCCCAGGGGGTAATTTCTGGCATGGTTTCGCAGCTGGTGGTATAGGCTCTGGTATAGGGAGTGGAATTCATGGGGGTGCCAATGCCCTTGGCTGGAGTCAGACAGGCACGAATTTTGCAATGGCAGGAGCCTGTCTCGGGAGAACGAAGTGATAACGAGAGAGGTACATTGAGCGGCGGAAGGGGCCCTTCAACGGGGTCAAATACAGCAAAACTACCTCTTACTCCACCTATCTGTACTATCTGTACTAAGTGAAGTATGAAATACTGCAAGTATAATTACCATTTTTTTATTTTCATCTATGGTGTAATGGATCATAAAAGCAAAAACATCCAGCAGGCTGGTCCTTACATATTTAAATCGAACAGCCGAGGTTTTTGGATTTTGTTTAATGATGGAGACCTTAGTACATACTTCCTGTGTAAATCGCCTTCCGAGACCCTTTTGTTTTGAATTGTACCAGGCTGCTGCCTATGAAATGTCTTGTTTGGCGGGTGGTAAAATAAATACCTTATACATTTTTACAACCCTTTTTCAATATCGTCCAGAACCTTATCAAAATCTAAAGCCTGTTCAGAATGTTTTTTGTAGTCGCCTATTCGTTTTTGCACTTCTTTTACCTGCCAGTCTGGAATTTTCAAGGCATCCGGATCAATATCTTTAAATTTAGCTTTGAGCTTTTTCCATTCGGATATAGGGATATAAACGCCTGTTGTTTTGCCTGCGCCATCAGAAATATATTGAATACCCATAGAATGATAAATTTTTTTTGATAATCAGAAAGCTTTTTCTACCCTTGGGTCAGATAATCCTTATCCAATTAATAGTTTAGTCATAAATAAATTCCAAAAATAAAAATATCGTAAAGATAAATTAATGATACGAAACGAGAAATCCCGGAAAATAGTTTTATTAACCCAATTTACTGGAGCTTTCATCTTTGATAAATACCTTTTCTGTGTCCTAAGTCTATGACATTCACTATAAGCACATCATCATAAACATCGTAGATAATTCGGTAATCCGCTACACGGATACGGAAACCTTCTCTGCCTTTTAGTTTTTTGTAACCAATAGGGCGTGGATTATCGGCTAGACTGTAAATGACTTTCTTGATATTGGAGTAATAGGGTTCATTGATATTTACCAGAGCTTTGATTGCTCGCTTCTTTAAGGTTACCTTATAAGCCATTACTTTCCTTTACGTTTAGCTTCAATCATTTTAAACGCATCATCAATAGGAATTGAAGGCTCATTAGATTTCTTAGCTTCATCATATAGCTTTACATCTTTTATTTCTTCGATTTCTTCAAGGAGAGCCTCCCAATCCTTTATAGAAAGTACCACAGATATCTTTTTACCCTGATGGTCGGTGATATATTGCGGATTTACTGGTAGCATATCTAATTTTTTTACTTAGCAAGTATTATTAAAAAAAGGGTGAACGTTTAAATCAATTCAAACTGACTAACACAAATATAATCTACTCAGTTCTAAATCAAAAAAAAAGATCGGGAATTGGGACATTTTAATTCAAGTCGGTTTTATACTCTTGAAGCATTCGGCCAATATCCAGGATCATTTTGAAAAGAAGTGGGCCTTGCACTTACTCAACTCACAGTAATTTGAGCTCCGTCAGGGGCGGCAATTTCTGACATGGTTTCGCTGCTGGTTCTGCAGGATCTGGTTTGGGTTTAGGAATTGGCACTTGGGGTAATGCAACCGGCTGGACCGATCATGCACTAATCTTGCCATAGTAGGAGCCTGTCTCCGGAGAAGTAAGTGATAACGAGACTAGCATTGCCGGTGGTTCCCAACTAGTTGGGATTGGGAGTGATTTGGAATAGCGGCTACGGGGGGGTAGTAAATCATTTGATGCATCAAGGGGCTACAGGGCTACAGCGTAAAAACTCCAATGAATTTTCCAGGCGCCATTGAACATGGATTGGGGGGCAGTGGAGTCGCCGGAACTAAATTAGATGGAGTAATCAATTTTAGCTAATCATCAAGTAATTTTGAACGGGTACTCCATGGAGTCAACACCTTCTGAAATACATCCAATCTTAGGTCCTTTTTAACTCAGCAGAAATTAAAAGTAGATAGCACAATTTATTCTGGCTTTACGATTTCTTTTTTCCAGTTTTTGGAATCTCTTGAAGTATGGAACAAAGCCAGAACAGTAACCACTTGTTGTGATTCATCAACAGTAAAATGAACCATATAGGGGTACTTTTTCATGGGTAGACAGCGAACATCATCGTAACGAATTCGAAATAGGGGATTTTTTTCAGCAGTAGCAAGGATTTGTTTAAAACTGCTTCAAACCGTTTCCCAAGCCCGACCTGTTGGTTATCGTAATAATCAATAGCTTCCTGAACGTCCTGAATTGCTCTGGAGTCAATGACAAGGGTATAGGTCATTGTTAAACCTTCCCTTTAAAAGTAAGCAACTGTCGGGCCTCTTCCCAGGGAATCATTTGTTCGGCTTTAACCGTACCCATTCTCTCTCTAACGATCGCTTTATGTTCTTCTGGGATCTGCTCTTCTTCGGAAATTTCAAGGCCTAAATGATAGACGAGCTCAATAAAAAACTCAAGCTTATTTTCAGGTATTTTTAGAGTTACAAATTTCATTGTCCATTTAATTTTATCTTCTAAATAATTTCTAATGCGGATTCAGATTCTGTAACGCAAATATACTCAATACAGTTGTAAAACGAAAACTGCTAATTCCTAGTACAGTCTACAAATATCATCTACTCAGTTCTAAATCAAAAAAAAGATCGGGAATTGGGACATTTTAATTCAAGTCGGTTTTATATTCTTGAAGCATTCGGCCAATATCCAGGATCATTTTGAAAAGAAGCGGGCCTTGCACTTACTCAAGTCACGGTAAATAGAGCTCCGTCAGGGGCGGCAATTTCTGACATGGTTTCGCTGCTAGGTCTGCAGGATCTGGTATGGGATCCGGAATTGGCACTTGGGGTAATGCAACCGGCTGGAGCCAAACCGGCACAAATCTTGCCATGGTAGGAGCCAGCCTCGGAAAACCAAGTGATAACGAGAATAGCATTGCCGGCGGACCCCAACTAGTTAACCCCTTTCATCCTGGGTATTTTCTCATTATCCTTTCGCTATCCTAATTTTACCTTAGTTTTGCCGTATGAAAAATCATGAGCTTGATTCCATTCATCCTCAATTTTGGGATAAGTTAGCGCAAGTGCTGCCTGAGGAAGAAATTCCAAACTACCGCCAATCTCTTTTGGAGGAGGCTGTAACGGCAATCCGTTTGCACCCCCTGAAAGGAAAACACGATTTTTCTCCAACAAATATCCATCCCCTACCCTGGCATCCCAATGGGTTTGTTTTAAAAAAACGACCTGAATTTAGTCCGGACCCTTTTTTTCATTCTGCCGCTTATTATGTGCAAGACTCCTCTGCACAGTTTTTGCACCATATACTGAATAGTCTGAAAGATCAACTACCTGCAAATCCCTTAGTTGGGGACATTTGTGCCGCTCCGGGAGGAAAATCTACCATCATTTTGGACTTCCTTCAAGGCTCGGGTTTATTGGTGTCAAATGAAATAGTTCCCAAACGCAATGCTGTCCTTCGGGATAATCTCACAAAATGGGGCTACCTCAACCTGCTCAACAGCAGAAAAGAGACCGATTTATTAAAGAATTGTGGAGCAGTATTTGATTTGATGGTTATTGATGCGCCCTGTTCAGGGGAGGGAATGTTCAGAAAAAGCGAGGCTGCTCGCAAGGCATGGACCCCGGAACTGGTAGAAAAAAATGCTCACCGACAATTAAAAATTCTGAAAGACAGCCTTCATGCCTTAAAACCCGGAGGTTATGTAATTTACTGCAATTGCACCATGAATTTTCAGGAAAATGAAGGAGTTGTAATTGCTCTTTCGGAAAAAAATAATCTCCAAGCCTTAAAGGTTGATATTTCCGAAAGCTGGAATATTCATTTAAGTAAGAAAAACGGCTTTACTTTTTACCGGTTTTTTTTTCACCGAATTTCGGGAGAAGGTATGACTTATTGTGTTTTCAAAAAGCAGGGTGATTCTTCCGAGTCAATTGATTTACATACCACCTCCTCACATAAAAAACCCAATAAAAAACAGGCTGAAGAATTCAACCATTTCATCCGGAAAAACATGCAGGAAACCGGACATTTTTACCTAAATGAAAAGGGAGAGTTATTTTATCTTCCCCAAATGGTCACCGATATGGCACTGCATTTGATCACTAGTATTCGGGCTACACCATTGCCTCTTGGAGAATTTCGAAAGGATTTATTTTTCCCTTCCCACTTTTTGCTAATGGCAGGACTGCAAAATCAACAAATACCTGTTATACACCTGGATCAAAAACAAACCTACTTATTGCTTAAAAAAATCCCCTTCAAATTGGATACTTCAGAAAAAGGCTGGGCTGTTGCCTCTTATCAAGGCCAGGCCATTAGTTGGATAAAGATTCATCCAAAGGGTGGAAAATTCACCAACTATTATCCCAATAGTTTAAGGCTTTTGAATTATTAACTTAAATCTCCCTTTCTAGAGGAGGGGATTCGTCGCTAATAAAACCTAAGTTGTCCTCCTTTTTCTCTAATTTTGCATCCTAAAAGTAATTTCCTACGTTATACTCTACATGATAAAAGATCTGATTTCACATTATCAATTGATACCTATAAAAGCATTCGTCTTTTATGGGTTAAAAATTGGTATGCTTTGTTTTTTTTCTTCCAATTTATTTGCACAAGTTGTGTTTGAGGATAAAGAAGGAGACCTTTTTATCCAACTGCCAGACGGCACCATGAGGAATGTTGCGCCATCCGATTCTATACTCTATCGTCCTGCTTTTGACAATATATTGCCACTGCCTGATACAAAGGAAGAAGACAAAGACAGTGATATAGTTCCAGGAAAAAAAATAGAGGGTGCTGTATATGATATGAGGCAAGTCTCAATCAGCGTTAATATCAGACATAAAGAAAACAGGATTCGGTTTTTACAAAACAGGATTTTAGTCCTAGAATCGAAAATTGAGGAGTTAAATGAAAGTCTGGAGTTTGCAAGAGCCAATCCTAGCAGGATAAGACCAAACGAAAGAATTGAGCTAAGCGATAATTACAATTCAGCAGTAGAAGAAAAAGCATCAGCCAAAAGGGAGGTACCCCGCTTGAAAAAGGAACTTGTGGTAATGAAGCGTCAAAATCACCTTGATATTCTTGCCCTCCTTTCCCTGCCGGGCGTCCCTTTGATTTCAGAAGATTACTTCATGAACAATTTTGATATAAAACCTCCGATACTTAAGACAAAAGAGATTTCAGGAACTGAAGAAAAAAAGGTGATATGGGAAGCACCAACTGACATTCCTATGCCCATCATTCCTCATCCCTCGTCGGTTGAAATTCGGGATGTTATAAAAAACCCACCTTCAAGGATTTGTCGTTTAGTACAGACTAAAAGTAACATCTTTGACTCAAGTTTTTTGCTTCGAACTGAAAGTGAGCACCTAACATTTCATTTGCCAGCAGAAATGAGGGTACATAGACGTGGCCGTCCTATGCTTTCGATCGATAGTCATTTTGAGGTGCGGGAAGGTGGTAAATTTATGGTTTTGGATATTATCCTTCAAATCCCATCTGCCAGGCGTTCTATGGGTGGTATCAGAAAAAACAGACCGATAAGAATAGAAATGCTGAATGGAGAAATTGTCAACCTTCAAATTATAAACGAGGATACAGGTACTTTTTTTCAGGATTTAAATGAGGTACACTTCAGGGCTGTAGCACCTTTAAGTCGGAAAGATTATCAAATTTTAGCTGAAAATGAAATTGACCGACTGAGAATTCAATGGGATTCCGGGTATCAGGATTATGAAGTTTTTGACATTAAAGTACTCCAGCATCAAATCAATTGTATCAATCAATCTTTATCCAAAAAATAATTTATGTTAGGATTAAAACTACCTACTGACCCACGATGGGTTAACCTTGCAGAAATGAGTCTTGAAGAAATTTTAACAGACCATGCTTATTGCGAACAAAAAGCGGCTACTTCCTGCATTTCGCTTATTCAACAATATCCCGACAAAAAGGAATTGGTTGATCAGGTTTCTCCGGTAGTCACTGAGGAGTGGGGGCACTTTAGAATGGTGTTGAAAGAATTAGAAAAAAGGGACCTCAATCTCGGATTTCAAAGGAAGGATGAATATGTTAACGGACTGCTCAGCTTTCAGAAAAAGGGTGGATCCAGAGAGGACAGACTCATTGAACGCCTGTTAATTTGTGCTTTGATTGAGGCCAGGAGCTGCGAAAGATTCAGGCTTTTATCCGAACAACTTAAGGAGGAGGAATTGAGAGATTTTTACTATAAATTCATGGTGGCTGAGGCTGGGCATTACAAAATGTTTATCGAACTTGCCCGTCAATACGGCGGTCGTGAAAAGGTAGATCAGCGGTGGCAAGAATACCTGAATTATGAAGCTGAGCTACTAAAATCTATGAAAATCAGAGGCGATAGAATGCATTAAAATTGAAAATTGAAGATTGAGAGTTGAAAATTGAAAATTGGCGGGCTGATGAAAATTCATAATTCATCATTCGCAATTAATTATTTTATTGAGTTGAAAATCTAATATGGCATCAAACAGTTTCGGTAAAGCATTGACACTAACGACTTTCGGGGAGTCGCACGGAGCAGCGATAGGAGGTATTCTTGATGGCATGCCTGCCGGTATTGAATACGACCCAGATGAGCTAAAACAATTGATGCAAATGAGAAGACCGGGACAATCCGCTGTAACCACTTCAAGAAATGAAAAAGACGAAGTAATCATTTTATCCGGCCTAAATAATGGCAAAACCAATGGGTTTCCAATTGGTTTTATTATTCCCAATGAAGATGCAAGACCAAAGGACTACAGTGACCTGAAACAACTTTTCCGACCTTCACATGCAGACTTTACCTACAGAGAAAAATACGGAATTGATCCGCAAAGCGGAGGGGGAAGATCATCAGCAAGAGAGACGGCTATTTGGGTCGCAGCGGGATATTTCGCCAATCTATTGTTAAAGCAAAAAAGTATAAAAGTCATTGCTTATGTCCACTCCATTGGAGGTTTGAGCTTAGGGGATGATTTCGTAGGTGAAAAATTGACCGCTACACCTGGAAATATCATACGCTGTCCGGATGTTGCCTTGGCTAAGAAAATGGAAGAGGAAATTTTAAAGGCAAAAAAAGAGGGAGACTCTCTAGGAGGGACAATTGGTTGCGTTATTTTAAATTGCCCCACAGGCTTGGGAGATCCCATTTTTGAAAAACTGCATGCTGAATTAGGAAAAGCTATATTAACGATTAATGCATGCAAAGGTTTTGAATACGGCAGTGGTTTTGCGGGTACAAAATTGAGGGGGAGTCAACACAATGATGAATTCTACGCTGATGAACACGGTACTGTTAAAACAACTACAAATAATTCGGGAGGGATTCAAGGTGGGATCAGCAACGGTATGACCATTTATTTCAAGGCCGCTTTCAAACCCACTTCTACCCTACTGAAAAGCCAACAAACCGTTAATCTGGAGGGAAAGGCAGCTGAAATGAAAGCTAAAGGAAGGCATGATCCTTGTGTTTTACCACGAGCTGTTCCTGTGGTTGAGGCGATGAGTAGATTGGTAATAGCGGATTTTCTTTTGCGCAATGGAAAGTACAGGTAGAAATAACATCCTGTGTTCAAGTAATAGGGGGCCTTTTTCTCTAATATTTTCATTCACGAGTCTGTTGTACCCACAAAAATAGGCCACCATCAACAAATCAGACACTTTGGCATTAATAATCACAAAAAAATGCCAATAAGTCACATCAAACACCTGTTTTTATGACAATTTATCCTTTAATTTTGAAAGGTACACAATTTGATTTTGTACAATTGAAAGCAAATTTCAAAATCATTATTAACCAAAAAATTTATAGCCATGTTAATGAGACTAAGTAAAACCCCGGTACAGAGTTCACTTTCAAGAATGATGGATGAATTTTTCAATGGAAATTTCCCAACGGATTTGGACAATAACTTGATGGCAACCCAGCCTTCTGTAAACGTTGTGGAGAAAGAAGATTCATTTTTACTGGAAGTTGCAGCTCCCGGCCTTGAAAAAGGTGATTTCGATATCACCATTGAGGAGGATATGTTGACCATCTCCGGACACAGAAAAGAGGAAAAGGAAGAAAAGGAAAGCAACTACACCAAAAGAGAGTTTAATTACTCCAGCTTTAGCAGGTCATTCAGATTACCTGAAGCTTGCAATTCTGAAGAAATTAAAGCGAACTACAACAATGGTCTATTGAATCTGACTATCCCAAAGAAAGAGGAAGAAAAGAAGCAAGCTGCAAGGACGATTGAAATCTCTTAAAGGTAGCGTAGGAATTTGAGAATTTAAAACTTCGATGCGGGTTATTCTGCATCGAAGTTTTTTTTAAATATCTTCTTTATTTTTCAGTAAATCAACTCTACATCACCTTGTTTAGCTAAATCAAACTTAGCAAATTCAAAGTAGGTACTTTTCAATAAAGATGATATATCCAAAATTACTCTCCTCTAAAAGCAGCACTTCCCGCTCGAATACGTTGATCAGTAATTCGTTTAAGGCGATCTAAATCGCGTCGAGATTGTCCTCTTGAAGTTTCAATATCTGGAAATTCCTTTTTTGGATTGGATTTTCTGAATTTACTGTTTTCGTGCTGGAGATCAAGAAAAGCCAATTGAAATTCATAGTCGCCAGAGCTGTATACTGCTCCGGGTTTATGATAAGGCAAAGTTTTCAATGCCTCTATTCTTATAAATTCAGACTCTGCATCCTCCACAGCTTTTACTAAAAAACCGGCAAATCTGGGAATCACATACCGGATCTGATCACCTGCTACAGGTCCTGAAGCCGGGATTGAGGGATTCAAATAGGCAAGTTGGTAAGGATTCAAATACAGTAAATTTGCAATGTCAATCCAGCTCATTTCCCTTTCTACTAAATAAAAGGATTCAATATATTCTTCAAAAACTCTTTTTCGATCAACCAGATACTCACCACCTTCTTTGATGCTCATCCTGCTCTCCATTTGAGCTACTCCTCTACGTGGGAGAATCAAATTATACCCCTGGCGACTAGCAGGTACATAAGTGGCTAAAAACATGGGATTAAGTTTACGAATAACAGATACATCAACACCACTTATCTTAGCAATTTCATTAAATGACATCTGATCGTATACTCTTACCACATCAGTAAGCACCAAATCAAAATCATATACCTCACCTATTATTCCATGCAATTGGTGAAAACTTCCAAAATAGGCCGAAGCCATAAAGGAAGGAATATAATTTCTAGTTTCTAGTGGAAGGAACCGTTTTACCTGTTCAAAATCGTTGCTATTTGCTCTTCTCACAGCCTGATCTACCCTTCCCGGACCTGCATTATAAGCGGCTAATGCAAGTTTCCAATCACCATATTTTTCATAAAGACTTTCCAAGTAATCAATAGCAGCAGTAGTTGCAGCTACAGGGTCTCTTCTCTCATCCACTACTCTGTTCACCCTTAGCCCAAGGTGTCGGGCTGTACCCAACATAATTTGCCACAGTCCAACAGCACCTGCCCTGGATCGAGCAACAGGATTTACCCCGGATTCCGTGATGGTGAGATACTTTAATTCCTCAGGCAATCCCCTTTCGTTCAGCTCTGCTTCAATAAATGGCATATATACCGCCATCCTGTTAAGCATAGCAGCTGAATGGGCATTATGTGTAAGTAAGGATCTCACACGTCGGTGAAAATGTGCATTTGGCTCAGCTTCAAACATAAAACCCATTTCCATAAATCTGGAGCTGATAAAATCTTCTGAAAGGTCCGCAACGGATTCAATAGAATGAAGAGGAGCGGTTGAAAAAACAACGAGACTAAAGCCGGTCGTAAGTGCAACCAGACTTTTTCTCAATGGAACAACATTGATCAGCTTGATAAATTTTCTAATGTCCATGGTCATAATTAAATGCCGGAAGGCAAAGATACGTTCCAAAAAACATACCTCCCTCCCGCTAATAAATATATTTGAAAAAAACTTATAAAAATTTCCTTCTATCTACTTCAGCTTGAAAACTAAATTTTAGCACTTCATCTTTTTCAAAGTGCAAAGATACGAAAATGTACATTAAAAATAATACAAATGTGATTTATTTTTAATATATAAACAATTGATAGAAATATAAATGTATTTTCGTCTTAATGTAAAACTGGTGGTCTATACAGAAATGTTTTTGAAAAGAATCTACATAACGCCCACTGTTTATGATTGTTGCACACATTGACAAAAAAAATAATATCCAAAAAACTAAAAAACCTATCTGACTATGTGCTTTATCAATATTGCAGATTTAAGGATTCATAATGGTATTCCCGGAAGCC
>RECS01000063.1 GCA_007693915.1 Saprospirales bacterium | reverse complement strand
CTCGAAGATATATTTGTTACAATTAAATTAGATGCAAAAATAATTCCAATTATGGTCTGACCAAATTTTTTGTTATTTTTTGGCTTTTGACAAAGCTAATGGGGGTAAATAGTTTTGAGTTTCTAAGAGAATTGTGCCCTCATAATATTAGGTTGACAGGGTACCCCTAAAACCTAAATAAATGTGGATAACTTCCCGGTTGAAAAATAAACAGGCTTGTTATCTTTATGACTCAGAGTGAAGCGGAGGTAGGATCTGCTGGGGAGCAACCTACCAAGGAATAACTCTGAGCAGCTGGAATGGCTATAGTGTTCTCCCCCCATTTCATTTATTTTTGGGGAGCATTGTTTTGATAGTTATTCCGGATGCCATATGGAAGAATGCTGCTTAAAGAAATATTTACAGCTGATACTGACTTTATCCCAGATTACCAGAGCAGGAAATTAAACATTGTACTGCACACTTTGTCAACCAATAGATACAATGAAGTAGTCCAGAAATTATGCGATGAATTAAACCAAACAGAAACTACTAACCCAGATACTAATCTGGTGCTACACTGTGCATCAGTAGCTTTTTAATTTACGTGGGTATTGGAGTTCTGAGATTTTAAACTCTTCAATATTTTCTTTTTGACTTTGTAAGTCTTTATCTAAAGGAAGCATTATTATTTCTTATGAATTAATTTGACAGATAAAGGAATTTAATAGATTTAAGAAAATCAAAGTTGGGAAGGATTTTTTTGATTCCAATCTTTTCTGAAGGTTGTTATGCCAATATTTTTACCCCTGTACTCAGCATTCACATCAGTATGGTCGATAATTAGTCTCCCCTTACCTGCCTTTGAATAAGTCATTGTTCCGACTTCATTACTTCCATCCACCATTCTAAATAGACTCTTGGTTTCTGCATCCAGAAGTTCAATTTTTATGCTGTTTTAATTTTTTTTCTATAATAACCGCTAATTTGCCTTTCTTTTGAGCTCGGGATAAGGGACAAATTCCGTTTCCCCTGGTACAGGCGGAAACCTCTGAGCTATCCAATCCTCTTTAGCCTTTTTCAAACGCTCTTGATTAGAAGACACAAAATTCCAATCAATAAATCTTTTTTCGGGAAAAGGCTGCCCACCGAAAATGTAAACTGTCGAATTTGGGTTCAATTGGAATTCACAGAGTTTACTGTCTTTAGCAATTAAAATCTGTCTTGGTCCATATTCATTCCCTTCGCTCATCACGGATCCCTCAAGTATATAAAGTGCACTCTCGCCAAAAAGCATATCACCAATATTTACGAAACCGCCCTCATTACTTTTTATTTCTATAAAGTAGAGTGCGCTATGAACCGGTACCGGAGATTTTTTACCTAATACCTCACCCGCAATTAATTTGAATTGAGTTTCGTGCTCTGTCCAGCCAGGGATTTCTTCCGCAGTGATATGGGTAAATGATGGCTCAGCTTCTTCCAATTCCTTTGGTAATGCGACCCAGATCTGTAGCCCATGAACAGATTTTTCCGAATCTCTTAACCGCTCAGGACTTCTTTCTGAATGGACCACACCTCTACCTGCTGTCATCCAGTTTACGGCCCCCGGTTCTATTTCAATTTCATTACCCAAACTATCCCTGTGCATAATTGCTCCCTCAAACAGAAAAGTGAGTGTTGAAAGTCCGATATGTGGATGAGGCAGTACATCAAGATTCTGCCTTTCATTCATTTTTACTGGCCCCATATGGTCGATAAAGACAAATGGACCCACTGACCTCTTTTGTCTGAATGGTAGGAGTCTGCCTACAAGAAAGTTACCGATATCAGCTGCCCGCTCTTCAATTATCAATTCAATGTTTGACATAAGCTTACATTTTTAATCTTCTAAAACACCAAATTTGCCTTTTTGGTAGTCATCAATCGCCTGAAAGATTTCTCTTTGCGTATTCATTACAAATGGACCGTGAGCAGCAATAGGCTCATTCAGGGGCTCAGCACTAAGTACCAAAACTACCGATTTTTCATTTGCCTGAATAGTAAAATCGGTGTCGTTATTTTCAAAAAGAACAAAATGGTCTGCTTGAGCCATCTCCTGACCATTTACATTTATAGCGCCTTCAATTACCAGTAAGCCGGTATTGAAATGGGCAGGGAAAGAAAATTCAGTCTTGGATCCCTTTTCCAACAATGCATTCATCATATGAACAGGGGAAAAAGTATCTGCAATCCCTTTCACGCCACCGTGTTCACCTGAAATCACCTCAATAAATCCGCCTTCATTTGGCAATTCAACTTTAGGGATATCAGCATTGGAAATACTCTGATACTTCGGTTTCGACATTTTGTATTTTGCAGGTAAATTTACCCAAAGCTGTACCATTTGAAAATCGCCTCCTTCCTTGCTAAAATTCTCTTCGTGATACTCCTTATGAAGAACACCTGATGCCGCAGTCATCCATTGCACATCTCCTTCACCAATTACACCTCCACCGCCGCTGCTGTCGTGATGTGCAACCTTGCCTTTATACGCGACTGTTACGGTTTCAAATCCACGGTGGGGATGTACACTTACTCCTCTGGGTTTATCTGATGGTGGGAAGTAAAATTTTGAATTGTAGTCCAACATAATAAACGGATCCATTCTCTTCATATCAAGACGAAATCCACCGGGTATGAAATTATGAACCCTGAATCCATCTCCTACAAAATGTGGCTCAGGCGGTGGAACAATTAATTCTATTTTTCTCATTACTAATATTTTTTTGTTGATTAAAGTACAAAATTACGACAGAGAATAAAAGCCTACATTGATGTATGTTAAGAAATGAATATCTACTACTTTTTTTGATGAGCAAGCATTTTTCTGACTCTGCTGAGACTTTCAGCTGTAATTCCCAGATAGGAGGCTATCATCCATTGAGGTATTCTCATTGTCAAATCCGGATACAGCTTGATAAACTCCAGATATCTTTTCTGTGCATTTGACCCTATCAATAAATTAATTCTCAGTTGCAATTCCCTGATGTGATTTTGTAAAATATATTCATTGTAAGTTCTGAACTCAGGACTGATTTCTGCTGCGCGATCAATAAATTGCTGATCAAATACTACAAGTGAGGTTTCTTCAAGTGCATCAATAAAAAAGTCTGAAGGAGTACCAAAATACAAACTGCCCCTTTCACTTAAAAACCAATTTTCGGGTGCAAACTGAATGATGTGTTCCTTTCCTGTTTCATCAGCTGAATAAAGTCTCAAAAGACCTTTTTCAACAAAAAAAATACTGCTGCAGATCTGTCCACTGAACAGTAGGATTTCATTTTTGCTTACACTCTTCTTATGGATCAACTGCATCAACATGGGCAAATGCTCAGGTCTGACATGCACTTTATCTTTCAGATATATGTAAAACGGACTTTCCATTGTTTGATTAAAAAATAAAGAAAAGGAAAAAGTTGTTGGAACTAGTAATAAAAGTAGGTTTTTTTTCCTTTGAATTGGATGCATTTAGTTTTTAGGAGGAATTACTAATTTCAAAAATATATTCATTTCTACGATCAGGTAATTGTCAACCATCAAAAGATCAATTGATTTTTTTACCTTTGTTATTTTCAATTAGCAATCACTGCAAATCAAATCATTATGCGCATCGCAATCAACTGCAGGTTATTGATTCCAGACAAGCTGGAAGGTATTGGATGGTTCATTTATGAGACTACAAGAAGAATGGTCGAGCAGCATCCTGATGATACTTTTATTTTGCTTTTTGATCGCAAACCTCCTGTCGATTTACTAAATCAAAAAAACGTTATTAAGGTTCATGTTCCACCCAAAGCTAGACATCCTATCTTATATAGGATTTGGTTTGATTTTATGTTGCCAAGGAAATTAAAAAAGTTTGAACCAGATGTTTTTCTCTCAGCTGATGGTTTCAATTCTTATCAATTAAAAATTCCATCCTATCTAATTATTCACGATTTGTCCTACTTGCATTATCCAAAGTATATCGATTCAACTCATCTGGCATTTTATAAAAAACATACCCCTGCTTTCATAAAAAAAGCATCAGGACTAGGCACGGTATCTGAATATTCCAGACAAGACTTGGTAGAAAAATTCGATTTAAATCCAGACCATATTGACATCATCTATAACGGTTGCAAGGAGTCGTTCAAACCACTCAGTGACAAACAAAAAAATGAGATTAAAAAAGAATACAAATTACAGAAGTCCTATTTTTTATATGCGGGTTCTATCCATCCAAGGAAAAATGTAGTAAACATTATAAGAGCTTATAATCACTTTAGAACCAGAGGTCATCAGGACCACAAACTAGTGATTGTTGGACGGAAAGCATGGATGTTTGACTTGTTTGATCAGGAATACAAGCGATCACCCTTTAAAAACGATATTCATCTAATGGGTTATGCAGATGAAAAAGTATTGGCAGACTTGATGGGTGCTGCAGAAGCATTGATCTATCCATCTCTTTTTGAGGGCTTTGGTGTTCCATTGCTGGAGGCGATGCACGCTGAAATACCCATTGTCACTTCTAATAAATCTTCACTTCCGGAAGTAGCCGGAAAAGCGGCTATTCTCGTTGACCCGCAAAATCCCCAAGAAATAGGTGCTGCCATGTACAAACTGGCTAAACACCCGGAACTGGGTAAAGAACTGGTACAACAAGGTCGAAAAAAAAGGAAGGAATACAGTTGGGATCAATCGGCTTATTTGCTTTACAGAGCTTTGAAAAGGACAGCTTTAGAAAAAAGCTAATCCTTAAAATTTTCCATGTTTCTTATACAGATATCCTCCAAAAATCAAGCCGGTTAAAATGGTCAAAAATGAAATGAGCTCAGCCTGTGTCATTTCTATCCCCATTAATACAAAGGTTTCATTGACCCTTATTTTTTCAATAAAAAATCGCTCTACACCATTCATTACCAAATAGACAGCGAACAGCATTCCCGGTACAGTCAATTTTTTTCTCAAAAACCAAAGTATAAGAAACAATCCTGTACAGATTATACTCTCCCATATAGGGGTAGGATATACCGGCGGATCCAACCTCCTGCAATACCTGAAGTCGCAGCCCTCTATTGGGACCCCCTGATTCAGGACATTGTGCGGATAGTCATATGCCCACATCCATTCGGGAAGGAAAAACCAGGAAGGTTTTGCCAGTTCATTAACTATACCCCAGTCTCCATCACCGGAAAAATGGCAGCCCAGACGCCCGATAGCATAACCTATCATCAGGGCAGGGGCAACGGCATCCATCATGTGGATGGGTTTCAACCCTAATTTTCTCACATACCAGTAAACGGTCGCAAAAGCGACAATAAGTCCACCATATATAGCAAGACCACTTCCGGAAAATAAAGTATTTACAGGATCTGCAAGAAAAGCCCTGATGGTGTCTGCGCTTTCAAAAATAGCAAATAATTTGGCTCCGACAATACCACTTACAGCCGCTACAATGGTAATCTCACCTACTCTTTGGTGCGGCCTTATTTTTTCTACAACCACTTTAGGTTTTGGTAGTTTTTTTCGCTCTGCCTGCCACCAAGCCCAAACCGCAAAACCAATACCTAAAATCAAACCACCTCCTGCATGCCCATATGGCGATAAAATAACTGCCGAAGCATCGTGCAAAAATGCATCCCAGTTCTGATAAGCAAAAACACCCTTATACCCCAGAACAAAACCAATTAAACCATTGGTTAGCAATTCACTGACTGTAGCCGGCTTTCCAATTTCTCTTTTGACCTTTGTTGCTTTAAACTGTCCAAGTACTTCCCTTCTTTTCATTTCCAGATACAATACATATGCACTTCCCAGAAAAGCAAGTGCTAGTAGCAGTCCAAAAGTCTGTATAATAGAAAAAATATTGTCCGGTTCAGTTCCGAACAAATCGTGCATGAAATAAGAAAAATCTGGATACATAATTCTCTCTTGTTTTTTTGGGTATGGCTGATGTCGCGTTGCAAAAGTACAACAAGCCTTTGAGCAAAATGGAAGATCGGAGATAAATTCCCTAAAAATGATTCCAGACTGGACTCACTTTTCAAATCTTGATTCGTAATCTGTAGGTTTGCTTCTTTTCCATCGCTTATGCGTCCATAACCAATATTGAGGATTGTCTAATATCTGGGACTCTAACAAATCGCTGTATTTTTTTAGTAATTCCTCAGGGCTACTATTTGCTGGATTATCATTGATCAATTCAATTTTTAGTCTATAAAAACCTCGCTTCTCTTTGAAGATTTTCCCGTATACTACCGGATAATTGTATTTAACTGCATAAATTCCTGCACCGTATGGAAAACCGGTTTCTTGATTCAAAAATTCAGTCCAGTAGGTTTTGTAAGGATTTTGTGGCAGCTGATCAGATAAGAAAAAAATAGCTTTTGGTTTCTCACCTATTACCGGAACAATTTCTCTGTAAAATTCTTTTTTGGACACCATTCCCATTCCAAATCTGCTTCTGGTATGGGTAATATAATCATTAAAAGTTTTGTTTTTTAAGGGCTTAAATATACCAAAGCATCGATAATTAATAAATGTGGGAATCATGCTTGCAGCCCACTCCCAATTGTTATAATGACCGGACATCGGTATGATATTTCTATTCCTGTCATACAACTCCTGGAAAATTTCCTGACCTTCAATGACCATTCGCTTTTTTGCTTCCGCATCAGTCAATCCGGGAAGTTTTATGGATTCAAGAATTAGATCGCAAAAGTGTTTGTAAAATTCACGAGCTATTTTGTTTATTTCTTTTTCAGATTTCTCAGGGAAGCTGTTTCTGAGATTATTGAGGACCACTTTTTTCCGATATCTGATAAGATAATAGACCAGAAAGAACAACAGATCTGATATTACATAAATAACAGAAAATGGCAAACGAGATAGCGGGTTTAAAACCAGCACTATTACCATTTTTGAAAAAAAATTGTTCATCCCTCGCGAAATATTTTATTCTTGGAGAGACAAAGGTAGTACAATCAAACGGAGTCAATATTAAACCACCTTTTGATTAATTCAAATTTAATGGACTCAGGAATGAAGGCATGTTGAATGGCCTCCCTATTTGCTTGCAAGAATTCTTTTTCTCCCCAATTGTGATTTAAGGATAGCTTCCGGTACTCATGTTCTAAACTCACATTTGAAATGGTTCGACCATCCGTGTTGATACCAAGGGAGATGCCGGATTTCATTAGTTCATCGATCGGATGCTGTCGGTAATTGGGATAAATACCCGTTAAATGGTTAGAGGTGGGACATACTTCCAGATGGATTTCCTGATTTCGCAGACGTTCCAAAGTTGCAGGACTTTCCACACTCCTCACTCCGTGTCCAATTCTGTTAGGTCGAAGTAAATTCAGCGTTTCTTCAACGCTTTCGCATCCGCATGCCTCTCCTGCATGTGCAGTGGAACAAATGCCTTCCTTTTGAACTTTTTCAAAGGCTGAAATATGGTTGTTGAGTCCGAAAACTTTCTCATCCCCGGCTATATCAAGCGCAACAACATTACTTCCTTTGTACGCTATACACAAATCCGCGACTTCATCACTTTGTGCTCTCGAATAATGCCTAAGGGTACATAAGATCAGTCTGGCCATAATGCCAAATTGTTTTTGCGCAAGAGCAATGGAATTTTCCACTGTTTGAACCACCTCATGTGCAGTTAAGCCGGCTTTTGTGTGCTCTAGCGGAGCAAAACGTATCTCGGCATATACCACCTGATCCCTTTTCAATTGGTCAAAAAGATCGACTACTGCCAAATGCAGATTCTCTTTCGTTTGAAGGAGTTCGATAGCCGGAAGCGCCTTTGACAAATAGGTCGATAAGTCACTACAGCAAGACGGAGCTACAAATTTTTCCCGATACTCAGCAGCACTTATACCCGGCAGAAGTTGACTAACTAAGGAATAACTCAGGGAGCAATCAAGGTGAAGATGCAGCTCTACTTTTGGCAGTTTTTCATAATTCATATCATCAAATTTAAGTCCGCTAGGATTGTAGAAAAAATATTTGCCGACTTTTTTATCTGTTTGAAAATTATGGCTCTATCTTTAGTGTGTATTCTAAACTAAAAATCGCAGATCAAACATAGTTTCGATTTTTGGGTTAGATTAAAAAAAGATTTATGAATATACTAATCACAGGAGCCAGCTCGGGAATTGGATATGCCACTTGTCTCGAACTCTCTAAAAACAATATAAACAGGATATTTGCCATTTCGAGAAATCTGAGAAAACTGGAATCCCTTCAGGAGGAATGCCACAAACAAAATAGAAACAAAATAGAAGTCCTCAGTTTTGACCTCAGCCATCCCGATTGGGATCAACTGGCTGAATTTTTAAAGGATATCCAATCGATTGATCTACTGATCAATAACGCCGGACTGCTCTACAACAAACCTTTTTTAGAAACAGGAAAAAAAGATTGGGAAGAGCTGTTAAATGTCAATCTTGTAGGACCTGCCATTTTGATCCGACAACTTTTTCCATTTCTAAAGGCTGCCGAACAGGCACATGTGGTGAATATCAGCAGCATGGGTGGCTTTCAGGGGAGCAAAAAATTTCCCGGCTTGGCAGCTTATAGTTCCAGCAAAGCAGCCCTGGCTTGTCTTACTGAATGTTTGGTAGAAGAGCTAGAACCTGAGGGAATTTCTGTGAATTGTCTTTGTCTAGGGGCGGTAGCCACGGAAATGTTGGCCAATGCTTTCCCCGGATATAAAGCTCCGCTAACTGCTGATGAAATGGGGAAATTTCTTGCAGATTTCGGAACCGGGGGACATCGGTTTTTCAATGGACAGATAATCCCCGTCGCACTTTCAAATCCGGGGTAATTTATTAGCAAATCAATTTATGGCTGATGGCCTTATTGTTAGGGCCATTATACAAAATAATGGCAAGGAAGAACAAAACAATTTCGCTTACTTAGGAAATTTGTGATCTAATTTTTTTTATTCAGAGTGATGGGTGAAGAGGTTTCTGATGTAAATATGATAATTAATGGAAGCATGCAGGATGCTTTAATTATCGACCCCACTTATTCACTACAATTTGTAGAGGGAAGTGATATTACCCTAAGTCCGGAAATGGAGGATAATTGGAGGAACATCTTTATTTCCCTTCAAATTCTAAAAGTGATTACCTCATTATTGTTTTATAAATTGTCTGGATAAATAAGTATTTCCTTTGGGTTCTTTTATCACCACGGTATATACACCTGCTGACCACTTATCAGTATAAATATCGAGAGATCCGTTGAAATGGTTCTGATAAATAATACGTCCCTTTACATCAATTACTTTTATGACCTGATCAAGATTCGTCCGTGTATCAAATTGTATTGATAGAATATCTCGAACCGGATTGGGGAATAAATAAATATCGTTTTTCTCAAGTAAGTCAACCGTATTAACCGAAAGATCACTGTAAATGTATTCATTTCTGAAGCCCGGTCTTGTAGGATTGACTAGTTGGGTTGTTGTGGATAAAATCATATGGCTACTGGCATCTACAAACAGAGGGTCTGTCAAGTATGTTCCCGACTCAAAATCGTAATTGTATTCGTACTCCAAATCCCGGTCTAGTATCCATTGACCGGGTATGGCAAAATTGGGTAAAAATGTGAGGGTATTGAGTATGTTTTCATATATATCGTATATGTTCTCTATTCTCTGAATGGCTTCCCATTCTTCCTCCTCATCTATCCATTCGGAAAGAAGAATAAACTCAGGCTTTCCAAAATCAGTATAAGAGGTCTCTTCTTGTTGGGTAATACTCCATTCTACTCCATTGGTTTGTGGCAAAATGGGAAGAAAACGGCTTTCCAGAACCAGCAATCCATCATCATTGTAAAAAAATTCCAATCGGTTTGCCGGTCTTAGTTGATTTTCAGGATTTAACCGGTTATAGCTTTCAATAATAAATACAAGACGGTCATTATTGTATTCAAAGGAGTTTCTAAAGATAATATCAAAGGAGTTGTCTTCTTCATTTAGGAGGTAAGTATGGCGATTGATCAATAAATCATCATCGAACTCCCAGGTTAAATACTGCCACAGATAATATTCCTCAATTAAATCATCATATTCGTAAAACGATTGTTGTACCCTTAAATCACCATCATATTCATTTACAGTTCTGGAAGAGTGGTTATACACTCCTGAATTCACATTATAACTTTTGGTGATAATTACAGTATTTATACCATCTTGATTGTATTCATAATTGCTTAAGGTTGATGGACGCCAAATACCCTGCCCATCAAGGATGTAAGTAGTATCTGAAATCCGGAAACTATTTTGATCAAAATGAGTCTTCAATTCATTAATCTGGGTGAAGCCAAAATTGGTTCGAATAGCATAAGTGGCTCGTTTGGTGTTGTTGTTATTTTCATCAAACTCAAAAACATACATTAAACTAAGGACTGTTTGACCATCCCTTGGAGAGTAGAATTTGATAGTATCTATCCTAGCAAAATACTCACCACTTCTGTTTTTTGACTCATTCACAGTAGCTTCTAGGTCGAAATCGATAACCTCTGCCAAAGCTTGTTGGTATTCTTCAAAGGTTCTTATGGTCCTATCTTCAATTATTTGAGCTTCTAGGATCAATGGGCCTCCCAAAATAAGAAATAAAATAATAAAAACAAAAATACGCGAGAAACCAAACAAAGTAATGGTGAATTTTATCATATTCTAATTTTTTTGAGTTTAATACTTTAAATTTTTGATCATAAACTATACGAGACTACAATTTATAAGTGTAGATTTCTGGATAAAGTTAATACTGGTTTTTGATTTAATAGACAAAAATGTCGTTTTTTTTTGAATGAATCTTAAACATAGTAGTATGTTTTTTTTTTTTACTAAATATCTTTGAATAAAATAAAGAAAAAAACTGGCTAACAGCTAAGTTTTCGTGTGGCTCGTAGAGCCTACACATGAAAACCATGTTGTACGG
>RECS01000106.1 GCA_007693915.1 Saprospirales bacterium | reverse complement strand
GGTTAATAGAATTTTGGAATTAGACTATTAAACAATAATGTAAAAATTAGATGGCTGTTGATTCAAACTAACTAAATGTATAGGGATAATTACTTTTATTGATTAGCTAGGCAGAATTATAATCAATCGACCTGACTTGCCCCCGAGAAAATTGAACACCGAACACCCATTAATCTTGTCTCGTCAATGGGCTGTGACTTGACGAGGCGATATTTGATTTAAGAAGTATTCAAAGCTTAAGAATAATGATTATAAATCAAATCCATATTGAATAATGGAAAATGCTTAAATTGAATATTGATGCCTGCCCCATATATTTTAACAGATCCCTTGCCTGTCTCCAATCCATTTTGTGTATTACACCTGATTTAATAAAACAGAAAAATACTTTCGTGTCTATTAGCTTGTTTTAAAATTAGCTACGCGCCTAATACAATAGAATTTATTTTATCTTAAAAATTCGTTTATTTATTGGAAAAGGCTCTGATTTAATAACCAATACCTTGCTGAAATCCTTATGATTGGGGTTGATTAAAACATTGTAATCCCCTTGTGTTATGGCAGAAGGAGTAAAAAGTAGGCAATTTGCGCCTTCAATAATGAATTTATCCCCAATTCTTTGAGTAAAAGTAGGGTGAGGAAAATCTTTCCATCCATCTGCTAAATCTGAATCAAATATTTTTGAATAAGCTACCTCATCAGGTACAAATATGGTTAACATTAGATAATCTGAAGGTATTGTTCCTAAAGAGAAATGCACAGCAACTTCAGCCATTGCCAAAGACCTATTTTCCGCAGTGTAAATCAGCTCGAATCCCGGAGAGTTCCATCTCCCCCCCTTAATTGCAGACCCTTTGCCCGAAAGTGGGAAGGCGTACTTTTTACGAACCAATCTATAAACCTCCATCTTAAGCCAGAATACCGTGATCTATCCTAACCAACTCACTCATGACCATCTCTTTGCCATAAGAATCCTTTAGTAGATCAAACGGCTTTAGATTACCTAAGGCAAAATTTGGTGTATCTAACCACAATCTGAACTTCTCCATATCACCAAAAACATCAACTCCCATCTGTGTAACTTCAGCAATCTCTATTATCTTCTCCGAATGAATAGGCTTGAAATGATGGTCTTCTGAAGCTTTGTAGCGCTGCAAGGATTTTGTGGAAATATCAAGAAAGTCAGCCCAGTCACTCTCTGAAAATGGAGCAAAATTGGAAATAGCCTCAAAAAAAGAATAAGGAATCCCAGACCTTATAGCTAGAATAATAAGCATCTTATCGGATAAAAAATCCCTGTAGCTGATTCGTTTTTTGGCATCGGAATAAAAAATACCGGGTGATTGATTAATGTAACTCACCATAGCTTCATTCAATGTCTCACCTTCAATACTGTCTTCCCATTTGTACATAACTCTAAGCTTTAATTGAACAATTGACCCCAAAATTACGACATTTGTCTATTTTAAGCAAATTTTTGTCAATATTTTTTTATTTTCTGCTTATCGCATCTTTGCTACATTTAAAATTTCATTAAAAATATCCTTTCCGGCGCCTATAATTTCATCGGGAAAGTCATAGTCTTGGTTGTGAAGTTCGGGCATATTTTCCCCGGCTCCAAGTCCAAACAATGCGCCAGAAAATTTTTTTACAATCCGTCCAAAATCTTCCCCCCACCTAAACGGATACATTCTTTCTTGCTTTTTTAAGCCCGCCCTGTCAGCAGCTTCTTTTAATATATTAACTGAGGCTTCGTCATTATTTGTAGAAAGGAACTCTTGCAGTCGTTCAATCTTACACTTTAATCCTTCATATTTTGCTTCCTTTTTGATGAAGGTCTCGAAGGTTTCCAATAGTTCGTGTAAAATGACCGTCCTTTTAGCTCTAATAGTAAAATGAACTTCCCCTTTTCCGGCAGCGGTGCCATAGGCCTTTGTACCGAATTTCCCAAAAATTGGGGTTATCAGACCATAGTTTTCATCTTCTATCTCTTCATTTGTTAGCTCAGAGGCCTTCATAATAATTTTACTGATTAAGCCTGCCGGATTAATCCCACTTTGAGGTTGTCCTGCATGAGCAGTTTTTCCTTTTAAGCTGACGATAATACTGATAACACCGCAACTAAAACTTCCAGTTCGGTAAACAATTTCATTTTTTGGATAACCAGGGAGATTGTGCAAAGCAAAAGCCATGTCAATCTTTTGTTCAGAAAACCGGGGGTCATCCAACATCCATTGGGCACCCTCACCTGTTTCTTCAGCGGGCTGAAAAAGCAATAATGCCCGTCCTTTTGTTATGGGATTCATGTGGAGTTCCATGGCGAGGGCGCAAAGGATGGCTGAGTGCCCATCATGACCACATTTATGACTTACTCCATTGTTTTTTGACTTGTACTCAATCTCATTCTCCTCATCAATCGGCAAAGCATCTATATCCGCTCTGAATAAAATTGAAGGTCCATTCCTTTGCCCCTCATAAATTGCCAGAAGACCATTTTTACTAAGCTTTAGAAGTTGTGAAGGTTTCTGTTCTTCCAAAAAACGATAAATTAATTTTGATGTCTCGACTTCTTCTCCCGATAACTCTGCGATAGAGTGCAATTCTTGTCTGAGACTTATAATCCTCTCAAGGTCACTACTCATTTTTTTTAAACAAAGGTAGTTATATTAAAGAAAAGGGATTATCGAAAAAGGGTTAGTGGATTTTGATTCCTTATAAGCAAGAATGGAAAGCATTTTCCAAATCAGACTTATAGATAACCTGATGTTTTCTTTAGCCGCTTCAAAAACAATTAAAGGGCATTACTATTTTCATTAAGTAACTACCTTTGAAAAATGAAGGCAAAAAAGATGGTTCTCTATGTTTTGGCTGGAGTTAATTTTACCCACATAATGTTTACCATGGTTTTGATGCCTCTGGGTGACGAATTGATGCGTGAGTTTAATATTTCAGCTTTTCAATTCAGTCATTTGATTACTGCTTATGCACTGGCTGCTTTTTTCTCTGGTCTGGCTGCTGTTTTTTTTATGGATAGGTTTAATCGAAAAACAACCTTACTCTTTCTGTTCACAGCCTTTTGGATAGCAGCAAGTGGTTGCAGTTTAGTTAGAAGTTACGAGCAACTGTTGCTACTTCGCTTTATGGCGGGTGCTTTTGGCGGGATATTAGGTGCTGTAGCTTTGGCCATCGTAAGCGATCTTTACTCATTTAAGGAAAGAGGCACAGCTATTGGGTTGCTAATGGCAGGATTCTCAGCAGCAGCAGCATTGGGTGTTCCGGTTGGACTCTTGATTGCAGATTGGTTGAGCTGGCGGGCAACCTTTTTATTTGTGGGTGTGATGGGCATTTTTTTTACCATTTTAATTTTGATAAAATTTCCGCCGCTAGAAGTCAAATCAGATGAATATAAATTGAAAAAACTATTTGAGCCAATTAAACAAATCACTACCTCTGCAAATCAACTAAAAGCTTTGGTAGCTGCTTTTACCATAATTCTAGGTCACTTTTTGATCATACCGTTTATTGCGCCTTTTATGATTAGGAATGTGGGCTTTTCAATGACCGAAATTTCCTACCTATACTTTGCAGGCGGTTTCCTAACTATTTTCTCAACGCCAATAATCGGAAAGCTTACAGACAGAATTGGTTCATTGCGATCTGGTGTAATCTTTATGATACTATCCTTTCTTCCGGTTGTTCTTTTAACACATATGTCCAAGGCTACTTTTATTTATGGGTTAATAGTTATTGGTCTATTTTATGTCTTGGGTAGTGGTAGGATGATAGGTCCACAGACCATAATTACAGCAGCTGCCCCTCCTGAAACAAGAGGTGCATTTATGAGCTTAAAGTCTTCCGTACAACAGTTAGCTATAGCTTTTGCCGGATTTTTTAGCGGACTAATTGTTTTTACCGATGGTCCTGATGAGATTTTTGTAAATTATGATAATCTTGGATATCTATCTATTTTAATTTGTTTAGTCGCACTTGGGTTGATAAAATTGGTAAAAATTGCAAGAGGAAATTGAAGTATAAGACTAATTAAATAACATTTGCTTATTTACTATCTTTGCACTTTAAAATCAAAAAATATCTGATATCATGAAAAGCTTAAATTTATTTATGTTTGCATTTTGCGGTTTACTTGCCTTGTCTTCTTGCAGAGGCGATGGTAGCTTGAGTGACGAGGCCCTTAATCAAGAGTCAATTGACGGCGAATCACAGGAATTCGATCCTATGAATCCTCCATTTGAGCCACAAGGAGAACCCGGGGTAGTATATGTAGATACGGAATATCTTCGATTTGATAATAATAACTTGGTAAACTATTCTAATCACCTTCTTGGCAGAGATATCAGACAACATCAATTTGATTTGGGTGGGGGTGAAATAATAACTTTTAATATTTCCTCATTACACGATAAAACCATGGTTACAATTATCAACCCACAAGGTCAGCGTCTGGTACGTACAGGTTTTGGAGGTAAAGACGATCCCTTTAGATGGAATGAAAGATTTAATGATCCCGGATTATATACTGTGCAGCTTTCTTTGGCACACGATGTAGCAGCAGAGGGGCAATGGACACAATATGAAATTAATTTAGAAAAAGAACGGTAAAAAAAAATAGACGGTATATACCGTCTATTTTTTTTATGGTTAATGTTTCATTTCTGCCAAAAGGCTAATTTATGATTAGTCTTGAGGAGTAAGACTGCCTGTTACTATTAAAATGGATAATATATAAGCCTGCTTTCAGAAAAGACAAGTCAAGCTGATTCGAATTTAATATAGAGGTGTGTATCAGCCTTCCGTTGATATCAAAAACTTTAACTGGATTATGGTCGCCGATTTCTATACCTTCAATTGTAATCATACCATTGGTAGGATTTGGAAAGATATGGATATCCCCCTGAGAAACAAATGAGTCCCCAGTTGACGAAATCAAAAAAGACCTAAAGAAATCATAGGCAGCTGTTACCGCTGGAGTAGCACATGCACCATGATCCAGATTCCCAAAGTCATGTGAAGAAAGATCCGGAGCTCCATTGGCATTCATCACAGAATCTGCTAAAATCGAATTTTCAAATGGCACTTGATCGTCTCCATTACAATAGAACAATCTCGTAGGGGTCGTTGGGGCCCATCCATAGGTGTCATTATCCCGTAGAATAAGCCTAACTGGATGATCAGGATCTGCGTTCATATCATTCACAAAATCTGGGTTGAACATTTGCACAGGATGAGTACAAAAACCACAAATAAAATTTAGGGTGAATAACATCCTGATATTCATCGTGATCAAATCAATTTCTCCCCTGTGAAAAGCTTCAATATCATTTATAAATTGAGGTCTGAAAATATCTGTCAACTCCTCATAAACGTCGCCATAGATTTCTTGATATCCAAGAACAACATAAGGTATGTAGCCTATAGTTAGATAATTCTCCTCACTAAACATATTGTCAAGCATGACTCCGGATATACTGTATGGCCCCGAGAGATGAGCCGCTGCTGTCACTTCAAAACGATCGCTATGGTTGGCTTCTAATTCCCAATGTGTTGCCATGCCTGCATGTCCCCCTTGTGAATAACCGGTCAAAAATAATTGTTCATTCCAACGAACATCCTCATTCTCTAACCATACCGAAAAAGCTTCCAACATTTCGATGGTGGCAGATGCCTGGGTGGCTCTGTGCACGTAGGGGTGAAAACCCCTTGAAGTACCAAGTCCAAGAAAATCTGGAGCAAGTACAATGAAACCCCTCGCTCCAAAAGAAGCATAAGCAGCGAAATCCGTATTCAAATTAGAAGGAACAACATCAGGAGAGGGAACAGTGCCATGATGGTATATAACCATTGGATAATTATCTAACTCGCTATCAGGAATGACTACAAGACCCGAGGCTGTATCAGGTAGTCCGTCGGAACCCGTTGCCAAATAAGTCATCTTATAAAAATCAGCTCCGTTTTCAGTTGAAACCCCCAATTGGCTTTCAAGTTGTTCAGCAGTTCGATATTGAAGATGTTCAAAATCAATAACCTCTTGAGCATTTACAAGGGAAACACATGCAATAATAATGGTAAAAAACAAGTAATTTTTTTTCATATAACAAGGCTTAAAATTTAGAAATAAATAGACTGTAAAGATAAAAAACTATACGAATTATCAAATCCTTCATAAGCTGAACTTTTTTTTTTTTGCGAAATAAAATCCTTCTTCCCAAGCCTGATAGTGGACCCAATGCTGTTTGGCGTGTTGGGCATTAAGTTTTAAGACCCCTTAGATAAGACGTTTTTTATAGCTTTATATGACAAAAAATGAACGATTTATGGGGAAGAATACCGGTAACCATTTTTTTTAAAGGACTATATGATTACATCGGTACTCATCTATCGTTATTCAATTTTTTACTTTTTGTAGTTTTCTTATTGGGGTCTTATTTATAGGCGCTGAAATATTTGAACTTGGTATTAAGCTTTTTTAGTGGTTGTATGTCTTGAAAATGATTGATGATTTTACAAAAAATCAAAAGCAGAATGATAAGTAGGAGCTTGTTTTAGTTTTTCTAATTGCTCCTCGGGAACATTTATCGGTTTAACCATCATAAAGCTATTCCCCTCATCAGTGAACTTATTGAGTAACCCAAGTGACTTTGTCGCTACCAACTCCTTATAAAGAGGGGACTTTTCATCAGCCCAAAACATAGCGGACTTTAAGCCATGTTTTTTTAGTAGGTGGGAGAATACCGAAAATAAAGCATCTGTTCTTCCTTTTTTATAAAAAATTCCGTCAAACCCAAGGAATTCAAACTTCTTCGGGTTGAAGACCGTCTTCAAAATTGGGATATAGGGTAGTACCTTCATAGCAGCCTTCATCCAACCCTGACCGAGATTTTTGATGACCCAAAGCGCTTCTTGTGCTTGTACACCTGCTATGATTTCTCCATCCTCAACATATATATAGTAAGTCTCCTTGAAAACTGAGTTAAAATGTACAAAGCTGTAATCAGAATAGAAATCCTTTAATAGTTTGAATACCTGCTGTTTTTCACTTTCGCTCTCTATCTTCCTGACTTTTTTAGAAAAAGATGGAAAAAATCGACTGAATCCAATTGTTTTTATGGTGGCAAAAGGATAGTACCCCACTTTACTTACCAAACGGAATGATCTTTTATTTCTATGTTCAACTATACCTATGAAAAATGTGGGTTCAGCTTGTCTTTTTTCCACTAACTCCATTGCCTTTCCCGCATATCTGCTTGCTATTCCTGTATGTCTGAATTCAGGAGTACTGAACAAATACCTCACTGCAAAGTAATTCCAGCTTTTTCCTTTGAAATAAACCCGTCTATTGATAAAAAGGCATATTCCTGCAAGCTGATTATTGGTATGCAATTCTACAAAATTGGGTTTATCCAGCAATTCCAATCTTCTTCTAGAGTCCTTGTGCTCATATTGATTGTCTCCAGTGCCCCAAACTATATTGTCAAAAAGGTTTACGATGTCATCCTTTATCTCTTTATATAGAATTATTTTTTTTCCATCTCTGTCAAAAAGTATTTTAGTCTTTTCTTTGTCAGATTTCACGTAGGTTAGTTTTATTTAAGAATTCAATTCAAGTCGTAAAATTATAATTTTTCTTTGTAATCGATCAATTGGCTTATTTGCCTATTGATAAAAGTAAAAAATGGGGGTATTATTCTGCATCATAAATTAAGCAAACTGCCTCGAAGACCCTAAAAAGCCGTTTATTTGCATTTTTAAAAAAGAATTGATTGTAATGGAGTTAATAAATAAATTCAAAACTGTTTTTGAAAAAACCCTGCAGGAATACCTTAGGGAAGTGCCGCAGAAGCCTAGCGCTTTATACGATGGATTAAAGCATATATTAGAGTCCGATGCCAAAAGGCTCCGTCCTGCTGCTGTTCTTTTGGGGTGTTATTTGTACGATGAGAATTTTGAAAGGGCATTGCCGGTTGCATTAGCGATTGAAATATTCCATAATTTCACCTTGGTTCACGATGATATAATGGATGAGGCAGAAATTAGAAGAGGAAGACCTTCAGTTCACAAAAAATATGGTTCTAATATAGCCATTATGGTTGGAGATGTCATGGTGATACAAGCTTTTCGTATAATGCTTGCATTAGATGAGGAGGTGGATATTGACTTGGTACTAGATCTTTTTTGTGATACTGCAACACGGATATGCGAAGGACAGGTACTCGATATGGAGTTTGAAAGCAGAAAAGAAGTGCGCAAAGAAGAATACCTGGAAATGGTGGGCTTGAAAACAGCCGTATTATTGGGTTTGTCATTTCAGATTGGAGCAATTGTAGCTGGTAAAGAAGAAGAAGAAACTGAGTTTCTTTTTCAGTTTGGATATAATGTAGGAGTGGCTTTTCAGATTATGGACGATTGGATTGATGCTTTTGGTGATTCCAATCAAACGGGTAAAAAGCAAGGCGGAGATATCCGACAAAAGAAAAAAACATGGTTGTGGTTTGTCGCAATTGATCTTGCTGAACAAGAAGACAGAAATTTTTTGATTCAATTAATGGAGCAGGACACAGTGGAAGAAAGCGATGTAAAACGGGTTCTGGAGTTATATGAACTATACGACGTTGCCGGGGAGACTATGGCCTTTGCCAATCAATTATTGGAACAGTCTCTCGCAGAAATTCAGCAGAGCAATCTGTCTGCAGATAAAAAAGAATTAATGACCGACCTCGCCAGAAGATTAGTCGAAAGGGATTTTTAATGGAGTGTTAGTTCTTTCCCAAATCCAATTTTTTACTTTATTATTTATTGTGTTTTATCTTGGTTGTGATTGAAAGTGATGTAGAAATAATTTTGAAACGAAGCAGTATTTTAATTTGATGGCGGAGAAATTAAGCAGAAAGTGCTGCCTAGTCGATGTTTGGAAAGTTGAATTAAACCAGAAACCACTCAACAATTGAACTCTTAACCTTCCTGACCAGACTTCTTAAATTTATTACATGATCATAAGAGACATGTAACTATACTTGTTAGAACAATTCATTGTATATGTAGGTATCTCCTATCAGACAAACATATTTTTAATGGTCAAAAGAGAACAGTAAGTTTCATTCTAAAAAATACTTGCCGTCCCACCAATTGGTTTCGAGGACAGCACCGATTTTTTTATAAAATTGAATAGCAGGGTCGTTCCAGTCCAATACTTCCCACTTTATAAGGCGGTAGTTTTCCCTTTTTGCTATAGAAATCAGCTTGTCAAATAATTTTTTTCCTATTCCAAAACGACGGTACTCTTCCAAGACAACAAAGTCTTCAAGCCACAGCATTTTACCTTTCCACGTAGAAAAAGCATCATAAAAGACCATCATCCCTACTGTTTTGCCATCCAGTTTAGCAAGTAAGCACCTAAAAAGACCTTCTTCAAATAGTTGAATATATTCTTGCAGATTCGTAATCACCTCATTTTCAGCTTTTTCATATATAGCAAGCTCTTTTACCAATGAATAGATATCTTTTTGGTCATTTTTGTCTCCTAATTTTATTTCTAATTTATTCTCCATCGTATCTTTTGGTTAGATTTTATCGCGCTTAGCTCATAATACATTAAAAAAATTAAAATATGAGCTTTATTGAAAAAAATATATTCTTCATATATACTGTGATTCGAAAAATAGATCTATATTTGCGGTCTCATTTTCGGAACGGGCTGTTTTTGCTTTTAAAACGCTCAAATTCAGCACAATCCGATATTTTTTGTAAAAATACATTTTTTGTAAAATATGCCAACAATTAATCAATTGGTTCGTAAAGGCCGAAAAAAAATTGAAGTTAAGAGTAAATCGAGAGCTTTAGAGTCTTGTCCTCAAAGAAGAGGTGTATGCACTAGAGTATACACAACTACTCCTAAGAAGCCCAATTCTGCATTGAGAAAAGTTGCAAAAGTCAGATTGACTAATGGAATTGAGGTAATTGCTTATATACCGGGTGAGGGTCATAACCTACAGGAGCACTCTATAGTATTGATCCAAGGAGGTAGGGTGAAGGATTTACCCGGTGTTAGATATAGAATTGTTAGAGGTGCGCTCGATACAGCAGGTGTACAGGATAGAAAGCAGAGTCGTTCACGTTATGGAGCGAAAAGACCTAAGTAAGGCATATTTTTAAATTGATCACAATATAGTTAGAGATAAAAGATGAGAAAAAAGAAACCAAAAATAAGAGCGATACAGCCCGACCCGCGTTACGGAGACCAAATGGTGACCCGCTTCGTGAATAACTTGATGCTTCAAGGGAAGAAAAGTACTGCTTACCAATTGTTTTACGATGCAATGGATATTGTGAAAGAAAGAACAGGTGAAGACGAACACGAGATTTGGAGAAAAGCTTTGAGCAATGTTACTCCTCAGGTGGAGGTGCGAAGCAGAAGAATTGGTGGTGCTACTTTTCAGATTCCTACAGACATACCTTCAAATAGGAAATTGTCGATTGGTATGAAGTGGATGATCAAGTTTGCAAGGCAGCGCGGTGGTAAAGGCATGGCTGAAAAGTTAGCAGCAGAAGTGATGGCGGCAAGTAAGGGTGAAGGAGCAGCTGTGAAGAGGAAAGAAGATACGCATAAAATGGCCGAATCGAATAGAGCATTTGCACATTTTAGAGTTTAAAATTAGAATTGAATACAAAATAAAAATAGTTTAATTAACCATGTCCAAAGATTTAACCAAAACCCGTAATATAGGCATTGCTGCACACATTGATGCAGGAAAAACGACCACAACTGAGAGGATCCTTTTTTACACTGGATTGAGCCATAAAATTGGTGAGGTGCACGATGGTGCTGCCACTATGGACTGGATGGAACAGGAGCAGGAAAGGGGTATTACAATTACTTCTGCTGCTACTAAAACCACGTGGAAGTGGAAAGATGAAGATTACACAGTTAATATAATTGATACCCCCGGTCACGTTGACTTTACCGTTGAGGTTGAACGTTCTTTGAGAGTGTTGGATGGTGTTGTTGCTCTTTTTTGTGCGGTAAGTGGAGTTGAGCCACAGTCTGAGACAGTTTGGAGACAGGCTGACAGATATAAAGTACCAAGATTAGGGTTTGTTAATAAGATGGATCGTTCAGGTGCTGATTTCTTTGAAGTGGTTAAGCAAGTTAAAGAAATGCTGGGAGCTAATCCGGTTCCAATGCAAGTGCCTATAGGTGCAGAGGATGATTTTCGAGGTGTGGTTGACTTGATTACTAATCAGGCAATTATATGGAATGATGATGACATGGGAATGACCTATGAAGTTATTGATATTCCTGCTGATCTTCAGGACACTGTTGTTGAATATAGAGAAAAGTTGCTCGAAAGTGTGGCTGAATACGATGAGAGTTTGATGGAGAAATTCTTTGAAGATCCTGATACTATTACAGCAGATGAAATCCGAGCAGCCATAAGAAAAGCAGTTATAGATATGAGTATTACTCCTATATTTTGTGGAACTGCCTTCAAAAATAAAGGTGTACAGGCAGTGTTGGATGCAGTATGTTCATTTCTTCCATCACCTGTTGATATTGATTCAGTTGTCGGGATCAATCCGAAAACTGATGAAGAGGTAAAAAGAAAGCCCTCTGTTGATGAGCCATTCTGTGCATTGGCTTTCAAGATTGCAACTGATCCTTTTGTTGGACGTTTAGCATTTTTTAGAACTTATTCTGGAACTTTAGATGCGGGTTCTTATGTTCTCAATACTCGCTCGGATAAAAAGGAGAGGATTTCCCGATTATATCAGATGCATTCAAACAAACAGAATCCAATTGATAGAGTAGAGGCAGGTGATATTGCAGCAGCAGTTGGGTTTAAAGATTTGAAAACAGGAGATACCATTTGTGATCTTGATCACCCTATAGTTCTTGAAAATATTACTTTTCCCGATCCGGTTATTGGTCTTGCTGTTGAACCAAAAACGCAAAAAGATCTTGAGAAATTGGGAATGGGTTTGGCGAAATTGGCTGAGGAAGATCCTACGTTCAGGGTAAGATACGATGAAGAGACCAACCAAACCGTAATTAGTGGTATGGGTGAGCTACACCTTGAAATTATCGTAGATAGACTGAGAAGAGAGTTTAAAGTGGAAATCAACCAGGGTGCTCCCCAAGTGAACTATAAGGAAGCGCTTACAAAGTCTGTAAGTCATAGAGAGAAATTGAAGAAACAAACTGGTGGTTCTGGTCTTTTTGCAGATATGGAATTCGAACTAGGTCCGGCTGATGAGGAATTCTTGGAAAGCGAGGATTTCAAATCAGGCAAAGTAAGGCTTCAGTTTGTCAATGCTATCGTGGGAGGATCG
Source organism: Saprospirales bacterium (assembly GCA_007693915.1). Classification (GTDB taxonomy): domain Bacteria; phylum Bacteroidota; class Bacteroidia; order Chitinophagales; family Saprospiraceae; genus PWJY01. Next base: position 28,051 of record RECS01000106.1, on the reverse strand, counting down.
ATTCCAAGAGAATTGTTGCCTGCTGTGCAAAAAGGTTTCAATGAGATGATGGATAACGGAGTTTTAGCAGGGTTCAATATTGATAGTATGAAGGTAAGGGTCTATGATGGTTCTACTCATGCCGTTGACTCTAAACCGATCGCTTTTGAATTGTGTGCCAAAGAAGGATTTAAGGTAGCTGCTAAAAATGCAGGGCCTGTACTTCTTGAGCCTATAATGAAGCTGGAGGTTACTACTCCTGATGAGTATACAGGAAATGTCATTGGAGATTTGAATAGACGGAGAGGTCTTATTAAAGGTCAGGAAATGAAAGCCAATGCTGTAGTCGTAAAGGCGGAAGTACCTTTGAGTGAAATGTTTGGTTATGTTACTCAGTTGAGAACCATTACATCGGGAAGAGCTGCTTCATCTATGGAGTTTTCCCACTATTCTCCGGCACCTTCTGGTATCGCAGACGAAGTGATTGAAAAAGCAAAAGGAAGTGTAAACGCCTAAATTTAGGCAAATTATAAAAAATATTTAATAATCTTATTTTATTCTCAAAATAGGCTATGAATCAGAAAATTAGAATCAAACTCCGGTCTTATGACCACAACCTGGTAGATAAGTCAACGGAGAAGATCGTTAGAACCGTACGCAACAGTGGAGCTGTTGTAGCAGGTCCGATTCCGCTGCCCACCGAGAAAGAAGTCTTTACCGTGTTGCGTTCGCCACACGTCAACAAGAAATCTCGAGAGCAGTTTCAAATCAGGACCCACAAAAGATTAATCGAGATTTATACTCCCACTCCAAAGACAGTGGATGCACTGTCGAAATTGGAATTGCCAAGTGGGGTCGACATACAAGTTAAGTTGACGTAAATTAGTTTGTAATTTGTTTTTCGGAGTACTTTAAGATCTCCGACGATATATTTATGGGTCTAATTTGGAGATGAGCGTTCGTTCAATCCAATTAGACGTATATTTTTAAACCATTAAAATTGCCAGAAAGTGAACGGAATAATAGGACGCAAAATAGGCATGACTAGTATTTTCAATGAATTTGGAGAATACGTAGCTTGTACAGTAGTAGAGGCTGGTCCAAATGTTGTTTCTCAGATAAAAAGTGAGGATGTTGACGGTTATAGTGCTTTTCAATTAGCTTATGATGCCGCTAAATCTAAAAACACCTCCAAGGCTTTAAAGGGTCATCTGGAAAAAGCAGGTACCGGTCCCAAAAGAACGATAAGAGAGTTTAGAGACTTTAACCTTGACAAAAGTCTAGGTGATGAAGTTCGTGTAGAAGAGGTTTTTGCCGAAGGAGATAAAGTAAGTGCCATTGGTGTAACTAAGGGTAAAGGTTTTCAGGGGGTTGTTAAAAGACATGGTTTTGGAGGAGTTGGTCAAGCAACTCACGGTCAACATAACAGACAACGTCATCCGGGTTCTATCGGTGCAGGTTCAGATCCCTCGAAGGTGTTCAAGGGAATGCGCATGGCTGGAAGAACAGGAGGTAATCGTGTAAAAGTAAAGAACTTGAGAATTGTTAAAATTCTTCCTGAAAAGAACTTGTTGCTTATCAAGGGCGCTTTGCCTGGACATAAGGGAGCTTTTGTGATGATTGAAAAAAAATAATTTATTAAGCCGGCAGATAACCGGATTTAACTGAAATGGGAGTATAATATTTCTCTCGATCAAAACAGAATAAAGATGAAACTTGAAGTTTTAGATATCAAAGGTCAAGGGACAGGCAAATCAGTTGAATTGTCTGGGGAAGTGTTCGGCATAGAGCCTAATGAGCACGTCATCTATCTAGCTGTGAAAGCAGCTCAGGCCAATAAAAGACAAGGTACTCATTCCTCTAAAGAAAGAGGTAATGTAACCGGTTCTACACGTAAAATTAAGAAGCAGAAGGGAACAGGTACTGCACGTGCAGGTGATATAAAAAACCCGCTTTTTAGAGGTGGAGGTAGAGTTTTTGGTCCTGAGCCAAGAGATTATACACAAAAAGTGAATAAAAAAGTAAAGAAAATTGCCAGAAACTCTGCTCTCTCAGCAAAAATGGCTGCCGGTAAAATAGCCGTGGTTGAGGACTTTACTTTTGATGAACCAAACACTAAGCAGTTTTCTGAAATTTTCAGCACTCTTAATCCTGATCAGACAAAAACTCTTTTCTTGATTAGTGAATACGATAGTAACCTTTACTTAAGTAGTAGAAATATACCGAATTCAAAGCTGATGATTGTTAAAGATATCAGTGTATTGGATTTGATGCACTCAGAAAGGGTTTATTTTTCTGAAAGTAGTTTGGATTTTTTTAAGGAGAAGGAACTTGTTTAAATAACCAGAGAATAAGAATATCATGTCTAAGCGTGTACTTGTAAAACCAATCATTTCTGAAAAATCGGAGATGCTGACTGAAAAAGTCAATCAATATTCTTTTGTTGTGGATAAAAAAGCCACCAAAAAAGAAATCAAACGAGCAATTGAGGAAATGTATGAAGTTAAGGTTGATTCAGTGAATACACTAATTATGCCTTCTAAAAATAAAAACAGAAATACCAAAAGAGGTTATGTCAAAGGAAGTGTACCAGCTTATAAGAAAGCTGTAATTACCGTTGCAGATGGTGCAGTCATTGACTTTTTTGGTGAGATTTAATATTATTTAGCAAGATAAAATAGTAGTACGATGCCATTAAAAAAATATAATCCCATAACACCCGGTACAAGAACAAGAGTGGGGATGGATTATTCTGTTCTTACAACAGATACTCCGGAGAAAAGCCTCATTAAATCAAAGAAAAATTCCGGTGGCAGAAATAATGCCGGGAAAATGACTGTAAGACAGAGAGGAGGTGGCCACAAGAGAAGATATCGTATAGTTGATTTTAAAAGGGATAAGGATGGTATTCCGGGTATTATAAAGTCAATAGAATACGATCCCAATCGAAGTGCGTTTATTGCACTTATTTTCTATCCTGATGGTGAGAAAAGGTATATTATCGCTCCAAACGGAGTTAAAGTTGGAGATTCAATACAGTCAGGGAAAGGTGCTTCCCCTGATCCGGGAAATACACTTTTCCTAAGCGAAGTACCTTTAGGTTCCATGATTCATGCCATTGAATTACAACCAGGGAAAGGTGCTGCTTTGGCTAGAAGTGCTGGCACTTATGGTCAGTTGATGGGTAGAGAAGGAAAATATGCTACGGTTAAATTGCCTTCAGGTGAAACAAGAAGAATCCTGTTGACTTGCCGCGCGACTATAGGTACTACTTCTAACCCAGATCACAATCAACAGGTAATGGGTAAAGCCGGAAGAAATCGATGGAGAGGAAAGCGTCCTAGGGTAAGAGGTGTTGTAATGAATCCAGTTGATCATCCAATGGGTGGTGGTGAAGGTAGAGCTTCAGGCGGACATCCCAGATCGAGAAAGGGCTTAATGGCAAAAGGTAAGAAGACAAGAAATCCAAAAAAGGCTTCTTCTTCATTGATTATCTCTAAGCGTAAAGTAAGAAATAAAAAATAAATATAAAAAGGTTTAGTAATGGCAAGATCTGTAAAAAAAGGACCATACGTATTTCATAAACTTCTTGATAAAATCGAGAAAGCAAGAGAGAGCAAAAAAAAGACCGTAATAAAAACTTGGTCTAGAGCATCTATGATTATTCCTGATATGGTCGGTTTAACTATAGCTGTGCACAATGGCAAAACCTTTATTCCGGTATATGTTACCGAAAATATGGTAGGTCATAAATTAGGTGAATTCGCCCTGACCCGTAATTTCAGGGGACATGCCGGAAATAGAAAAAAATAATTAGTTTAAAAATTAAATAATCAACAATCGATGGAGGCAATAGCGAAATTGAGAAATTGTGGAATGTCAGCCAGGAAAGCAAGGTTGGTGGCAGATCTTATCAGAAAGAAAAAAGTCGATGAGGCACTGGACATACTTCGTTTTACCAAAAAAGAAGCTTGCTATCATATTGAAAAAACGCTTTTATCTGCAATTGCCAATTGGGAGCAGAAATTAGATATGATGGAAAATGCGGATGATTTTGATCTTGTAGTTGCTAAAATTACAGTTGATGATGCTCCACAGTTAAAGAGAATTCAACCTGCTCCTCAGGGACGAGCCCACAGAGTGCGAAAAAGATATTGTCATATCAATGTGGTTGTTGAAAATTCTATACCTCTTCCAGAGCGAGTTGATGAAGAAGAAATAGAGGACGAAGTTGAGTACGATGAAGAATTAACCGAAAACGTAGATTAATATTAAATAAAATGGGTCAAAAAACTAATCCAATAGGCAATCGCCTCGGAATAATCAGAGGATGGGATTCAAACTGGTTTGCAACGCATTCCTATGCTGATAACGTCATTGAAGATGAGCAGATTAGAAAATATCTGGATGCCAGAATTCAAAAAGGTGGTTTAGCAAGAGTGATTATAGAAAGAACACTCAAGAGGATCACAGTTACCATTCACACTTCCAGACCAGGAATTATCATTGGTAAAGGGGGTTCTGAAGTAGATCGAATTAAGGAGGAGTTGAAAAAACTAACCGGAAAAGATGTACAAATTAATATTGTTGAAATCCGCAAACCGGAATTGGATGCCAGTATAGTTGCTGAGAGTATTGCAAAGCAAATTGAGTCTCGAATTAATTTTAGGCGAGCTATAAAAATGGCTATTCAAGGGACCATGAGAGGCGGAGCAGAAGGTATTAAAGTGCGTATATCCGGGCGTTTGAACGGAGCTGATATGGCAAGGAGTGAGGAGTATAAAGAAGGTCGTACACCTTTACATACTTTCAGAGCTGATATCGATTATGCCCTTAAAGAAGCAGATACTGTTTATGGAAAAATTGGTATAAAAGTATGGATATGTAAGGGAGAAGTACTCGGTAAGAGAGATTTATCCCCTCATGTTGGTCTTGATCAAAAACCCAAAAGAGGTGGTAGAGGCCGCAATGAAAAAAAGTCAGGTGGTAGAAGAGGTGGCGGAAGAAGATAATTTTTATTTCCGCAAGAATAAATAATGAAAAACAGATGCGTTAATTGCATGAAATAACGTACCTTTGCAACTCTTTTCGAAAAAGGGTTAAAAGGTAAAAAATTCTGAGAAAATGTTACAGCCAAAAAGAACAAAATATAGAAAGCAGCAGAAAGGAAGGGTTAAGGGAATTGCTCAGAGAGGTTCCTCACTATCTTTCGGTTCTTTCGGCCTGAAAAGCCTGGATACTGCTCGAATTACCAACAGGCAGATTGAATCTGCAAGGATTGCAATGACCCGTTTTATGAAGAGAGAGGGTAAAGTTTGGATAAGAATTTTCCCGGACAAGCCCATTACCAAAAAACCTCAGGAGGTGAGAATGGGTAAAGGTAAGGGTCCTTTAGATCATTATGTAGCTGTTGTTAAGCCAGGTAGAATTCTATTTGAAATGGATGGAATTCCTCAGGAGACTGCAGCTGAAGCATTGCGACTGGCAGCTCAGAAATTGCCGGTCAGAACAAAATTTGTAATCAGACCGGATTACACTGAATAAATTTATCTAAAATATAAAGCTATATTGTTATGGCAACGAAGAAATATTTAGAAATACAGGAGTTTAATGACCAAGAATTGTTTAGCGAACTCAATGAAACAGAAAAACAATATCAAAAGCTGAGGTTTGACCATGCCGTGAAAGGTATTGACAATCCTTTGTTACTCAGAGATATGAGAAGAGATATAGCCAGATTAAATACTGAAATTAGAAGAAGAGAAATCAGTAATATGTCTGAAGTTGAATTGGCTGGAAGGTCAAAAACGAGAGCCAGAAGAAAGAAGAAATAAAATAGTTATTTACCTTTTGATAGTTAGTATTATGACTGAAAGAAAAACAAGAAAAACCAGAGTAGGTGTTGTAGCAAGCAACGCTATGGATAAAAGTGTTTCCGTTCTGGTTGAGAGAAGGTTGCGCCACCCTATGTATGGTAAGTTTATTACCAAATCAAAAAAGTTTATTGCGCATGATGAAAATAATGAATGTCAGGTAGGGGACAAAGTTAAAATCATGGAAACCAGACCACTGAGTAAAACTAAGAAGTGGAGACTTGTTGAAGTGCTAGAAAAAGCTAAATAATTTTTTCACTTTAGAAATATTTGTTGAATCATGATACAGCAGGAAAGCAGACTTAATGTTGCCGACAATAGTGGAGCCAAAGAAGTGCTCTGTATAAAAGTGCTTGGGGGTAGTAAAAGAAGATATGCCTCTATTGGAGACCAGATTGTGGTTACCGTTAAACATGCCACTCCAGGTGGAGTTAAAAAAGGTACAGTAACAAAAGCGGTTATTGTAAGAACAAAAAAAGAGATTCGCAGGAAGGATGGATCTTATATAAGATTTGACGATAATGCTGTTGTTCTTTTAAATGCTGCAGGCGATCCTAGAGGAACTAGGATTTTTGGACCTGTTGCAAGAGAATTAAGAGAAAAGGATTATATGCGAATTGTGTCATTAGCACCAGAAGTGCTTTAAACTTTTAAACCATGACCAGATCAAAACAAAAAAGATTTCAACCTAAACATAAAATTAAAAAAGGTGATAAGGTTGTAGTGATAAGAGGTAGCTATAAGAATCGTGAAAAGGTTAGAACGGTACTTGAAGTATTACCTGAAAAAGACAGAGTAATTGTCGAAGATGTAAACATAGTAAAACGTCACGTTAAACCGACAAACGACAGTCCTGGAGGAATTAAAGAGAAGGCTGCTCCAATTCATATTTCTAACGTTATGCTTGTGGATCCAAAAACAGGTGAACCTAGTAGAGTTGGGAGAAGAGTGGAAAATGGTAAAATTGTAAGGTATTCAAAAGCTTCAGGTGAGACTATAATCTAGCTAAACGGCTTTCTAACTGAAAAGTAAAATTGTAATAAGTAGTAGAAATGAAATACGTACCGAATTTAAGAAAAAAATATAACGAAGAGATTGTTCCCCAGATGATGGAGCAGTTTAACTATTCGTCTATAATGGAGGTTCCCAAACTAGTCAAGATTTCTATCAATCAGGGACTTGGGGATGCTACACAGGATAAAAAACTTGTGGATGTTGCACTTACTGATTTATCTAGTCTTGCAGGACAGAAGGCTGTTCCTACCAAAGCGAAGAAATCTGTCTCTAATTTTAAGTTAAGAGAAGGGATGGTGATAGGAGCTCGCGTAACACTCCGGAAAAATAGGATGTACGAATTTCTTGAACGCCTCGTTGCAGTCGCACTTCCGAGGGTTAGAGACTTTAGAGGGATCAATGACAAAAGTTTTGATGGAAGGGGCAATTATACCCTGGGAATTTCAGAGCACATCATTTTTCCTGAAATAGACCTTGACAAAGTAAGTAAAATAACTGGTATGGACATAAGTTTTGTCACTACTGCACAAACCGATGCCGAAGCGTTGGCACTACTGAAAGCTTTTGGTATGCCATTTAAAAATCAACAGAATTAATTAAAAAATATATTTAACCAATGGCCAGAAAATCATTAATAGCCAGAGAAAGGAAAAGACAAAGATTGGTTGAGAAGTATGAAGAACTTCGCAAGCAATTGAAAGAAGAAGGGAGATGGGAGGAACTGGATAAGTTGCCTAGGAATTCTTCTAAAGTCAGACTTCACAATAGATGCCGACTGACAGGAAGACCTAAAGGATATATGAGGAAGTTTGGTTTGTGTAGAGTCAAGTTTCGTAAAATGGCAAACGAAGGAAAAATTCCCGGAGTTACAAAAGCAAGTTGGTAATAACAAGTAAATTTAAAAAACATGAGTCATTCAGATCCAATAGCTGACTATTTGACCAGAATTAGAAATGCCCAATTGGCAGGTCATAGAATGGTGGAAATTCCACTTTCAGGTATTAAAAAGAAGATCACTGAAATCCTCTTTGAAAACGGTTATATTTTTAGATATAAAGTTGAAGAGAATGAAGGACCTCAGGGTGTAATTAAAATTGCCCTGAAATACGATCAGAAAACTAAGGAACCTGCAATTAAATCATTAGGTCGTATCAGTAAACCTGGTTTACGTAAGTATGCTGGCGTAGATGAGATTCCTAGAGTTATTAATGGTTTAGGCCTTTGTCTGGTTTCTACTTCTAAAGGAGTAATAACAGATAAGGAAGCACGAAGGGAAAACCTGGGTGGTGAATTGATTTGCTACATATATTAAATATTTTTTGTCATGTCAAGAATAGGAAAAGCACCGATTGCTATACCGGACAAAGTAGAAGTATCGGTTACAAAAGGGAATGAAGTAACAGTTAAGGGACCTAACGGTGCACTGACTCGTCAGTTAGATCACGATATGATTATCGAAATTAACGATGGTGAAGTTGTGGTTAAGAGGCCAACAGAACAACAAAGACATAAGTCTTTGCATGGTCTTACTAGGTCATTAATTGCTAATATGATTACCGGCGTCTCTGATGGATTTAAGAAACAACTTGAATTAATCGGGGTTGGGTACAGGGTGACCAATACCGGTAATTTACTTGAACTGACATTGGGTTATTCTCACCCGGTTTATTTTTATGTGCCAGATGATATCAAAGTGACAACTACCACTGAAAAGGGTAAGAGTCCTTTGATCACTCTCGAGGCTTCAAATAATGAATTGTTGGGACTTGTGGCTCACAAAATCAGATCATTTAGAAAACCTGAGCCGTATAAAGGAAAAGGAGTAAGATTCCTTGGTGAACAGATAAGAAGAAAAGCTGGTAAAACAGCAGCCAAGTAATGGCTATTTGAAAAGATTGTATCTGGCTTATGCCGCTTAACTGCATAAATGCTGTAAAATGAAATTAACGAGAAGAAAAAGAATTAAGTACCGCGTAAGGAGTAAAATCTCCGGTACTCCGCAGAGACCAAGACTCTCTGTTTATAGAAGTAATTTGCATATAGACTGCCAATTGATTGACGATATAAATGGCAAGACCTTGGCTTATGCTACTTCAAAAGATGAGAGTATTCCGGAAGGATCCTCCAAGGTAGATACAGCAAAAAAAGTGGGTGAAATACTTGCAGAAAAAGCTAAATCTGCTAACATCGAGGATGTTGTTTTCGATAGAAGCGGCTACAGGTACCATGGTAGAGTCAAAGCATTGGCTGATGGTGCCAGAGAGGGAGGTCTTAAATTTTAATACAATATAATTATCTATAATACAATGAGAGATAATAAAAACAGAATTAAAGCTGCCGAAACAGAACTTCAAGATAAACTTGTTGCTGTTAACAGAGTAGCCAAAGTAACCAAAGGTGGTAGGACATTTAGTTTTTCAGCTATTGTAGTTGTTGGTGATGGTAATGGTACTGTAGGTCAGGGTCTGGGTAAAGCCAGAGAAGTTTCCAGTGCTATAGCTAAGGCTATCGATGATGCAAAAAAGAATTTAATAAGGTTTCCACTTATTAATGGCACAATTCCTCATGATCAACGTGGTAAATTTGGTGCTGGGAAAGTTTATATAAAGCCTGCATCAGCTGGTACTGGTGTTATTGCGGGGGGAGGTATGAGAGCTGTATTGGAAACTGCCGGAGTACAGAATGTTCTCGCAAAGTCGTTGGGAAGTTCTAATCCGCACAATGTTGTTAAAGCGACCATTGATGCACTATCCAAGTTGAGGGATCCAAAAACTATTGCTAAGACAAGAAGAATCCCTCTTAAAAAGGTTTTTAACGGGTAATTTAACCCAATAAGATTTAATTTTTATCATGGAAAAAATAATTGTAACCCAAGTCAGAAGTAGTATTGACAGACCAAAAAGACAAAAAGCGACACTTATCGCTTTGGGTTTGGGAAGGATTAATAAATCAAAGGAACATACACTTAGTCCTCAGGTTAAAGGTATGATCAATAAAGTATCTCATTTGATTAAGGTTGAAGAAGCCAGCTAAAATCAAAATTGTTGATTGATAAAATAATAAGTAGTCATGGAATTACATTCTTTAAAGCCGGCGAAAGGCTCTAATAAATCTGGGAAAGTAATTGGTAGAGGTACCGGTTCAGGTCGTGGTAGGACATCTACACGAGGACATAAAGGTGCAAAGTCCAGATCAGGTTTTAAAAATAAGCGCAATTTTGAAGGTGGTCAAACGCCACTTCAGATGAGATTGCCAAAATTTGGTTTTAATAGCCCAAATAGAGTTGAATATTTTCCTGTTAATCTTGACCTCCTTCAACATTTCAGTGAGAAGTTCAATACCAATGAAATTTCTTACGAACTGCTGGTTGAAAAAAGAGTAGTTAAGAAATATCACAAAATTAAAATACTTGGAAGGGGGGAATTAAATAGTCCGGTCTCTGTTCAGGTGCATGCAATTTCAGATTCAGCGAAAAATCATATTGAAAATATCGGTGGTAAAGTAACCCTCCTCTAAATTGTAGAAATGAAAAGACTTATAGAGACCCTCCAGAATATTTGGAAAATACCGGAACTTAGACAGCGTATACTTTTCACCCTTGGACTGCTAGCTGTATTTAGGTTTGGTTCTTATGTTGTTTTGCCTGGTGTTATGCCCGATGCTTTAGCAGCAGCCACAGCAGAAAGATCTGCAGCTGATATCCTTGGTTTGATCAACATTTTTACCGGAGGTGCCTTTAATAATGCCGCAGTTTTTGCGTTGGGAATTATGCCCTACATTACCGCGGCTATCATTGTACAGTTGTTGGGTTTTGCTGTACCATACTTTCAAAGACTCCAACAAAAAGAGGGTGAAAGTGGAAGAAAAAAGCTTACCCAAATTACTCGTTTATTAACAGTTGCTATTACCTTGGTTCAAGGTGGTGGCTATCTTACTTTAATATCATCTTTTGGTGCAGTGGACCCTAACGTTCCACCGGGCTTATTTTGGATTTCTAATATAATTATTCTGTCTACAGGTACTACTTTTGCCATGTGGCTTGGTGAACGGATAACGGATCGGGGTGTGGGGAATGGTATATCATTATTGATTACTATTGGTATCATTGCCATGCTCCCTCAGGCTTTTGCTTTTGAGGTAGTATCTCAGGTTGAAACAAGTGGATTCTTTATTCTGGTTCTTGAGTTAGCTGCGCTCTTCGTTGTAGTTATGGCTACAGTCTTGATCGTTCAGGGGATTAGAAGAATACCCATTCAGTTTGCGAAAAGAATGATTGGTAGGGGTGACGCTAATATGCCTGTTAGCGGAGCTAGAGATTATATTCCGGTTAAAGTGAATGCGTCAGGTGTTATGCCAATTATCTTTGCTCAGGCATTGATGTTTTTACCAATGACTTTGGCACAGTATACTATGCAGGATGGAGAAATGGCTGCAACCGGTTGGTTGCGAGAATTAAATGATCCGTTCTCACTATTTTACTCTATTATTTACTTTATACTGGTAGTATTGTTTACATATGTCTATACTGCCCTTATTGTAAATCCAAAGCAATATGCTGAATACTTAAAACGCCAGAATGCATTTATTCCAGGGATAAAACCAGGCAAACCTACCGAAGAATTTATCGATTCCATCACTACAAGGGTTACATTACCAGGTTCTATTTTCCTAGGTATAATTGCGATATTGCCGGCAGTTGCTGTAGCATTTGGAGTTAATCCTGCTTTTGCTTTGTTCTTTGGCGGTACTTCTCTTCTAATTCTTGTGGCTGTTGTTTTGGATACTTTGCAGCAAATAGAGAGTTACTTATTAATGAGAAAGTACGATGGCTTGGTTAAGTCAGGGAAATTAAAGGGACGCAGTGGTGGAGGAATGCAGATAGGAGCCAGTATGTAATTCTCGTTTTTAGTATGATATTCAGAAATCGAATTCAGGGAAAAAGTGAAGATGCCATAGGATTTTTGCGAGAAAATTGTATGTTGGTTTCAAAGACTCTTGCCTTGATTGCCGAGAATCTTAAACCTGGGGTCTGTGGATTAGATTTAGATAAATTAGCAGAAGATTTTATTAGAAGCCATGGTAAATCCGTACCTGGTTTTAAAGGGCTTTACGGTTTTCCTGCAACTTTGTGTATTTCTCCTAATGAGGAGGTAGTACATGGGATACCAAATAATCAACCATTTAAAGAAGGTGATATAATTTCTATTGATTGTGGTGTTTTTAATAATGGATATTATGGGGATGCTGCTTACACGTTTGCTGTTCACCCGATAAAGCCACAAATAAAAAAGTTACTTGAAGTTACGCGAGACGCGCTTTATCTTGGAATTGAAATGGCTCGACCCGATAAAAGAACTGGAGATGTTGGATTTGCGATTCAGCATTATTGTGAAAGAGTTCATAAATTCTCAGTGGTTCGGGAATTGGTTGGTCATGGATTAGGCCAGAAATTGCACGAGCCACCTGAAATTCCTAATTTTGGCAAGAAAGGGAAGGGAGTTAAGTTGGTTGAAGATTTGGTAATAGCAATAGAGCCTATGGTAAATATAGGTAGGAAGGAAATTGGGCAATCTCCTGATGGTTGGACCATAATTACAAAAGATAGGTTACCCAGTGCACACTTCGAACACTCAGTTGTTGTACGCTCGGAAGGTGCTGAATTATTAAGTGATCATAAAATAATTGAAGAATCTATAAAAAATAATGATTTTCTTGCAAAAATCTAAAAAATAATGCGATCTTTGCAGTCCGAAATTTTAATATGGCGAAACAACAGTTAATAAAACAAGACGGAATTATCGAAGAGGCTCTATCTAACGCAATGTTTAGGGTAAGATTAGAGAATGACCATGAAATAATTGCAACAATTTCTGGAAAAATGAGGATGAACTATATTCGTATTCTTCCAGGTGATAAAGTTGCCGTGGAAATGTCGCCATATGATTTATCAAGAGGAAGAATTACTTACAGATACAAATAGACTAAAATTTAATTGAGTCATGAAAGTTCGAGCATCAGTCAAAAAGAGATCTACAGATTGTAAGATCGTGAGACGTAAAGGAAAAGTGTATATTATTAATAAAAAGAATCCTAAGTTTAAACAACGTCAGGGTTAATAAATATTTATATTCCAAATTATGGCTAGAATAGCAGGTGTAGATTTACCTAGAAACAAGAGAGGCATAATTGCCCTTACCTACATTTATGGAATTGGTCCTACAAGAGCTTCCAATTTATTGGATGACTGTGATGTTGACCACAATACTAAAGTAAGCGATTGGTCCGATGAGAACATTCGGTCTATTTCAGCAAAAATTCAGGATGATTTCAAAGTGGAAGGTGAGTTGCGTGGTGAAGTTCAGATGAATATCAAGCGTCTTATGGATATTGCTTCGTACAGAGGTTTGAGACATAGAAAAGGTCTTCCGGTTAGAGGGCAAAGAACGAAAACCAATGCTAGGACTAGAAAGGGAAGAAAGAAAACTGTTGCTAATAAGAAAAAAGTAACTAAGTAATTTTCAATTGTTGATCATTAAGGTTTAAACACAATGGCGAAAGCAAAAAAAATCGTTCGGAAACGAAAAGTAAAAGTTGATTCAGATGGCTTGGCGTTTATTCAGGCTTCTTTCAATAATATCATAATTTCTCTTACTAATAAGCAGGGACAAGTAGTTTCATGGGCATCTGCTGGTAAAGCCGGTTTCAGAGGTTCTAAGAAAAACACTCCTTTTGCTGCTCAAGTAGCTGCTGCAGATGCAGCACAGAAAGCACATGATGCAGGAATGAGGTCTTGTACTGTTTATGTCAAGGGACCAGGTGGCGGTAGAGAATCTGCAATTAGAGCTATCGACGGAGGAGGTATCAGAGTTAATAAAATCAAGGATATGACTCCAATTCCTCATAATGGCTGTCGCCCACCTAAGAAGAGACGTGTTTAATTATCATTTAATTTGTATTGAATTTTTAAAAAATGGCGAGATATACCGGACCCTTAACTAAAAAAGCGCGTGCAATCGGTGAACCAATTTTTGGTTATGACAGATCTTTTGAAAGAAAGAAACATCCTCCCGGTCAGCATGGACCTTCTAAGCGAAGAAAACAAAAGTCTGACTATGGTATTCAATTAGCTGAAAAACAAAAAGCTAAATTGACATACGGATTGTTGGAAAGGCAATTTAAGAACCTTTTTAATAAGGCTAACAGCAAGGAAGGTGTTACCGGTGAGGTTTTGATGCAATTGCTTGAAGCCAGGTTAGATAATACCATATTCCGACTAGGAATCGCTCCTACACGTCGTGCTGCAAGGCAATTAGTCTCCCACAGGCACGTGGTAGTAAATGGTCAGATAACAAATATTCCTTCATATACATTAAGACCTGGTGACATTGTTACTGTTAGAGGTAAGTCTAGAAACCTAGAAGTAGTTCTAAATGGAATTGCACAAAAATCTGATGTTAGAAAGTTTCCCTGGTTAGAATGGAATCCAGATAAAATGGAAGGGAAATTCCTTCAGTATCCTGAAAGAGATACTATTCCTGAGAATATTGATACACTCCTTATCGTGGAGTTGTACTCGAAATAAAAATTTTTGAATTTGACAGCTACCTATGGTGGCTGTCAAATTTTTTATTACAATCTCTACTTTCTTTAAGTTATAAATATTATGGCACTACTAAATTTTCATAAACCCGATAAGATTTTACTCCAAAAAGCTACTGAGTTCGATGGGCAATTTGAATTCAAACCCTTAGAACCTGGTTATGGACAAACTGTTGGGAATTCTCTTAGAAGAGTCCTTTTGTCCTCCTTAGAGGGGTACGCTATCTCTGCTGTACGTATAGCTGGTGTTGACCACGAGTTTTCAACAATTAAGGGTGTGGTTGAGGATGTAGTTGATATTGTTCTGAACCTTAAACAGGTTAGATTCAAGTATCTTCTTGATGATGATGATAACTTTACTGACGAAATCATCTATTTGACTGTTTCAGGAAAAGACATTTTCAAAGGTGAAGACATTCAAGCACATACCTCTGTTTTTCAGATTATGAATCCCGAAGTGGAAATTTGCCATATGGATACATCTGTTAGCCTTGAACTGGAGTTGACCATTTCTAAAGGTAGAGGTTATGTGCCTGCAGATGAACATAAAAGTGGAGACCTTCCTATCGGTGTAATACCTGTTGATGCTATTTATACCCCAATTAAAAATGTGGCGTATAAAGTGTCCAGTACTCGTGTTGGTCAAAGAACAGATTATGAAAGACTAAATATTGATATCGTAACTGATGGAACAATTCATCCCGAAGAGGCTATAAAGGAAGCTTCTAGAATTATGATTCAACATCTTATCCTCATTACAGATGAAAATATCACCTTCGATGACGCAAGTAAGAGAAGGGATGATGTTGTGGACGAGCATGTTCTCCATATGAGAAAATTATTGAAAACATCACTCGAGGATCTTGACCTTTCAGTTAGAGCCTATAACTGCCTAAAAGCTGCCAAAATTAATTCATTGGGTGAATTGGTGAAATTTGAAAGCCATGAACTGCTAAAATTTAGAAACTTTGGAAGGAAATCTCTTGTAGAAATAGAGGAATTGCTAGCTCAAAAAGAATTGAGCTTTGGTATGAATCTGGAAAAATATAAACTCGACGAAGAGTAACTTAATTTTAACACTGCATTTACCTGCATCCTTTAAAAGGACATCGGTGGTGCGAAGATAAATCTTATTATTATGCGACACGGAAAGAAATTTAACCATCTGAAGAGAAAGAAAGGTCATAGGAATGCACTTTTCAAGAACATGTCCTCAGCTTTAATTCAACACAAAAGAATAACTACTACTCTTGCTAAGGCAAAAGCACTTAGAAGTTATCTTGAACCATTAATTACTAAGGCAAAGGTAAATTCAACCCACTCAAGAAGAGTTGTTTTTAGTTATCTTAGCGATAAAAGCGCGGTTGAAGAGTTGTTTGGTCCTATAGCAGCAAAAATAGGTACGAGACCCGGAGGTTATTTAAGAATCATTAAAACTGGATTTAGAAAAAGTGATGGTGCTGAAATAGCTATGATTGAATTCGTTGACTTTAATGAGATTTATTCAGGTAAGTCTGAATCCAAGGTTTCGGGAAGAGGAAGACGTAGAAGAACGCGTAGAGGTGGTTCAGCAGCCGCAACTGCGACTGCTGCAACTGCTGCTGCAGTTGCCACGACAACCACTGGTTCTGAAGAGGAAGAATAATTACACAATTCTTTTTGCTTTTAAAGCAATTGTTTATAATATTTCAAAGGATGATCGAGCTAATTCGGTCATCCTTTTTTTGTTATAATTATTAAATTCGTGAGCCTGTATTGTTTCAATGTTTTTATCTTTGCGTTGCAAATCATTTCTTTATGACTGAATTTGAAACAATGGATGCTGCTTTACTTTTAGAGGATGGAACACTTTTCAAGGGTAAAGCTGCCGGAGTCAAAGGAATTACAACCGGCGAATTGTGTTTTAATACTGCAATGACAGGTTATCAGGAGGCTTTTACCGATCCATCTTATTTTGGTCAATTACTCATCATGACCAATGTTCATATTGGAAATTATGGAACGCGTTATGAGGAGTCAGAGAATGATAAAGTAACTATAAAGGGATTGATTTGCCGTAATTTTAGTCATTTTCACTCAAGACCCTCTGCTGATACCAATTTAGATGAGTTTTTATCTAAATCTGGAGTTAATGCGATTTACGATATTGATACCCGTGCTTTAGTAAGACATATTCGTAATAGAGGGGCAATGAATGGCCTGATCTGTTCTGATGGTACTCCAATAAATAAACTAAAGGAAATTATAGAAGCGACTCCATCAATGAGCGGCCTTGAGTTGGCTTCTGAAGTGTGCACTAAAGAAGCCTATGAATTGCAACCTAAAGGAGAAAGCCTGCGAAGAATTGCAGTAATGGACTATGGCGTTAAAAAAAATATTCTAAGATGCTTTTTGGAAAGAGGGTGTAGCTTAAAAGTGTTTCCTGCGAAGACTTCCTTTCAGGAAATTGAAAAATGGAATCCCGATGGATATTTCTTGTCCAATGGACCCGGTGATCCTGGTTCAATGGACTACACAATTGAAACAGTTGACCTGATGTTGAAAAGCGGAAAACCACTTTTTGGAATTTGTTTAGGGCATCAATTACTGTGCAGAGCGCAAGGAATAAAAACCTATAAAATGCATCATGGCCATCGTGGTATCAATCACCCAGTATTGAATATTAAGACCGGTAAGGGTGAAATTACATCACAAAATCATGGTTTTGGAGTGGATAGGGATATGCTAGAGTCGGCAACTGATACTTTAGAAATAACACATATCAATCTGAATGACAATACAGTAGAGGGTGTAAGCTTGAGGAACTATCCTGCTTTTTCAGTTCAATATCATCCTGAAGCTGCTCCGGGTCCACATGATGCTCGTTATCTGTTTGATGACTTTATTGAATTAATTGACAATCAAAAATAAAATACTATGAGTGAAATTATTGATATAAGAGCAAGGGAAATACTGGACTCAAGAGGTAACCCTACAGTCGAGGTTGATGTACTTACTTCAAGTGGTGTCGTAGGTAGAGCAATTGTGCCTTCAGGTGCCAGCACCGGTAAACATGAAGCTGTTGAATTAAGAGATGGTGACAATGAGCGATTTCTGGGTAAGGGCGTTTTACAAGCCTGTTACCATGTTGATGAAGTAATTGGGGAGGAATTAATTGGAGAAG
The DNA here is from genome assembly GCA_007693915.1 of Saprospirales bacterium. GTDB lineage: Bacteria > Bacteroidota > Bacteroidia > Chitinophagales > Saprospiraceae > PWJY01. The sequence continues at coordinate 10,423 of RECS01000106.1, read as the reverse complement.
ATGTAACCAATCAGTTGGGAATCGATAGCCTAATGATTGAGTTAGATGGTACGGAAAATAAATCCAAGTTAGGAGCGAATGCTATGCTTGGTGTATCTATGGCGTGCGCTAGAGCTGCTGCCGTTGAGACCGGACAATCATTGTACCGCTATTTGGGAGGTGCCGGAGCAAGAGTTCTTCCTGTTCCTATGATGAATATTATAAACGGAGGTAGTCACGCAGATAATTCTATAGATATTCAGGAATTTATGATTATGCCTGTTGGAGCTGATATCTTTTCAGAATCACTTAGAATGGGTGTGGAGGTTTTTCATCACCTAAAAAAGGTTTTACAAAGTAAAGGTTATACCACGAATGTTGGTGATGAGGGTGGATTTGCTCCTGCACTTAAGTCTAATGAAGAAGCAATAGAAACTATTCTTACTGCAATAGAAAAAGCCGGTTATAAACCAGGCGAAGATTTTGTTTTGGCTCTTGATGCAGCAGCTTCTGAATTTTACGATGCAGAGGAGAATGTCTATAACTTGGTCAAATCTGGGAAAGGGAAATTATCACCTGAAGAAATGGTAGCTTATTGGGAAGAATGGGCTGCAAAATATCCTATTTTTTCTATTGAAGATGGGCTAGATGAGGATGACTGGAGTGGGTGGAAACGACTAACAGAGAAGCTAGGGGCTAAAATCCAGTTGGTAGGTGATGATTTGTTTGTTACCAATCCGAAAAGATTGGCAAGAGGGATAAATGAAGGTATAGGGAACTCGATATTGATTAAAGTTAATCAAATTGGTACAGTTTCTGAAACTATTGAAACGGTAAATATGGCAACAAGACATGCCTTTACTAATGTCATCTCGCACAGATCCGGTGAAACTGAGGATACTTTTATTGCAGACCTGGCAGTCGCGTTGAATAGTGGTCAGATTAAAACCGGCTCTGCTTCTCGTACCGATCGAATAGCAAAATATAATCAATTGCTTAGAATTGAAGAAGAACTAGCTGATCTAGCACTTTTTCCAGGTAGAGACCTCGTAGATTAGAAAGCTGATTTTTAAGAGGTTATAAAACTAAATATAAAAATATTTTATTCACATTAAAAAAATATGTAATATGTAATACATCCTATTAGGTCGTTGTATATCTTTGCGTAATATATTTCATAAAAATTTAATATGTTTGTACTTCGCAAGTTCAATGAACTAATGAAAAGGCTGCCTGCGCCATTAAAAAATGTGTATATAGTTTCCATTTTGGTTTTTTCGGTGTGGATGGTATTCTTTGATAAGCACAGTCTCATTACCCATATCAAACTGAATAGAATTATCAGCAGTATTGATAGCGATATGGAAAACTACAGGAAGCAAATTGAATTGATAGAAATAGAACAGGAATTGATGGACGCTGAGACTGAGCGGTACGTTCGTGAAAAATATTTTATGTCTAAAGAGAATGAGGATGTTTTTATTATTGTGAGAGAGTAATCAGAAAAGTAAAACACGGAACATAAAGTAAATGATGAATATATTAAGAGGTGATTATTTCACCTCTTTTTTTTATCTTTTTGCAAAAAAATTTCCTTGGCTCTAAAAATAATTGCAATTTCACGCTCTAATTTAAAAAAGCTATATATGTCAGTTTTAGTAAATAAATATTCAAGGATAATAGTACAGGGTTTTACAGGGAAAGAAGGTACTTTTCATGCAGAACAGATGATTGACTACGGTACGAATTTAGTAGGAGGTGTTACCCCGGGTAAAGGTGGTAATATTCATCTTGAGCGTCCCGTTTTTAATACAGTAAAGGAGTCGGTTGATAAGGAGGGTGCTGATACATCCGTGATATTTGTTCCACCGCCGTTTGCGGCAGATGCAATTATGGAAGCTGCGGAAGCGGGCATAAAGGTTATTGTTTGCATTACTGAAGGCATTCCCGTTAGTGATATGCTTAAGGCCCATAAATACCTTCAAGGAAAAGATTGCAGGTTAGTTGGACCAAATTGTCCAGGAGTTATTACTCCAGAGGAAGCAAAAGTTGGGATAATGCCGGGTTTTATCCACAAAAAAGGAACAATAGGCATAGTATCCAGATCAGGAACACTGACATATGAGGCTGTAGATCAAGTTACAAAAGCTGGTCTTGGTCAATCAACATGTATTGGAATTGGCGGAGACCCTGTAGTTGGAACTTCTACTCTTGACGCTGTTAGATTGTTGATGGAGGATCCTGAGACAGAAGGAATTGTTATGATTGGAGAAATTGGCGGTAGTATGGAAGCAAATGCAGCTCATTGGATAAGAGAAAATGGTACCAAGCCGGTTGTTGGTTTTATCGCAGGACAAACAGCACCAAAAGGTAGAACGATGGGTCATGCAGGAGCTATAATTGGGGGTGCCGAGGATACTGCTGAAGCCAAAATGAAAATCATGCGAGAGTGCGGAATTCACGTAGTTGATTCTCCCGCAAGATTAGGTAGCACCATGGCAGATTTAATTAAATAAAGAGTTTCAAACAGATTACTTCAGGTATAAATTTTGGCTGCGGAAAGCGAAATAGTTGTTTCTACGTACTAAGTTTTACTTCCTGCGGTCAGTTACGTACATCACAAGAGTCTCTAGGGAATCCCTGTAGTCGTTTTGAGGAAATTGATGGAGGATTTCTAAAGCATCTGACCTGTATTTTAGCATAATTTCCTTAGCATATTCTAGACCTCCACTTTTAGTTACAATCTGTATAACCTCTTTTACTTTCTTTTTGTCCGTATTAAAGTGCTTTATGGTTCGGATGATTTCTTTTTTTATTTTTTTTTCAACTTTATTTAAGGTATAGATCAAAGGTAGGGTCATCTTTTTTTCTTTGATATCAATACCTGTTGGCTTTCCTATGGCGTCTTCTCCATAATCGAATAGGTCATCCTTTATTTGAAAAGCGATACCAATTTTCTCTCCAAAAAGACGCATTTTTTCGATGTTTTCAGCACTTGCTTCAGAGGCTGTTGCTCCTGCTTTACAGGCTGCAGCGATAAGTGAAGCAGTTTTTTGTTTGATAATTTCAAAATACACTTCCTCACTGATATCCAGCTTTCTGGCTTTTTCAATTTGTAATAACTCACCCTCACTCATTTTTTTTACCGCTTCAGACAAAATTTGAAGCTGCTCATACTCTTCACTTTCAAGGGCAATCAGTAAACCACGGGAGAGTAGAAAATCACCTACTAAAACAGCTATTTTATTTTTCCAAAGTGCATTGATAGAGAAAAGCCCACGTCTTTTCATGCTGTCATCCACCACATCATCATGGACCAAAGATGCAGTATGCAATAATTCCACCATGGAAGCTGCTATGTATGTTCGATCATTTATCTTTCCCGCAATTCCAGAGCAAAGAAATACAAAAATAGGCCTCAGTTGTTTTCCTTTACTTTTTACAATGTAATAGGTGATTCTGTCCAGTAGTGGAACCCTGGTTCGCATACTATCTCTGAATTTGTTTTCAAATTCAGAGAGTTCTACTTTAATTGGTTTCTTTATTTTATTTAACACAGGTTCTTTCAGATAACTTGGCGATAGAAATAATTACCAAAGGTCTTATAAAAAGTTGACCAAAGATAAGGCTTGTATTTTAATTTCAAAATACACCTTTTTAACAACCATTGAAGCGAAAAGTTATACTTTTCGCTGGTTTCTACATCCTATATTGACTTAAATTTGTTTTGGAAAAGTTTAAAAGAAAAAGGCCTGAATTGAAAATCAAAACAGGCTTTTTCGGTATGCCTTATGCTTGTGCTTTCGGAGTATTAAAATTCATTGGGGGCATTCCCGGGTGATCAGTTTCAGCAATAGATCCAAACTGAGACTCAAATTTTTTGAGGTTATCCACCAATGCACTCAATAGTTTTTTTGCATGTTGAGGCGTCAGTACAACTCTGGACTTTACTTTTGCCTTAGGCATATTGGGCATTACTCTCACAAAATCAATTACGAACTCAGAATTTGAATGGGATATAATTGCAAGGTTGGAATATATTCCCTCCGCTACTTCTTCAGGTAATTCAATGTTTAATTTGTTCGGCTTTTTTGTTTGATCGCTCATGTTTATATTTTTATATATTATAAAATGTAAAGTTACAAAATTAAATCATCATCGCTTAATTCTATGTGACTAAACTCACTATAGGTGTTCAATCTAGAATTTTAGAAATTTACCATTCGTGAGTTGCACTCAAATGCGATATCTTACAAAAAGTCTTTTAAAATGAACGTGTTTAATTCTTTATTAGTCCAATTGAATAATTAATTTTGCAACCTCATTTAAAAAGTTAAATAATGTCAGCTCAAAAAATAACGATAAGCAATACAGGGAAGCCGGTAGTACCTGATCATGTAGTAATCCCTTTTATTGAAGGAGATGGGATAGGTCCTGATATCTGGAATGCAGCAGTTCGAGTATTTGATGCTGCAATTGAGAAAGCCTATAATGGAACAAGAAAAATTGAGTGGCTAGAAGTGCTAGCCGGGGAAAAGGCTTACAATGCTACCTCTAATTGGTTACCCGACGAAACTTTAGATAAGATAAAGGAGTACAATGTTGCGATTAAGGGGCCTCTAACTACACCCGTAGGTGGAGGAATTAGATCTTTAAATGTGGCATTGAGACAAATTTTGGATTTATATGCTTGTGTAAGACCAGTAAGGTGGTTTAATGGAGTGCCTTCCCCAGTCAAAGAGCCAAGCAATGTTAATATGGTTATTTTCAGAGAGAATACTGAAGATATCTATGCCGGTATCGAATATGCAAATGGAACTCCTGAGGCAGACAAAGTGAAGAAATTTCTAATGGAGGAAATGGGTGTGACTCAAATACGATTTCCCAATTCTTCTTCCATTGGCATTAAGCCGGTTTCAGTTGAAGGTACAGAGCGATTAGTGAGGTCTGCAATTCAGTATGCTCTGGATAATGGTAGAAAAAGTGTGACATTAGTTCACAAAGGGAATATCATGAAATTTACGGAGGGTAAATTCAAAGAGTGGGGTTATGACCTTGCTGAAAAGGAATTTGGTGATCGGGTTTTTACTTGGGCTCAATATGATAGGATTAAAGGACAGGAGGGTGCAGATGCTGCTAATGATGCGCAGGCAAAAGCGCTTTCTGAAGGAAAAATGTTAGTTAAAGATTCTATCGCTGATGCTTTTTTGCAACAAATCTTACTCAGACCAAAGGAATATGATGTTATTGCTACCCTCAATCTTAATGGGGATTACATTTCTGATGCATTGGCTGCCATGGTAGGTGGAATTGGTATAGCACCTGGTGCAAATATTAACTATTCTAGTGGAAGGGCAATCTTTGAAGCTACACATGGAACAGCTCCAAAATATGCAGACAAAGATATGGTTAATCCCTCATCAGTTATTTTATCAGGTGTAATGATGTTAGAGTATCTCGGCTGGAAAGAAGCAGGTGATTTGATTACCAACGGCATAGAGCGTTCAATTCAAAGTAAAAGAGTTACCTATGACTTTGAAAGACTTATGGAAGGTGCTACTAAGCTTAAGTGCTCTGAGTTTGGCTCTGAGATCATAGCTAATATGTAAAATTCCGAGTTCGAATTTTATCTAATAGGTTTTTAACCACCTCGTTTGTCTCAATATTTTTTGAATAAAATGCCAAGCTCTTTCATGGGTTAGTGGATTATTTAGCATATTCATGAGTTCTCAGAAAAATATTCAAATGAGAAAAATCCGACTTAGGCTTAGCAGTAAAATGGTTAAGACGAAAAAGAGGTCCCACATCCACAAGTGTCATTAGCGTTGGGATTGGAGAAACTAAATCCTCTATTATTGAGACCATCAATAAAATCTACCTCCATGCCAATGAGGTAAATTCCATGGGATTTTTGCATGAGGATTTTGATATCGTCAATGAAGAAAATCTGATCATTCTCCTTTTCTTCATCAAAACCCAAAATATAACTAAAGCCAGAACAACCACCCCCTTTTACACCAACCCTTAGTCCGTGTGTATCTGGAATGCTCTGCTCAGACTGAATATTCTTAAGCTGTTCGATGGCTCCTGCTGTAAGTTTTATAGGTGTTTCTGTTTTTATTGCTGACATTGTTCTCTCTTTTTTTTACAAAGTTAGTAATAATAGAAAAGAATTAAAAGTTCAAAACCTACTTTTAAACGTACAGTATTTTTAACTTTACGACTCAATTTAAATGACGATATGATTTTTATAGCAACTGCGACGGTTATTCTGCTGGAAATAGTAAAAATTTTGATTCCGGCGATTATTGTTTTTGTAACTGCATATACGATATTGAAAACCTATTTGGGAAAACAATATCAAATGAAGTTATTGGAGACTAAGGAGTCCGTTCGGAAAACTACAATTCCTTTAAAACTTCAGGCTTATGAGCGACTTTCCCTGCTTTGTGAGCGGATAAGTCCACCTAATTTAATACTGCGTTTAAAGACTCCCGGAATGAAGTCAGAGGATCTTCATATGGCAATATTAATAGCAGTGCAGCAAGAATTTGATCATAATATTTCTCAGCAGGTCTATGTCTCTGATAACTTGTGGAGTATAATCAAATATGCCAGACAGCACGTAATAAACAGTGTTTCAGTTGTAATCTCTGATTTAGAACAAGGGGCTCCTGCTTCTGTTTTTGCTGATAGATTGATTGATTTTTACGATGAGTCAATTGAAAATCCCCTTGACACTGCTCAAAAAGCGATTCGTCGGGAAGCTTCTTTATTATTATAATTTAATCCTATGCAATTCCTAATAAAGATGCTCACATTTTTGGCGTTGGTTTTATTGGGCTCTTCTTGCTCAAAAGTCCAACACCTTGCGTTTTATGAGTCGTCAAATATAGTAATATCTCAGGATGCCATTTTTGGAAAAGATTCTGCTATGCTCGCTTTTATTGAACCTTTTCGAATGGAAATGGAAGCTCAAATGAATGAGGTAATTGGCCACACTACAAATGAATTGTTGCGCAAGCAACCTGATGGTCCTTTAAATAGGGTAGTGGCAGATATAATTCATGACTATGCAGAATCAGCCGTGGAAAAAGATATTGATTTTGCGGTTCAGAATTACTTTGGCCTTAGGGTAAACAGTTTGCCTGAGGGGCCTCTAACATTAGGTCATTTGTATGAGTTAATGCCATTTGAAAACTATCTTGTTGTACTTGAGGTTTCAGGTCATGTTGTACAAGAATTGTGTGATTTGATTGCCTCATTTGATGGTTGGCCAATAAGTCATGGATTGTCTTTTAGAATAAAAAATGGCAATGCCCATTCCATAATGATACGGGGTAGAGAAATCGATCCAAATAAAACTTACAGAATAGCTACTAACGACTATCTGGCGAATGGAGGGGACAATGCATTGTTTTTCAGAGATTATCCTCAAATAAGCACAGGTCTGCTTATCAGGGATGTGATGATTGATCATATTCGAACACTTAGCTTAAAAAATGAATACTTAATGGATTTGGGCAGGGGAAACAGAATTCATATTGACGCCCCTTAATTCATAGAAAATGAAGACTTAATGAAACGAAGATCCTTTTTAATAACAACAGGTATTGCTGCGGCTTATGGAATTTTAGGAGGTGCTGAATGGGGTAGTTTCTTTTCAAAACCGGACTTAACTCAGCTTACTTTGTTGCACACTAATGATCTCCATAGTCGGATTCATCCCTTTTCTGAGGATGCCGGAGAAAGAGCTGGTTTGGGAGGTATTACCAGGCTATCTGCAGTTGTGAAAAACATTAGATCATCTGTAGATCATTCGCTTTTACTTGATTGCGGAGATGTGCTACAGGGTACACCTTATTTTAATCTCTTTGACGGAAAACTTGAATTCCAGTTGATGTCAAAAATGGGGTATGACGCCGGGACTATTGGAAACCATGAGTTTGATGCAGGTATTGAAATGCTTGCTAAAAACTTTGATTACCTGAATTTTCCTATAATCAGTTCTAATTATGATTTTTCCGATACCCCTCTAAAAGGAAAAGTACTTCCATATCAAATCCAGAATAAGGGTGGAATAAAGGTGGGTATTTTTGGATTGGGGATTGAATTGTTTGGACTGGTGCCGGAGCAGCTTTTTGGAAATACGGTTTACAAGGATCCCATTCTGGTTTCGCAGGAAGTCTCTACCTTTTTGAAAAATGAAGCCAATTGTGATTTGGTGATTTGTCTGTCTCATCTGGGGTATGAATACGAAAGCTCTAAAGTATCAGATCGGGTGATCGCTGCGGAAAGTGAAAATATAGATGTGATTTTGGGAGGACATACCCATACTTTTTTGGAGGGTGCTGTAACGATAGCAAATAAAAAAGGAGAAGCTGTTTTAATCAATCAGGCCGGTAGGTCGGGTAAGATGCTTGGTAGAATTGACCTCTTATTTGAAAAGAACAAAAAAGGCAAGTGTGTATCTTGCATAAATATTCCTATAGGGTCTTAATGCTTTTTTATTGTAGATAAGGGGATTAAATATCATAATAAAAGATATGGGTTTTTTTTGTTAAATTTAGTCTTTCCGTTTTTCAAAAAAACCTTAACTTCGATCCCCTTTTTCACCTTAATATACTTTTGTTTTAATTTCCGCAGATGATAATGGAAGGCAATATAAATACAGTTTGGAAATCTTGTCTTGAGCACATTCGCTCTGATGTGAATGAAAGAAGTTTCAGGACTTGGTTCAAACCTATTGTTCCCCTTGAACTTAAGGAGAATATCATGATCGTTCAGTTGCCTTCTGTCTTTTTTTACGAGTATCTGGAAAAGCATTATGTTAAAGTTTTAAAAAACACTTTAAGGAAGGAGCTTGGACCTGATGCAAGATTAGAATATAGGATTCTTACTACCGGTAAAAACGAAAGTTCTAAGTCGAGCACTTCATCCAAAGGTCAGAATGATGAAATTAAGAATCCCTTTGTAATTCCCGGAATTCGCAAAATTAAAGTGGAGGCCAATTTGATGGATAAGTATAACTTTGAGGATTTTATCGAAGGGGATTGCAACAAGCTGGCGAGGTCTGCCGGATTAGCTATAGCTGCCAAGCCCGGGGAAACTGCTTTTAATCCAATGGTGGTTTACGGTAAATCCGGACTGGGCAAAACACATCTTGTCCATGCTATAGGAAATCTTGCAAAAAATAATTTTCCAAATAAGAGAATTCTTTACGTAAGTACTGAAAAATTTACCAATCAGGTTATTCAATCTATAAAGACAAATAATACCAATGAGTTGGTTGCATTTTATCAGGAGTTGGATATGTTTATTCTCGATGATATTCATTTTTTAGCACGTCGCGAAAAAACTCAGGAGATACTTTTCCATATCTTTAATCAGATCCATCAAAACGGTAAGCAAATTATCCTGACTTCAGACAGACCGCCAAAAGATTTAGAGGGAATGGAAGATAGGTTGATTTCAAGATTTAAGTGGGGGTTGTCAGCTGATTTGACAGCACCGGATTTTGAAACCCGAATTGCCATAGCGCAATGGAAACTTGAAAAAGAAAAAGTTGAAATACCGTTTGATGTTCTTGAGTATATCTGTTATAATATCAGGGATAATATCAGAGAGTTAGAGGGATTACTTACTTCACTTTGTTTTCAGGCTACTGTTACAAATTCCCCTATTGACCTAAAATTGGCAGAAAGGGTATTACATCAATTTGTTGAAAAAGAAGATAGAGCGATAAGTGTTGAAAATATAAAAAAGCTGGTTTGTGAATCTCTTGGATTAGATGTGGAAAGCATACAGGGTAAGTCCAGAAAAAGGGATTTGGTGTCTGCAAGACAAATTGGAATGTATCTTGCGAAGTCCTTTACCTCAGCTTCTTATAAGGAAATTGGAAGATCTTTTGGAGGACGCGATCACAGTACCGTCATTCATGCGTGTAAATCTATTCAAGATCAAATTGAAACAAATAGCATGTTTAATGACAAGGTTAAAAGGTTGGAAAAAGACATCCAATTAAGTTTTATGAAATAAGTTTGAAAATAATTTTTTTTAAAGAAAATTAGTGTTGTATATTTGCACTCGCTTTAGAAAAGCTAAGGCATTTTGCACCCAAAAACTATCAGGTGAGGTGGGTGAGTGGCTGAAACCACCGGTTTGCTAAACCGGCGTACGTGGAAACATGTACCGCGGGTTCGAATCCCGCCCTCACCGCCATTTATTTTCAGTATGTCAGGAAATAAATTTGTAATATGTGCAATAGTAGATATAATTAAAATGTTTTCTGTTTTTATTATCGATTTTTAGTCGTTTATGATCGATGTAAATAAAAAACATTCGGGGTATATTACCGCTTGCAGCGGCATAAACTTCGTTTGGTTAGCTAAGGAAAAAAACATTCGGGGTGTATTACCGCTTCTAGCGGCATAAACTCCGTTCG
>RECS01000152.1 GCA_007693915.1 Saprospirales bacterium | reverse complement strand
CGCAGTCATACATGGTGCCCGTATTGGACGCAACAGCCTTATCGGAATGAACGCTGTCATCATGGATGAAGTCATCATAGAGGAGGAGTGTATCATCGGCGCTTTGTCGTTCGTAAAGACAGGATTAACTATCCGCCGCCGACAACTATGGGCCGGCAATCCTGCCTCTTTCATCAAAGAAGTAAGCGACCAAATGATCCAATGGAAAACCGAAGGCACCCGCCTTTATCAACAACTGCCGGAGGACTGTCGCAAATCCCTCCGAGAGGCCAAGCCCTTAACTGAGGTCCCCAAAGATTTGAAAAAACAGGGGAAGGTTTATGAGCGGTGGAAAAAAGTATAAAGGATGGAAAAGTGCGTAATAATCAACCCGCGGTGAAGCCATAAAGTGTGTAATAACCAAAACAGCACCAATTTAAAATCTTATCAACAAGACCATTAATAATGTCAAGTCCGAAAACTCATTTCTATTACAAATTATTACAAGAAAGAATAAAAAACAAAAGATTTCTTATCTTTATCATGTAAAAAATAAAACTGAGATGGATTCAACTGCTCAAATTAAAAAAAGCCTCATTTCCAGAATTAAGAATACGAATGATATCGATTTCTTAAAGGCACTTCAGACTATATTTGACAGTTCTGAAAAAGCCTTTTTTAAATTAAGCCCGGAGCAAGAAAAATCAATTGAAGAGGGAAGGGCCCAAATTAATGTAGGCAAATCGTCTAGCAATGATGAAGTAGTCACGGAAATAAAAGAATGGCTGGCAAAACAATAGTTTGGTCCGATCACGCGAAATATGAATTCAGAAGAATTCTTGAATATTATACTGAAAGAAATGGAACTCCGGTATATAGTATGAAATTATTGAATCAGACTGAGGAGTTATTAACAACTCTTTCAAAAAATCCCCTTCTAGGTCGCTTAACAACAAATAGACAAACAAGAGTAATTCCTTTTAAAGATTACCTGATCTTTTATGAAGTAAAAAATAAAGAAATTTTGATTTTATCTTTTTGGGATAACAGACAGGATGAAGACCAGTTAAAGATAAAGTGATGGAAAGTCCAAAATAATAAAACTTAGTATGATTGTAAGTTTCAGTCCAAAAGTGAACCAGTTTTTCAATTTCAAAATACAATGATATTAATTCAAAGCTGATCACTTAAAGCTCATCCTCAGACCAAGCTGCTAAACATTAATACTCTCCTCTACATCTGGAACGACCTCTATCTTTTTAAGATTACCCCTGTATTCTAAAAGTTTATAGGATTGATTAAAGGCCTCCTGTGAAAGTTTAAAGTAATCAGAAAGTTTACGGATGGTGGACTTTGAAAGTCCTTTCCTGTAGTTTAACATCTTTGAAACTGTAGCTTTAGACAAGTCAAGTATTTCTGCCAGGTCTTTAGCCTTTAAGTTATTCTCTTCCATTAGAGATTTAAGCAGACCAATAGGATCTAAATCGTCAAATGTATTTTGTTCTTCATCCCATTTTTCTATTAAAACTGAGAGCAACTCAATCTCGACTTCAGCCACCCGACTATCAGAGGCTGTTAATGATTCTAGTAAGTCGCAATATTTATAGTACTGCTCAGAATTTTTAATGACCTTATATTTTAAATTTTCCATTGTATCTGTGCCTACAAAGATAAAACCTAGATTAATTTATTGAGCACCCTTTGACGCTTATTTAACTATATCCTGATCAAAAACTATTGATGAAATAAATTCCTGACAAATAAATACCACCTCAGTAAGATCATACCCAAAACTTAAGCACCAAAGGTGCGCCATAATTAACCAATGGTGAAGCCATAGGTGAAAAAAGTGACCAAAAACTAAGCGCCAAAGGTGCGTAATAATCAAGACTATGGTCAGAGTAACTAAATACCACCCCCCCCTTACTCCCCCACTACAAACTCATAAATTACCCCATCATCTGTATTCATAATAAAGGCTCTGCTGCCGTTGCAATTCCAGGTAAAAGATCTGGGGTTAGAAAGATTGATGGATTTTTCCTGATAGAAAACAGCAGTTTCAATTTGCCAGGCCTGGGAAAGTTTATAATGTTGAATTTGCTGCAAGTCGGTATCCAGTAGGTACATGTCCAGCCCATCCGGATGAAAGGTGACAGCACGTACTGCTTCATGCTTTTCTGAAATATCAAGGACAGTATAGGCATTGAACCCATTGATACTCCATGCTGTAGTCAAGGTGAACTGATGAATCATCTCCTTGTTCCGATCATCTACATACAGGTAAGTTCCATTTGGATGAAAAAATATCCCATGTCCCCTTTCTACATAGTCAGTTAGATCTAAATAATCAGAAAAAACAGCGGAAGAAATATCTCCGGACACTTCCAAATCAAATTCCCAGATTTCAGTGCGATTAAAGAGCCACATTCTTTTCAAATCACCTTCCCGGATAAAAAAACCATGTCCGTTTGCATCTTGTGCAGTGGTACCAATATAATTTTCAGCAGAATAGGAGCGATAATAAACAGCTGAACTGATATTCCCTCTCTCTTCCAGAAGATAAGAAATAACCTTATTGTTGCCACGAGAATGCACAAACAGCAGGGAATCACCGACGATTTGAATCGCTCTCGCATTCTCGGTGTAATCAGAGGTATTCAAAGAATTTTCTGAATCTTCAAGAAATGATACATTAAAAACGGTAGTGAACTCACTTACTGGCAATGTTGTCTGCTTGCTGCAACTGATGTTTGCAACCAAAAACCAGACTAAAATGAATAAGGAAATATTTCTTATCATGATAGAAAATTAAGTGCAAAGGTCTCTCTTTTTTCAAAAAAGAAGTTATAAAGTGAGTGTTAAGTTTAGGTAATCAAAATGAACTTGGACGGATAACTAACTATTGGCTTACAAGAAGGTAGTCTAAAGTCAATTTATCATTCCACTCTGCATTATTTACTATGAAATAAGTCGAAGGTTTAATTATTTAGTTTATTTCGAACAACCTCTTCAAGAATATTCAAACATTCCTCCCTTAGTAGTTCCTAAAGAAAATGTTTATGTATGTTGGGGATTACGTATTTAATGAAACTGGCTTCACTAAACCTATGCCCATCATTCGTCCAAACTTGTCGATATCTATTAAAGTCCTCCTTCAAGTAATTGTGATCGATAACCATATCATTTTTTCCCAGATATAAATTTAATTCCACATCCGTGGGTTCCAATGATTCAATGATCAAATCCAACTCCAGCAACTCATCCAAATAAGCTGACCTCCATTCAAAATGATCTTTAGTCCCATACCTTTGGTGCCATCCAACTTGCTTAGATAAATTGAGCCAGGGTTTAAAAGATGGATTGATCAAATGGGTTGGGATATTTTCTTTCTTGCAAAAGTAATTCGCGTAAAATCCACCCAAGCTTGAACCTATTATTATGTGGGATTGATTTCGGTTATTCTGTAGGAAATGATCGACCAAAGAAACTACCTCAAATGGAGAATCAGGCAAAGTAGGGGAAAAAATACTTTCCTCTTCAAAGAATTTTACTAAAATCTTGTACATACTGTTTTTGCCGTGGCTTTTAAAACCGTGTAGATTTATAATCATTTAAAAGTTGCTTAAATACTTGAGATCTCGTAAGAAATAGAATGCATTTTTTTTTATACTTTAATTGTCCAGCTGGCACAATTCAACAATCCACCTAAATATCCAACATCATTAAAATTTAAGGACTCTATAATTCTGTCGGGAAAGATTTCCCTTAACAAATCAAAAGTCTCATTATCTTTATTGTTGACTGTCTCGAAAATGGGAAAAACGATGAGGTCATCAACTTCCAGATAATTAACATAGCATCCAATAGCGTTATCTGCGTATCTTTTATCCTCGTATTCAAAAAATGGAAAGTCTATATAATTCAGTCCATTCTCTCTCAATATTTTTTTCATTTTTCTTCTCCAATATCCCAGCTCAAGTGACCTATCATTTCCGACCAGGGTATTCCCATCAACAAATCTGAGCATTCCATCTACATGACCTGTCATATCTGAATCTATTTGAGGAATTATAATTACTTCAACCTCAAGCAATTTTTCAATTTCTGATATCAATTTATTACTGTTGGAATATTGAGGATTTTCATCAAAAACACGACTACTTACAATTGCCTTGTCAGACCAACTGATAATATTCCCACCGTCGAGATTGATACTAGATATTTGAGGGGCAATATTAAGAGGTTTGTGCAATTGAATAGCATTAATTCGAAGGTCTGGATAATCTTCTAAATAGGAAGGCTCATACCTAAATTGAACAAACCTTCCTACTTCAAGTTGAACAGGCATATAGTCCCGACACCAAATATCCCAGGCCTCCCCAATGAAATCAAATTTCACTTTGTTTTTTCTCAATATATCCAAAAGGCAATTACATGTTTCTTTAAACCGTATGTCCGTCTGGAGCAAGGAGGAAAAATAAATAAAATTGGTGCATTTCCCGGGTATCATACTAACAAAATACTAGTAAAAACAAATCAACAACATGAGAATACAATTTGAATAAATCCGCACTAATGTAGCCGAATTCTGCCTGCCTATCAGCAAAATCCTACCTCAATCCTCTTCTACAGTCGTCAATTCCAACAGATTAGAAGCATCAAATTCACTTCCGGCAATTCCCTTGATAGAACCAAAAAGAGTACTTAAGTTTTCCTGAACAGACCACACTTGTTTTTCTCTTTGTGCCCAGATTTTATTCATGGCCCTTTTCTCTGAATTCAACTGTTTAAGCATATTGTCGTAAATTTCGATTATTCTTTTGACGTTTTGAACGAATTCGTTACTGGTCAAATAAGTATACAATAACTCCATTTTATCGCCCTTGTTTTCCTGCGAGATTTTCACGGATTGGGTTTTGATAATCATTTCCCTGAGAACAAAAGAAAGGCTTTTTACTTCCTGAAAACTACAGATCCATACCCCCTGTTTCTCACCAAATTTTTCCATTTCACGAGGCATTGTTTCTGTTACAATCACCGCAACATCAGCCCTGCACGACAATTGATCCTGCTTAATTTTTTCAATCCAATCATTGGAAAAATTCTTGGTGCGCTTACTTTCATAAACTATACTGCCACATTCCTGTCTGGCTTCATTAAAAACAGTTTGTATAACATCTGCTCCTCTTGTTCCTTTGGGTACCTCCTTTACCACATCAATGGAAAAAGTCCTTGTCAATAGTTCCTCAAGAGCAATTTCCTGAATTTCTCCTTGCATTTCCATCGACCCTTGTTCTGCTTTTCGCTTCATTTCCTCCGCCAGCTTTTTATTGTCCTCAATTTGTTTGAGTAATTTGAGTTTTTCAAACTCAAAGTTCTCGCGCTCTTTAGCTCTTGCCTTTTCTTCAATTTCAGACTGTTTTTCAATTAGTTTCTTTTCCATATTGTAGCTGAGTTCCTGCTTTTCAGCTTTGAGTTCGGCCTCTTGTTTTAATAACTTCAATTCTTTTTCTTTCAACAAGCTGTTTTCCTTTGATTTTTTTTCATTTTGCTCTCTCAACACCTGCATTTCCTGTTGGTACCTTTCTAAAAGTGAAGATTCCAACTCCTTCTTTTCCTTAATTAAAGCCTGCCTGAGCTTTTCACTAAGCAATTCCTCCTCTTTATTTTTTAATTCCTGCAGTATCAACCTTTCCCTGGCTAATTGATCTTTTTCTTTTTGCAAGAGAAGGGTTTGCTCGTCCAATTTTCGATCAAAAATTGTTTTGTAATGCGCCTCTAATTTTCCTGATAATGCTTCCTCCGCAGTGAATATTTCATGACAGTGCGGACATTCGATAGATAGACTCATAGATTATTTATTTGGTAAAAAATTAAATTATTATACTCTTTAGTTTAAAAAAGCTTTTGCTCTTTGCCTTTTGTGTATTCCATTGGAACTTACTTTCTTATTTCCGAAACTATGTTTAAGCTTTTTTCTTAGTAAGCCACGATAAAGATCAGAATCTCCATCCTTGGACAGTAAGGCGGAATAATTTTCACTACCATAATCCCTAACAAATTCTAGGCATTTATCTTTACTTAATGACCGTTCAATGCTGAGAAATTCAGCCATTTTTAATAATAATTGCTCATGCTCCTTTAATGTATCCTCAGCTAGTCGAAAAGCTTCTAAAATAAGATTTTCAGCCTCCTCCGTCAACTGATCGGCATGATCATAGAGATAATTAAAAGTTTGGGGGGCTTTGGAGTTAAAACTACCCAATCTGCTACCCAAACCGCTTGACTTAATCATATCTGTCGCAAATTCCGTAGCCAGCATTAAATCATTTGCAGAGCCCGAAGTAAGGTTTTCCTCCCCAAATACCCATTTCTCAGCAGCCATACCTCCCAACATCATGGCAATCCTTCTGATAATTTCCTTTTTGGATACATACTTCCAATTCACACTTGAGTGAACAAACCCATGTATATCCTGATCGGGAGTACTTGAAATAACCATTTCAGGTAAAGAATTAAGTAACACAATAGACAACACAGCATGACCTGATTCATGAACAGCAGTAATGGCTTGCAAGTCGTCTTGCTTACAATCTTTAAGTTTTTTAAGATTTAGGGTTAATTGCATTTCTATTTGATGTTCAATCTCATTTGCCCGCAGATATTTGATGAAGAGCTTGTCCTCTTGAACACCCATAAAAATCTTATCAACCACAAGGTCTTTTATTACTCCCTCAGATATAATCCTTCCCAGTTTGCTAATAATATGTTGTTGGATAGATGAGTAAACAGGCCGAGTACCCTGGGTGGGGAATACGCCCTCCTCATAGATCATGTCCGGCACAGTATTCTCAAAAACCAGATCAATACCAAAGCGAGAGCTAATCAATTGGGATATTCGCATCAATTCCTGATCGATCAATCTTTCAAAGGATTTACTGCTGAATGCAGGAAATAGAAAATGAATATTTCCCAATCTAGAAATGTGTTCACTCCGAAAACGCCTTCGTAAAGCCTTTTTGATTTGAAAAACATCCACCTTTAAAGTTTGCTGGTGCAAATGATCAGCCTGAATATCGGGATTAAAGTTGCCCGTCATTTGATAAGCTTCATCTAGATTCCCCATAATCAAAATTAGGGACTTGGAACAATCCACCCATTTTGGACTTGCTCCATCTTCATAGATCTTTTTTAAATATTCGACAATTTCATAGCCATCCATTTGCATCAATTTGTCCTGCAGAGCTTTTGTGCTGATAAATTCATCCCGTGCAAGTTCCATTATAATTGGGTAAATGGATTCTCCAACAAAAAGGATTCCTCCCACTTCTTTATCTTTGTTTGACTTATTTCTATTAAAAATGCTAAATGACTTTTCATAATAGATATTTCTTAAAAAATAGTCTACCTTACTCGTAACCAGACCGTTTTTAACCTCGACTCCTGAACGAAGAAAATGTTCAAGTTTGTGAATTACATCATGAAGCTGTTGAAGATAATTGGGCTTGGGATGGATTTGATATTTACCGGAATCCAAAATTTGCCACACTATCCTTCCATGGCTAGCAAAATTATCTACTCCACCATTATCTAATGTCCTGGCGTTGTGAAATTCATCAAATCCCAGAATTAAGGGCTTCCCATTTTTCTTTTCATAAACATCCCATAAAACAGCTTCCACTGAACAGCCGAAATTATTCCTTGTCCCCAAGTCGAAAAGAATAAACGATTTCTCCATTTCAAGAAGACTGACCATTCTTTTGACTAGAGATGTTTTACCTACTCCAGTCATTCCCCATAGGTTTATGACCAAAGGCTTCTCTTGTAAATCCGGAAAGAGGTACCAAAAGCCAACAGATTCTATCAGCTCATCAATTAGTTGGTCCAATCCAATAAACTCTTTTTTGAGTTGTGATTTAATCCTACTTAAGATATCGTCTTTTTTAACAATGGTATTCCGGGAGATTGAAGGTTGGTTTTGCATAAAATCTTTTTATTGCAAATATACCCTTCGGGAACGCCAAACTGTGTCGCAGTCAAGCTTTTTCGTAATTATCCAGAGCCTTCTGCAGAGTAGATCTAATTTTTTCAGCTAGCCAAAGTGGCTCCAAAACAACCACACTATACCCCATCATCAGTATCCTTTGGTAAAATTCCATATTGGGGATGATATCCAATCGAACAATTAATTCCTTTTCGGTTTCCTCGATGATTTCTTGAGAAGAATGCAAAGGAAGGCTTTTAATATACTTGGCCTCCAATGGGTCAAAAGAAAGGACAACTTTTTCTTTTTGGCTCACAAAATAGCTCACCCCTATTGTATCTTTAAAAAAAGAAGCTAAATCGTCGTCAATAGATTGTTTAAATACTGATTTTTTAAGCTTGAGATTACTGATTCTGTCAATCCCAAAAATCCGCATTTCTTCATATTGAGGTACGAATGCCAATAAGTACCACCTACTTAGATATTCCTTGAGTAAATAGGGATGAACTTCATAAGGTCTGGTAGTATTTTTTTGGTAGTTCTCATGGATAAATTCAATTTTGCGTTTCGACTTTATAGCTTCCAAAAGAGGTTTAAGTTGCTCAATACCTTTTAAATTGTCTGAAGATTCGAAATGAATATAATTCAGCCCTTCCTGACTATCACGCAAAGTATCCGCTAACAAATCGGCAGTATTCATCAATTCCAGAAATCGCAAAAATCGATCAAAATTGATGCTGCTATCCTCTTCGACATAATATCCGTTTTTATCC
This sequence comes from Saprospirales bacterium, assembly GCA_007693915.1. Classification (GTDB taxonomy): domain Bacteria; phylum Bacteroidota; class Bacteroidia; order Chitinophagales; family Saprospiraceae; genus PWJY01. The sequence goes on along the minus strand of RECS01000152.1, from coordinate 2,365 downwards.
CTATTATATAAAATAGAAATGCCGAATTCATTTCTAATCTGCTCAATATCCCTCTGAATAGTCCGCGATGATATTTCAAATCCATGGTCAAACAGATAATCCTTTATCCGCTCAAAAGACGGATAGTGCTTTTTACTGGTTTTTTCCAGAATAAGACTGTATCTCTTTATGGTTCCTTGTCTGGACATAGGGAAAATTTGTGAATAGGGTCATTGGTCATTTTAAAACAAAATATCTCTTTAAAAGAACATTTCCCTCTCATCAAAATTAACTTTTTTTATTACAAATGAGTACAAAAATAAACCTCTCAATATTCAATTTAACAATATAAAACCCATTTATTTTAAAGGGTTTAGCACCTAACCTTTAAAAAATTGTTCATATTGCGTTTTCCTTTTTTCTGCTCCATTTTTTCCCATACCCCTTAATGCACTCGGAGAAGGAGAATACAAAATTTTCACCTTATATACTTTCTCTCCAATTTTTAAAATTTGTTCTCTTTTATTATTTGGATTAATAGAATGGTATGTTCCAAATAATTTATTGATCTGGCTCTTTACAAAACTACTAGTGTAAATCAATAAATTTATTTCGGGATGTTTTTGAAGAAGACTGCCTAAGTCTTTTAGTTCAATGTCCTTTAAATCTTTATCAATAGCTGAACCAGATTCATGGATGCAACTTTCTACAATATCAGTTACCCCTATTTTTAAATTCTCAAGTAATTTCTTTCTTTGCAAAATGGCATTTTCTGAATTATTATAATCAAATTTTACATTAAAGATATCTCCTAAAATTGGCCAAAAATAATTATCTTGGCTTCCATAATAAAAATAAACATCATCGAATAAAATATTATTTTGGTTTTTACAAAATCTAGGAGGTGGAATTGTTCCAATAATTAGCTTTGTAGAGTTTTTAGGCACAAATGGTTCAAATGGGTGCAAAGACTTCATGATTCAGAATTTAGGTGAATTTTTAGAAAACTATTAGCATTTGGATTCAAAGATAGAAAAACTATTTTGAATAAATTTACAAAATACTAGACCATTTTTTCTTTTAAAATTCAAACATAAAAATTTGTCAAGAGCATTGAACCAAAATTTTTAGACAATTTACAACAAACTATCGAGTCCAACACCTAGAGCAATCACAACTTTGCTTGGCTTGGCCTTTACCTGATCGACATGTACCTGATTTCTCGTCCTGCACTTTTTACATCGGACTTCGAAGGTTTCGCCTTTTTCCCTTTCTAATTCAGGACGAGTATTAGCCATCGATCTAATGGATATGTCATTTTTGCAGGAGTGACAAAATGTATAGAGTATCATAACTTTATGAAATTAAAGTTTTAATATACACAACTTTCCACAATTTAGACATATCTAGCCATCAGCTCTCAACCTATCCCGTATAAACCCCTCAAGGACATCTAAACCATTGCGAAAATGGTGGTTGTTGTTGATTACGATATCTGCTTCCTCCATGTAGGGCAGAATGTGCTTTTCGTAGGCGGGTAATACGTGGTATTGATAGCGATATAGCACATCGTCAAGAGGATAATTTCGCTCTATCCGGTCGCGCTTGATCCGTCTGATGACTTTTAGGTTTTCTTTGGCGTGGATAAACACTTTGAGATCCAGAAGATCAAAAATGGATTTGATGTGAAACACGAAAAGACCTTCCAGAACCAGTATGGGAGCCGGGTGAAATTGCAATAATTTTGGACTGGCTTTCGGATTATTAAAGGTGTATTCTTCTTTGACAATGGTTTCTCCGGAAATCAACTTGTTTACATCGGCTATCAGGCGATCCACATCTATGGATTCAGGCAGGTCAAAGTTGTGCACACCCTTATCATCCGCTCTTTGCAAATCTCTGGGTTTATAATAATCGTCCTGGGAAAGGATGCACAATTCCTGTTCGCTTATTCGTTTACGCAATTCTTTGATAAAAGAAGTTTTGCCGGAACCACTTCCTCCTGTAATTCCAATAATAAACGGTTGTTGATTTTTTTCAGCCATGATAAATTTCTACCCGAGCGCGAAAATACAAACAAGCCGCGAAGTCTCTTAATTTTCTTGAATGTTGTTTTAAAAAGTTTTTAAAAGTAGCAAATCAACCCCTTTTTCTGCAAAATGGTAAAATAGAACACCTCAACAAACCTCCCAATCCTGAAACACCTCTGTAGACAAAAGGCAGTGGCTTAATATCCCTCTTCCTCTGCGTTTAATCTCTGCGCACACTGCGTTCTCTGCGGTAAAAAAAGCATTACTGAATTTATTTCAGCTCTACATTAAACCAATCAAAATAAAGCTATTATCATCATACATTGCCCCGTACTCAGAGTTTTAATGTAAATTAA
>RECS01000110.1 GCA_007693915.1 Saprospirales bacterium | reverse complement strand
CACCCGCTATTGCCACATACACGCTGTTATCGCTTCGGTGTTCTTTTTCGTCCGTTGGTTTCTCGGTCGTTTTGGTCGTGCGGTTGGACAGACACACTCTTTGCCAAGTTTTGGTTTGGGGGTCGGTTGGTGCGACTTGGCAATGTGTGTGGCTGTGAAGCGTTGGGTTAATTGCTTTCATTTGCTAATATTTCGTTAGTGTCAAAGCCAATTTCTTCAAGCTTTTTCTTTCTCTCTGCACTTGTCCCGTTTTTCTTTATTCTAAACAACCAATTGTAAAGTCCTCCAAATTCTTTATCACTTTGCTTAACATCAAAGTGACCGTATTTTTGATAGAAGTCTTTTAACATTTGAAGTTTAGTGCTCCACTCGTGTTCTTTAACATTCCAAATTACGCCTAATTCTTCAAGTAAGTCTTTTCTGTGGTCAAGTAATTTAGCTCTAGAGTAATTTACCCTTTGGTCATTTAACCATCTTCCAAGTTTCTTATATACCTTGTCTATCTGTGATACATTACAGTGTCCAAATTGCTCTTTATATAATTCTAGCTGTTGCAAATTTAAAAACCATTGTTCATCATCAGGTGAACCTCCTTTAGTTTCAGGTTCCCAATCAAAATTTATTTCATCCAGCAATTTAATTTGGTCAATTGTAAGCGAGTCTTTTTTCCTTTTCACACGTTGCTGAATTATCCAATTGGCTAAAGGTTTGTTGTCATTTTTAGAAACAAAGCAACTGCCAGTTTCATTAAATACCTTTGTTAACTCTGAATACTTCTCCATCCAAGCATCAATGAAATTTACTTTTCTTTCAACTTCCCATTCGAAGCCTAAAAATTCCAGTTTCTTTATTTGTTCTTGAGGAAGATTACCTTTCCTATAATTATATCGTTGTCGGCTAACAAAATTTGCAAGTGTCTTATCTTCGAAACTTCTAGGTACGTTGCAATTTCCATTAGTCATTTTATAGTCTAGCAACTTTATATAGTTCGTTTCCCACGATTGGATGCTGTTGGCTGGTTTCTTTTGTTTTTCTTCTTTTAATTTCTTTTCTCTTCCCTGTCCATAATATTTGGTTTCAAATGAGTAACCAATCCTCTTAAAGGCACTTAATTGCTCCAAAGACAACTTACCCTTATTTTTCAAAATTCTTTGGTATCTCAACCATTGAAGAAGGTCTGCGTTTTCTGTATCATTTCCTTTTATGTGGAAAGTTTTATTTTCTAAAAAGTAGCTTTCTAATTGGAGCAACCTTGTTTCCCAATCTTCATAGTTCGAGTCTTCATTTAAAGGCTTTCTACCTCTGAAATCTAGTTCAAATGAATACCCAATAGCAGTTAGCCTTTGAATTTTTTCTGAATCCAGTTTATCCTCTTTGTAAAGCAGTCTTTGATATCTTACCCAACTTGCAAGTGGCTGTAAATAATTATCATCACTGGGTATTCTAAATGTTCCATTTGTTTCATAATAATTTTTCAGTTCTTCAAATTTGATATCCCAAGTTGGCCGCTTGTCAGAATTCGGTTCTGAATCAGATTCCCGTTTTATTGAGTTTAAAGTCTTTCCACGAAAATTTTCATTGAAAGGGAATTTAATTTCACTTAATAATTTGGTTTTGGTATCTCCAAGAAGTGCTTTTCTGAATTGACTTTTTTGATACCTAACCCAACTCGCTAAGGTTTTTAATTCATTGTCTTTTTGAGGAATCAGAAAAGTATCATTTTCGTCAAAGTATTTTTTTAATTCTTCATACCGAGTAAGCCAATTTTCATCTGGTTCGTTATTGGGTGATACTCCTCTTCTTCCTTTTTTGCCACGGTAACTAATGTCAAATGAGTAACCAATTGCCTTTAATTTATCTATTCTATCCTTTGGTAAAAGTCCTTGTTTGTATAGAGATTTTTGGTAACGAAGCCAATTTAATGTTGAACCAAACTCCTTGTCATTTGAAGCAATGTAAAAGCTACCAGTATCTTTATTTAGTTTCTGTAGGCGAAGCAGATTTTCATCCCAAGAAACACTTTCTTCATTAGAGAAATATTCCTCTAAGGAGAAGTTAATCTCTTTAAAAAAATCTAATTGCTCTATGGTAAGTTTGTTTTTTAATTGCTTTGAGCGTTGATGTCTTAACCAATTTACGAGTGTTTTATACTTATTGCTGTCTTTGGGAATATTGTAATTTCCGTTTTCTTCAAAAAACTCATTAAGTTGCTCAATCCTTTCAGTCCAAGTAAGCAATACCTTGTCTTCTGCTGCTCTAAGTGTAAAATCAAAGTTTATAGATTTTAATTTAGCTAATCTTTCTTTTGATAGATTTTTTGGATTCTTTTTGATTCTATAGCACCAATAATATAAAGACATATCTTCCGCTTGGCTTACATTTGAATTTCCATTTAATTGGAAATATGTTTGGAGTTCCTTAAATCTCGTATTCCAATCACCTCTACCAACTTTCCAAACAAATCCAATGTCATTTAATCTTTGCAAATGTGCCGAGCGAATTCTGCCTTTTTTTGGTGCTACCAAATCACCCTTATTATCTAATTCTCCTGCATTGTAAACAACCCTTAGTTTGTTAACCCACCTTCCTAATGCCTTGTATTTATCGTCTCCTTGTGTTGGAACTCTTAAATGTCCATTTTCTTTATTGAAATTTATTAGTTCAGCGTAGTATTCTTCGAACTTGTTTTTTGGGTCCCATTCAAAATTAAGTTTTTCCAATAAGTCAATTTGCCAATCAGCAAGTTTGCCATTATCAAATTTCACCCTCTGTGATACGACCCAAGTACCTAGCGATTTATTTTCCTCATATCTGGCTGGTACATTCGAGTTTCCGTTTTGATTGAAATATTCCTCAAGTTTGACATAACCTAGTTTCCAGATTTCATCTAGGTCTGTTATTTCTCTTCTATTTTCACCTTTCCAATCAAACCCAATTTCTTCAAGGTTTTTCTTTTTATCAGGTTTTATATTGCCATTATGGTATTGTCTTCTTTGCTCTAAAATCCAATTTCCTAACTGTTTCATTCCGTCTTCTCTTCTCGAAACATTAGTGTGTCCATTGGCATCTTTGTAATCTAAAAGTTGCTTAAACATTACATCCCAAAAAACTCTTGTCTTTTCAATGATTTCATCAAAAAGAACATCTTTTACTTTTTTCTCAAGTCCTTCAAGTTTTACAATTTTTTCAGTTTCATCATCCGAGAAGTCAATTTGAATTTTGGAATTAGATTTCTTACCTTTTTTAAACGCAATGTCATTAATCTCTGCCTGTAATCTTTCGTCTTGGTCACAAAGTGAGCGTATTACTTGTATTAGGTGGTCAAAAATTGGCTTCTTTTTAATTTCCTTTTCTACATCTTCATCAATGTGATGAAATATTGGAACCACAATAAATCCGAGCTCTTTATTTTTGGCTTTATTAGTTCTTAATGCTCTACCCGAAGCTTGAACAATATCGATTTTTGATGTTTTAGGGTCACAGAAATAAATTAAATCAATTGTGGGAACGTCAACGCCCTCAGTTAAACAACGGGCATTGGTTACTAAACCAATTTCGCTATTTTTAAAATCTCTAAGAACTCTTGCTCGGTATGTTGTAGTCTGTTTTCCATTTACACTTTCCGAAAATATAGTTTCAAAAAATTGCTTGTGTCTTTTAGCGAAGTCTTGAGCAAATTTTACTTTAGAATGAAAAGAAATAGCGTGGAACGCTTTGTATTTATTCATTACCAAATCAAGAGCAAAATTGTGAGCTAATTCATCTATTGATATTTCTCCTATGAAATTTCGCTCCTCAATGAATTTTTTAATTTGCTTGTCAGTTACACCAATTCCTATGATTTTATAATCAACCAAAATACCTTCGTCTATTGCTTGACCAAAGCTCATTCTGAAAGCCTCCAATCCATAAACATCAGGATTGCTCATATCGCACAAAAGTTCATAATCTTCTCCCAGTCTTGTCTTTAGTTTAGTTGAAACCACTTTGGGAGTGGCGGTCATATAGAGCCGTTTCCTTGCAGGAATATTTGCGTTGTCGTGAACTAATGTGAATGTGTTTTTATTTTTACTCCCTGCTGTTCTATGTGCTTCGTCACAAATTACCAAGTCGATTTGAAAATCATTTACAAGTCTGCAAGCATCAGAAATAACGCCAATTGATTGGTAAGTAGAATAGATTACCTTGTTGCCACTTTTCATTAAAAATTCCTTCACATCAAGTGGGTCAGTAGTAACAGGACCACCAATTTCATAAGTATGAACATTTACAACATCTTGTTGGTCTTTATCAATGTCTTTTTCGGAGCAGACACAGAGGTATTTGAAATGGTCATTTTTGTGTCTTGACCAATCATTTTTTATTTGTTTTAATAATGCCAATGAAGGCACTAAAACTAATGTTGTTTCAGGATTGATTTCTTCTTTAATCCACAATGATGTCAAAGACTTACCAGCACCACAAGGAAGAATTAATTGTCCTCTTTCGTTTGATTCAAAGTGTTCAAGAACCTTTGTAATTGCTATTTCTTGGTGTGGTTGTGGAGAATACTTTTCTAACTCTTTTGGTTGATTCCCTTTGGCTAAAAGAAAAATGTTTTCAAAAATATCTTCTTCAATAGAAATTAACTCATCAAATGCAATTAGTTCAAATTTTTGTTCAAAGCTTTTTGCTACTTGGGTAATGTCAGAAACATTTGTAAAAACTATAACCTTATCGCAGTTTGTACCTAATGCGAAGACATTTGCGATTTTATCTCCTGACCAGCTTAGGCTTTTGGTTTCATCATTTTTAAATTTACACTGTACTGCATAAAATCTCTTTTCATAGTCTTGCAGTAGGATGTCAATTCCGTGGTCTACAGAAGGTAGTCGTAATTGTTGTTTAATTTCTAAAGGAACATCATCATAAAACCAAACATTTTCGTAGAGTTCTGTTTTTTTTGGTTCTGTTTGGAAATAATACTTTGCAAATACTTCAAATACTTTTCCAGCAAGAGTTTTCTTGGTTGTAGTCTCTGTCTGTGAAGTGTTGAACTGTTCTAATTTAGGTTTTAGGTCAGCCCAATTGTCAACTCCGTTTAAAAGTTCTAAAAGTATTTGATTCTCTTTCTGCATTATTCGGTTGTCGAGCGTTGGCAAAATTCAGGCTCTTTTGCTTGCGAAGCGGTCGACTGTGCGTAGGGGCAAGCAAATGTGCCTGAATGTGCGGTTGGCATTTTATTTCTGTCGTTCATTTTGTTCACAGTCGTTGTCTTTTTACACTGAGCGATAACTACTTATACCCGAATATTTTTTGCGTATAGCCTCCCAAATGGGAGTAAATACGAATATTTTCATATCATGGGTTATTAACAATCAACTTTCCTTTTTCTCCAAGCTCTACCACAAAACCCGGCTTAAATCGCGCTGTTTGAATTCACACTCTCAAACTTACTAATTTTTTGATACGTCCGGGTAATTTTCTAGAATTTTATTGACCCAACTGTTGTTTTTTGTGAAAATGAGTAGCTATAAACGGGTATGTGATTGAAGGAACAGGGTGGGATGGTTTAAATACTTCTGTCATCCTAAATACCCATCTGCCGGAATATAAAATAACGAAGGGGAGTGAATTCACTCCCCTTCGTTATTGTGCAAATGGGTAAGAAATAGTTAGACCTTTGTTAAAGCATTGCGTATCTTTTACACATGATGACGGTATGCTTTAGTTAATCTTTCGAAAGAAAGATGTCCTTACAAATCATGTCTTTCACTTGATTTGGTGGCAGGTTTTTTCAAATCCTGATCCTTTCTGGTTTTGTCCTGATCAGAAGCTCCACGACTTTTCTTATCTCCAATAATTTCGTTAGGATTATTTTTTTGATTAGAATAGTTAGGAGTACCTCTTTCTTTTGACTTGTCTACATTTTTTTGAGACGTACTGCTTTTTGGATGGTTACTCATAATAATGTTATTTAGTTTGTAGCGGAATTGCTACAGTACAAAAATACAACAGTAATTTTTGCTAAGTTTATATAAAAATTCTATTTTCTTTCATAATTAAGATATTTAAAAAAGTATTTTCATACCTACTTAACTAAACAATAGATAGGATCCACAATATCCCATTGAAATTCTCTGAAAACGCTAGCTTATAAAGCCACAGACCTGTCAATGACCAATGGTTAATATAAAATTGCTTATTGTTAATGAGATGATGAAGTTGTGGTTCCTATCTTGTATAAGGGATTCATTTTCACGAAAGAAAGCTGTAAATAGTGCTCTATTTTAGAAGTCTTTTTCCAAAATACTTTTTTGCAAAAGTCTATATGTCTCCAAGTCTTGGTTAAAGAAAAAAATTACTTTGTTTTTTTCGCTATAACTTTATCATTGTTCTGGGTGGCTTCAATTTTTTCTGAAATTGAATCAGAAAATTCATTCAGTTTTAACTTCAGTTCATCCACATAATCCTCACCTTTGTCCATGATCTCTTTTCGGGTGGCTGATCCCTTTTTTGGTGCGAATAAAATTCCTACTGCTACTCCAAGGACAAGTCCTGTCATGGTTCCTAAAATTACTTTGACTGTATTCATGATTGTTTATTTTGTGCCCTATTTTATCCTCAGAAATGAGTGTTTTAAAGGGCTGATTAATTAATTATATTATTTGATTTCAGTCCGAAAAGGCTATCCGAATTGGACTGATTTGTTTTTAATTTACATTCCTTCTGCCGGAAAAAACTGTTACCAGGACAGATAATAAGGCAAGGACAAGTAATAGGTGAATAATGGTTCCGGCACTATAGGCAAAAAATCCTATCGCCCAAAAAATTATTAATATTATTGCAATTGTATAAAGGATGTTTCCCATGATATTTGTTTTTTTGTTGGTTTTATAAATAATAAAGGTTAACTTTTGTAATTATATTATTTTATTTAAATCAGCAATTTCTTTTGACTGTCAATTGAATGATCAAGGTGATCTCTCATCTGTCGAAGACTTGCTGTTGCCCAGTTTTTTATATCTCCATCCCGGCTGTTTTTAGATGCTTTTTCAAAAGTTCGAATCGCATCTTTATGGTCCTTGACCATCATGTCGGTATAGGCTTTGTCAAAATCATCCCTGGATTTCTCATTGAGCTTTTTGTATGCATCCATGGTGTTGTTTGAAGGTGAACTTAGAATACTAATCCCTTTCCGTTGAGCTAATGCCGTTAAATCTTTTTGTGATTTAGTATGTGCTAACTTCATCATCTTCCCTAAATCTCTTACCTCGGATGTTTTACCTTTTTCCTGTGCCAGTTGTCCTAGCTGAATTTGCATCAAATTAATTTCGGAAGCGTTAACGAGAAACTGCGCATCATTTTGTTGACTACTCTCATTGAATTTTGCTTCATTGCGCTCTTCAGCAACTTCTTTTACGTCCGGAGAATTTTGGTTTTCGCTGCAGGAGGTAAATAAAAATATTCCTGTTGCCATGATTATTAGAAGCATGGTTTCATTTATGGTGATAATTTTTTTCATTTTCATTGTATTTTATGATTTAAAAAATGTGTTTTAATTTAATACCGGAAAGACCTATATCGTCCCTCCGGCACTATTTTTTTTACTTGAAAATTTAACTGTAAATTTCTGTTCCACTATTGGTTCGCCAGTTGTTTTCCAGGAATTTGGCATCTTCCCTATTACGGGGATGAACTCCCATAACTATGTTGCCTTCTTTAATACCTGATTCATATAACTTGGCGCGTGCTTCCGGGATTCCGGAACCTACAAGTGCTCCGATTACTCCACCTGTTATTCCTCCTGCTCCCGCTCCTGCTAAACCGGCAGCAATGGGACCTGCTATAATTACCCCAAGTCCAGGAATAACTATACTTGTTCCAATTGCTGCAACTACACCTGCTACTGCACCAACAGTACCACCAATGGCAGAACCCTTTCCGACACCTTCAGCAGCTTTAGTTCCAATTTCAGTTTGTTTTGCAGCTCCTGTAAAATGCTTCTTTCTGGTATCGTCTGACATGACCAGATTGATGTCATCTTTTGTATAACCCCTTTCTTGTAAGGTGTTGTAAGCATTTTCTGAACTCTTGCGATCGCTAAACATAGCTGTTAACATTCTGCTGTCTTTAGATGGGTTTTGAGTCTTGTGACTTTCTTTTGGATTTTGTTTCATCTTTATTGTATTTAAATGGTGAATAATAAATTGTTGAATTGCAATCTCATAATATTAAAATAAATAATATATCGAAATATATGCTAAAAAACACAATGAATATATAAATTATTTTAATGATACAAATGTATGATTGTATTTTAATTAAATCATTACAAATTTATTGGGAAAAATATCATTATTCATATGTTCTGCGGGGATGGTTGGAGATTGTAAAATCGGTTCGGAATATGGTGTGAGGATATTTGATTGGTGTAAGTTCTAATCTAAATGTATTGCAGTGTTTCAAAGAATAAGAATATCAATATACTTTGTTGTTAAATTGCTTTTATTTCAAAACACCTCCCCCGATATAAAATATTCATGAGAAAAAGCCATTATTTTTTGGTAGTCTTCAATAGGTTTTCAGATATAAAAACCAAAACCAAATGATAAAAAAAATACTATGGGTTGTTCTCGCATTGCTGATCTTATTTATTGTTTACGCAATTTACGCTTTCAATGTCAGCATTGAGGTGGATGATGATTTCGATTTGGGATTGGATACTCCTCCGAATCTGATCAGACAAATATATAATCCGGCTTTTGACGATACGGTTACTTTTGCTAAGTTTTCTTATGAAACAGAAGGTGCTTATACCCTGTTGGAGATTGACCTTGCACCGGGAGGAGGAAATACAACACATTTGCATAGGAGGTTTAGTGAAACCTTTATTCCCATTCAGGGAACTTTGGGAGTTGAACTTAAGGGACGCGAATATTTCCTGGAGCCCGGAGAACAAATTACAGTTGAGAAAGCTGAAGCGCACCGTTTTTTTAATCCCGGAGAGGAAAGAATCAGGTTTTATGTAAAAATTGAACCGGGTAGTGCCGGCTTTGAAAAGGCATTGTTTCTTCTTTACGGACTCACAAAGGATGGATATGCATCGGAGGAGGGTATGCTAAAGGATTTTGGCCATACTGCTCTTTTTCTAAAACTCAGTGATACACGTGTGCCTGGAGTGTTGAATTTATTAAACCCATTTTTCAAAAGAGCTGCCCGCCAAATTCAGGAAAGCGGAGAAGCTGATGAATTATTGGAAAAGTATTATTTTAGTCGGATCAAATGAATCGAAAAAACTACCATACAGATCCAATCTGGTTATTGCTTTTGCTGGTGTCAATTGCGATCACTACGGGTTTATATTGGTACAGTTCGGTTCTAAATTCAGTAAGTATTGGAGAAGTATCTGCAATGGAGATTGTGGTGAGAGGGAATGGTGAAGTATATATGGAAACCGGCTTTATCGGTCCGTTAATGGAATCCCCAGCTGATGAAATTGAAGATGTGGAAGAAGAGGAAGTTATCATTGAAAATCCACCTTTTGACAGTATTCGACCCTTCCCTAAATCCCACCTTCCCGAGCACATTGATTCCATGTGGTTTTATGTTTCAGAATCTGAACTTAGACCTACTATTGATAGTATAAAGCTTTTGATTAATAATAAAGAAATGTCTTTGGTACCTACAGACCAGGATTTTGGATTTTTTAATTATTTGAATGAAAGACTTGATCACAATATTTCTTTTCAGGATCTAACTCTTAATGGCTATCCGGATATAAAAATCATGCACTGGGCAAGTGGAGCAACTGGAAATAATTTATTCAGCGTTTTTCTTTATCATGATAAAGATACTACTTACCGTCACAATCAAGAGTTCTCAAGACATGTAAATATTGGTGTTGGTGAAGATGGATATTATTATACTATGAGCACTGGAGGAGGTAGAAACTATGGAGGCCAGATTATGGTTTTAGATGACCAAAATGATAGTTTTCTCTTAAAACCGATTGTTCAATATACTCAGAAAATGGGCAGATATCCTGTTTCAACTAACATCTACCAAACCATGAAATTCAATTTTGACAGTATAGAAATTTCTTACATTGACACCTTTCCTTCACATTTAGCACCAGAGGATTCTCAACAATTTCAAAGTGTTTTTCAAATGAACAAAAGAGTCAAATACCATCATCCCAAAATACATTGCTCCACAAATATTGACGAAAATTTTTGCACTCTTTCCTTCCAGTCTCGACTAAATGAGCACAAAATTGAGCTCTTTGTAAATATTGAAAACAAGCAATTAGTAATATCGGATAATCGATCTTTGGAACCCATCCAACTGGAAATGATATTCAATTCCAGAGAAGAAGATATTGAACTAAATAAGGCTTATATTAAATCCGCATTTAGTTTTTACGAAAACTGGAAGTCACCCCCGAAACTACATCTTTTGATTCGGTCTGCAAATATTGAATTGGTGGATAAGGAGGAAGATTGGAATTACAGTTTTCACCAACCTTTGAGGGTATGGTAGTTTCCATTAAGCCGATTTTATGTAAATAGGCATTTCGGTGCTTAACCCGGATTAAAAGCCATTTGGAATAGACGAATATAAGATTGTGTTAATTACCCCCCACAATCCTCTCCCAACCCAATCCTTCTCAAACAGCGATTCAGGTTCCATACTTTGAATTTTTTTACTTCTTTTTCCAATCCATCTATATTATAGTCACGACAAGTCACATTTCTGGGGGCCATTTGAACTTCTTCATAAAGAATTATCCTTCCATTAATTCCTTCGATCATGCAATACATATAAAAAGAATTCATCGTGGGTTTTGATTCACTCAAACCCCAATAATTAATGGTCCTCATATTACTAAAGTTATAGTTCCACCACCTTTGGCATTTAAATGGTCCGCGTATCCTTTTTCGTTTAAGAAGACTTTTGACTTCCAGATGCTTTTCTCCTGCTATATTGGACATAGTGACTACGGTCACCTTAAAAGAAAGCCTGATTAAAACCACAAAAACTGCGACGAGAATACTTATTATTAAGGGTTCCCATGAAGTCTCAGGACCTCTATATTTTTGAATGCCCAAAAAAAACAATGCTAAGGCCACAAAAATTAAGGTAAAATAGAAAAGCCGCCAAGCCTTAAAAAATGGTT
>RECS01000131.1 GCA_007693915.1 Saprospirales bacterium | reverse complement strand
AAAATATCGAAGCCGGACTGGAGAGTTTTAAAGCGGTAATGGAAACTATAAATGGCAAGGAGACAGATTGAAAAAAGCAACACCATCCCAGTTCTTAGAAAGTAGGGGACTAAAATGTCTTCCAAAAGTAAATACCAACATCATTGAATTATTGAGATTGAATATCCATTTGAGGATTTTTTCAAAAAAAATAGAATTAGAGGTTCTCTGATTGGAAAGAATTGAAGTTCGATCATAAAGGATGTTAAACTGTAATAATCACAATAATTTTTATTCGAAAATTGGGAATGAGTAAAATTTAACCCGGATTAATGAAGATAAGCTTTTCCTTACCCTTCAACCAAAAAAGGCAGATTGGCATGGGAAGCATAACCTTTATCGTCAATTACGTAAATAAACAAACGATATGGTCCCGGTTCTTGTGGTGATTTGAAGGTTATATTATTTATATCCGCATCAGATATGAGCTTTTTCTTAACAGATTCGGGTCTCGGTTCGAAGCTACCCCCAAAGCCCAATTCTGATGCTTCATGCATGATTTCCAGTCTCAGCGTAATAGATGCTGAATGGTGCTTAATGTCAATTTCGGCGGTATATTTCTGAGCGGGTTTTAATCTGACATTGTCAAATCTATCCCCTTTTCCTATTATTTGGATATCATTAAAACGTGCCGGTCTGTGGTCGGGCCATTCTCCGGTCCATAAATATTCCATAGCAGTATGTATCTCGGTTTTTTCGCCTTCTTCTGTGTAAATGCTGTACCAGGTGGGGGTCCTTTCCTGTTTCTGCCCCCAAAGGAAAACATAAGATCCCATGCAGTTTACAGAGTCGCCCAGTATCGATTTTTTATACTTTTCAATAATGCCATCTGCTCGCTCACTTGAAGTTTCTTCAATCGGAGCGTCCCACTCCGTATTTTCAACTTCCCAATGTCCCCTTGCGCCCCATTCAGTAATCAGATAAGGTCCCTCATAGCCTGCATTGGCAATTCTTTCCTCAAGATTGATCAAACTACCATATGTCTGAATGGATAAAAAGTCAAGGCTCGGGCAATTTTCTCGAATATAATCAACCTCTCTTTTCCAAATTCCGGCAAGCATAGTAGTAGTAGGATGGTTCCCATCTTCCTCTTTTATCATTTTTGCAATATCCTCTACTGCATCCCAAACTCTGAGGTTGGTAGATCCAAGATTCAATTCATTTCCAATTCCCCATGCCAGTAATGCAGGATGATCTTTTAGTCTGACAACTTCTTTACGGAGTTTTTCCAATTGCTCTTTTACTGCCTCAGCATCATCGTAATCCATACCATAGCGCTCATTGACAACTGGTAAGCCCATTACTACCATGAGCCCGTTTTTGTAGGCCAGATCAAGTGCCTCCTCAGCTGACATTTGCTCATTACCTGTATTCCACGTACGAAAGGAATTACCACCGTAATGAGCGATCTCATCACATGGACCAAAATCACAACCGCCCCCCTTTACAAAAAACTCCTCTCCATTTACCACCAGGCGCCACTTCCCATCAATTTTTAATACCTCCACTTTTGACGGTTCCGTAACAGTATCTTCGGTTGCAGAATTAGAACAAGCTGAGAAAAGAAAAACACTACATATGAGCATGCTGATTAAGTCTAAATTTTTCATAGAGTTCATTATTTTTTTTCAAAAAAACATTTAAATCCTATCTGAAACTAATTGCTTTTGGAGCTCCTCAAGAGATTTACCCTTAGTTTCGGGTACATAATAGTGTACAAAGAAAAAGGCAAGCAATCCAAAAAAGGCATAAGTAAAATAGGTTGTACCGGATCCGAGAAATTCTAATTGCGCAGGGAAAACAGTAGTAACTGAGAAACTGACCACTGAGTTCCAGAAACCAACTATTGAAATCGCAAGAGCCCTCAATCTGTTTGGGAAAATTTCAGAAAAGAGCGCCCACATTACAGGACCGAATGATATGGCAAATGATGCCACAAACAAAATTAAACCGAGAAGTACAAAAACAGGGTTGATGGTGATAGAATGCTTTAAAATGACCTCTTTGAATACATTATATGTTTTCTGACCAACGCTGCTTTTTACCTCACGGAAAAAATCGACTTCTTTTGTAAATTCTTTCCCTTCAATTGCGCTTAAATTTGCTATATGCTGCAAATGCTCCTCTCCGTCTAAAGTCATTTGAACTTCCTGTTTGAGTTCAACAAAGTTCTCGGGACTTAAATTATAACGGGCATTCTGAAATGAAAATCCAACTATTGAAAGTGATATTGCTATACCGGCTGCACCAATGTAAAGCAGAGGTTTGCGCCCCAAGCGATCAATAAGAAAAATAGCTACCACTGTCATGACCACATTTGTCACACCAAGTATGGCCGCTTGTATAAAAGAGGTGTCAGTTCCACCCCCGGTCATCTCAAAAATCATGGGTGCATAATAGAAAATAGCATTAATGCCGGTAATCTGCTGGAAAAAACCCAAACCAAAACCAATGATCAGTACCACTCTCATTTTTTTTGTAAATACTTCACGCCATCTTGCATGCTCTTTATTCTGATCCCGTGCAATACTTTGCTCTATTTCCTCAATCTCTACTTCAGCTTGTGTGGCTCCGTGCACTCTATCCAGAATAGTTCTGGCCTCCTCCTTGCGTCCTTTTTGTGCCAGCCATCTCGGGCTAAATGGCACGAGTAACAATAGAAAAAAATAAAGCAGTGCAGGAACAGCTTCCACTCCCAGCATTACCCTCCACTTTAAATCGCTCTCCAGAATGACTTGCTGAATGTAATAATTGGAAAAATAAGCGACGGAAATACCCAGTACAATATTCAGTTGATTAAATGTAACCAGCGTTCCTCTTAGATTTCGTGGGGCAATTTCAGCTATATACATAGGAGCTACCAGTATCGCCATACCTACACCTATGCCACCTATTATTCGGGCAATAATGAAAGTCTCGATATTCATCGCCATTGCGGTAATAATAGCACTGATTGTAAAAAGTGCTGCTGTAAAAATAAGTACGCGCTTTCTTCCAAAACGATCAGCAAGTTTCCCCGCCATTAAATTACCAACTATGGCTCCAAGAATGATTGAACTTACTGAAAAACCCAATAGCCACGATCCGGAATCAAGACCAAAAGTAGATCTGTAGAAGGGTATAGCACCAGATATTACTGCACTATCAAACCCAAGAAGAAAGCCTCCAAGGGCAACAATTAATGAAGTGAGTATTGTAAACAACTTACGAGACATAGCTGTATGATTTCATAAAAAAAGCTAAACCTATCATTTTCAAATTCCATTACTCAAAAGAAATACATTTTTAATATTCCCTGTTGAAATTTGAGGATTTTTTCAAAAAAAATAGAATTAGAGTTTCTCTGATTGGAAAGAATTGAAGTTCGATCGTAAAGGATGTTAAACTGTAATAATCATAATAATTTTTACCCGAAAATAAGAGAAAACTGATTCCGTTGATGATTTATCATAAATTGCAATGGATAATAGAAATTTAATGAAGCCTGCCTTTCCAGTTATTCCCATTTACCTAATGGTTGTTGGAAGCATATTGCTTTACTCCATATATTACTTTGGTATGTATGACCAACTTTTGAAGGATGGAGGAGATGCATGGGGATACTATATTTATTTGCCCTCCACCTTGATCCATCAGGATATTACCACCTTAGACAGCATTGCATCAATTCGGGAACAGATATCACCTCATACTATTTCAAAAGACAATAATAATCTGGGATTTGATGAAGTCAATATTGCAGAAAATGGAAATCCGGTAATAAAATATACATCAGGGGTTGGTTTAATGATGAGTCCATTTTTCTTAATCAGCCATTTTTTATCGCTCATCACCGGAAAAGAGGCAAACGGATTTACTAATATTTATTGGATAGGTCATTATATGGGGCTTGTATTCTGGGTGCTTTTAGGCATATTTCTATTAATTCGATTACTGAGAAGATATTTTGACCTTTCAACAGCATTAGTGACATCCACCGCCATCCTTTTGGCAACTAACTTATTCTATTTCTCTGTCTATAACCCAATGGCTCATGCACCATTATTTTCATTGTATTGTATCCTAATTTACTTCTCTGACCAATTTTATAAAAAACCGGCTTATTTGCCCGCCATTTTAATTGGAGCATCTGCAGGTTTGATAACAATGATCAGACCAGTTTAAATAATTGCTGTTATCATTCCATTTTTATGGGGAATTCAATCCTTTTCTTCAAGAGTTCAATTTTTCAGAAAAAATATCCATTTGCTATTAATGGCCATTCTGTTTTTTATCCTAATGGGTGTTCCTCAACTCGTTTATTGGAAGATGGTATCAGATAGTTGGTTGTTTTATTCCTATGGAGAGGAGGGATTCAATTTTCTGAAGTCCAGAGGCTACAGGATCTTTTTCAATTTCAGAAATGGCTGGTTCATATACACACCAGTTATGATTTTTTCAATTTTGGGAATGTATCATTTATACAAAAGGAATAAATCTCTGCTTTGGGGCATTCTCTTTTTCCTGCCATTACATATTTACATTACCTTCAGTTGGCACAATTGGTACTATATCAATTCATTTGGTTCGCGACCTATGGTTGAGACATATGCTTTATTGTCGTTGCCACTTGCTGCATTTATACACTATTTTAAAAAAAGCTTATTTAACCAATTTATCTTAAGTATCGGTTTGAGCTTTTTTATACTGTTAAATCTATTCCAAACCTGGCAAGTTTCGCAGGGTATATTATTAACGGAAGAGGGTACCAAACCATATTACATGGCTGCATTTGGCAAGACTAAAATGACTGAACGTATTCTGATAACTGCAGACACAAGGGAATATCAACCTAAACCAAACCAACTAAGATTTATAGAGAACTTAAAAAGTTGGCATCATAATGAAGTAGCCATTAAAAGTGATTCTCTTCATGAGAAAAATCAGGATAATAGATTGATGCTATCTTCCCATTCAATGAAATCTATAGAAATCGATTTACCAACTGAAAATCTCAAACCCGGTGATTTTCTTAAAGCTGAGATAATTGCGATATCGGATCATTGGAATAATAATCGATGGAATATGGCGAGGAGTATTATTGCTTTCTCAAGGGACAGCAAAATCTATCACAAAAGATGGAATCGAATTAATAATAAACTCGGGAATCCTGAATGGAGTCTTTGGGGAGGTGAACCAAATGTATCAGGCAGAGCATGGTTTTTTGTCGAAATACCCAAGGATTTTAAGACCACTGATGACATCACCTTTATTATTGAAAACAAATTTGATCAAATCCTGACTGTCGATCAATACGCCGTATCGCTTTGGAAAGAAGACCTAGAAGCAGCCGAATAAGGTTACACACTGGCAACTGTTTTGGTACTGTGAAAAATGGAGTGATTCAACTGCACTAACTCGGATTATTCATGAGATTTTGTTATGAAAAGCCAAAATGTCAATAGAATTGGGAAGCGCAAAAATTTTTATCCGAAGGAATTGTGGCCCAATTTTGAGGATAACAAATTTTGAGCATTTTCAATTATAGCCGATAGTTTGGCTTTGCAGTAGAAATTTTGTGAATAATCCGGGCTAACTACTAAGAAGCAATCCACAGTCGTTGAACTCGATTTTTGAGCCAATGTGTGATGAGAATCTGAGACAGTAAAATGCTGGTGAGCAGAATAACTACCTCAAACTCAAAAAAGTACTCAGTACTGAGTACAGCAACTATAACAAAAAATGCAAAAATTATCTTTATTTTGGCAAAGCTTCCATTGTGCAAACGGGCGAGCAAAGCCACAAAGTCAAGTTTGTTAAGCATACCTAGCAATGCCATAAGACCCACAATTAGTAACAAAGTGATGTGATCATAAGCGGGGCTTTTAAACGAAAGATTAAACAACATAAGAACTGTAAATATCAGTCCACTGATCCCTGCTGCTACCTGAAAATACATATTTCGCAAATAAGAAAAACGAGTCAACTCTCTGCGTGAATAGATGCCCGAAAAATCGTTATTGGCCGCATCAGCCATGCCATTTACAGGAGCAATCAAAAGGCTCCAATACGCCAGAATTTGTGTCAGTACAGCCACCTGATGCTCTGCACAGCAATAGGATAGATAAACAAATAACAAGGATGTACCCAGGTGAAAACCCATGATGGATAAACCCGGATAAAATGCAGCCCTGTGAATCACTCGAAAAAGTCGTTTTACGGATTCTGTCGAAGGCAAAGAAAAAGTGAAATAGCCTTTGGACCAAATGATTCCAAAAAGCAAGACCAGCCAAACCAATTCCGATATCAAACCGGCCAACAGAACTGCATTAGTAGGTAATATATCGAGTTGCCAGTAATAAAGAAAAAGTGGAATCAGAAGAGCATTAAGGACTACACCTGAACAAGCCAACCAACCCACTAACTGCAAATGACCTTTACCCACCAGATAAGCATGAAATGGCAAAGCCAGATAATAGACCAATACAATAGGAATAAAAAACGGAAGGGACTGTAGGCAAATTTCAATGAGCTCATTGCTGTATAAGCCGGAAAGAACCCATACCAGAACAGTACCAACTATTGAAATCAATACAGCAACACCCAAAAACTGAAAAACTGAGGCAGATAAAATCCCGGTTGAAGTCTCATTCTGTGTCGATGAAGCAAAAATTCGGGCATAATAGCGTTGAAAACTGTCTGAAAGGGCAAATCCATAGGCGAGACAGCACAAGAGCGCTGCATCTATCATACCGATAGCAGCTAAGTAGCGTTCACTTTCCCAACTGAGAAAAAGTACTCCTGTGAGCAGCATCAGGGCCTCAGAGAGTTCACTCAATATCAGAGGAAAAGATTTTTTGAAAATAGATCTTCGGGTGGTACGCATTGTGTCGTTTGTTTTACTCCACAAAGGTGCGTCAGTGGTTTGCCTGACTCTTCACCCGAAAGTATGATATTGGGGATTGTAATTCACTTTGCATAATGCCCTAAAGTCATAACTTCTAGCCATTAAAATACCCACTACCTATATTTCCATCAAAACTCCAATTGAAAACTGATCAGAGGAGTGATACCTGCCAGGCGGTTATATACCCATTCGTTCAAATCGGGGTCGTATTGTCTCCTGACTATATCGACATTTTCTCTCGAGCTGACGTTCTGGATGGTCAGGGCAAGTAAAAAAGAGGAAACCGGGTGATTTTTCATGTGTTTTGTAACAGAATTAGGGTAATTCCACCGTGATCATTTTACAGAGTTGGGGTAAATTTAATTCTAATGAATTTTAGAGAAAATCTTAAAAATAAAGTAAATTGAATAGTGACTGGACCTGTTTTTCATTTTGACCTTTAAAAGATTTATGAAACAAAACAATAAAGCTAAGAAAAATGAGGAGTTCCTTCCTCCAATTATGTTGGGTTTCAGCCAAATAAAAACAGATCAAGCATTATAAAAAATAGGCCAAATACCACCACAATTAAAATCAAAGGTAGCAATATATTTAAAATGGCTTTTCCGATGGAGAATTCCTGTATTTCTGATACACCTATAACGAAAAGAACTATTGTCCAGATAGATAGTAATACCTGAACCCCGATACTAGCTAAAGTAATTACTGTTGCGATTGATCCATTGTCTTCCATCCAATCAGACCGGAAAAATTCGTGCCCGTAAACGATCACCAGAAGAATTAAAATAATAGAACCAACTAGAGATGGAACAACCGAATGTGCAATTACTCGCATTATTGACCATGTATCTGCCATTCCTTTAAGCCATTTTCCAGTCCAACTCATGAGCGCTGAATAAATATAGTACCATATCAAAGCACCCAACCCACCGAACACAATAGCAAATGCGAGAATTGCACTTAATGACCACGTATCTCCTAAGGATCTTCCTGCTGCCCTATCTAAAGCACTGAAAATACCAAACAATACAATTAATCCAATTACTAGATTGTCATGTTTGTTCTCATGAAGATACCTGAATATTTTCCTGGGAGACAGCCAGATTTTAAATAAAATATCCTCATTAGGAAGCTCCAATTTTTGCTCTGTATTATCTGTAGAATCAGTCATCATTTTTTTTTAATCAATGATAATCATTACGTATAGTAATTCGCAGCTTCAAATATATTTTTATTTTATTATTATTGAGTATAAATTGTTCCTTTTTTAATGGAATAAAAATAATAACCCTAAAAGCTTAATTACCTTACATAAATAAAAATAATGAAAAAATGGGGTTTTATCAGGCAATTCCTCCTGAAAAATACCGCGAAATTTCCCACTTTCCATTGATTTTATGAATCTCAATATTATATCGCCATAAACAAGCCTGCCCGCAGAAAAAACTAAATGATAAATAACCCTTTTTAAAATTCCTGTCAAAAACTATTCTTGAAACATACATATATCCCAATTCATTCGGTTTGAGATTGAGGCTTAACAGATTTTCTGAAAATAAAACGACTTCCAGATTTGAATATTCAAATTTATGGTCAAGCTCTCTACTTTTAATTTTTCCATTTATAAAAGGAGAAAACAACTTTTTATCCAACTCATATTGTTCTAACTCAGCTTTATACTCCTTTTGTTTTTCTCTACTCAACACAATCGGGTATAGGTCTCCATTTTCATTAAATGAAAAACCCGGACGATAAAATTCACATACTATAGTATCTAATGTCGAGAACAAAAATATTTTTACATTAGTGGTATCCATTTTATTATGCTGCACCATTGACTGATAATCAATCATTTGATGGAGAATGCTCTCAAGCGCATGGTTTTCGTTATCAATATACCTTTGACTGTCATAATTCCGACAGCCCAAAAAGGAAAAGATCAACACTAAAGAGACTAAAATTTTGATCATTTTATTACAAAAATAATTGAATCCATCTAATACTACAATTAAAATGCAAGATCTCAAAATATTAGCTTACATTAAACCACAATAAACTCCCTGAAATTTTCACGATGAATTTCAATTCCATCGGCTTGGTAGGTGTTCAAAAAATTTCGGGGAAATCTAGTCTTTTTCTGTTTCCATTTGAATTCGAAAGCTGTAATCTTACCATTGCATTCTTCAATATAGTCTATCTCCTGTTGCTGCTTCGTCCGCCAGAAATACATTTTTGCAAAAGTGTTTTTATATAAATTTTGTTTTCTTCTTTCAGATATCAGAAAATTTTCCCATAAGGCACCCTTATCAAGTCTTATGTCGAGCTGAGCAAAATTCCCAATTATTAAATTCCGTACACCATTGTCCCAAAAATATATCTTTTTGTTGAACTTGATTTCGTTTCGGATATTTCTGCTAAAACTATTTAACCTAAAAACGATATAACCCTTTTCTAAGATATCGATGTACTTTTGCACGGTAGACTTATTTATCCCTATCAGACCAGCTAATTCATTATAATTTACCTCGCTTCCCATCTGCAAAGCCAAAGCCTGCAATAATTTGTCCAGAACTTCCGGTTTTCTAATGTCAGAAAATGCAAGTATATCGCGGTACAAATAACTACTTACCAGATTTTTTAATGTTTCCCTTTCTTCGCCCTGATGGTTAATTACTTCCGGATAAAATCCATATAACAATCTGTTTTCAAGCTGCTGTTCAGATTTGATAAATCCTATATTATTTTCATATTCTTCCCATGAAATGGGGAACAACTCATACTCCCACTTTCTGCCAGTTAACGGCTCATTTATCTCATTCCCTAAATCAAAAGAAGATGAGCCACTCACCAACAATTGAACCTCTTTAAATTGGTCGGTAATTATTTTAAGAGTTAACCCAATACCGGGTATTCTTTGAGCTTCGTCCAAGAAGATGTATTTGTACTCACCTATAATTGTTCTTAATTGTTCTGTAGTAGGACTCTGCAAAAGACTTCTCGTAGATGGATCATCAGCATCGAGAAACAAATAATCCACGCTATCTAAAATCTCTCTTATCAAGGTTGTTTTTCCAACCTGACGGGCACCCACAAGCACAATTGCTTTGCCTTTATTGATTTTTTCCTTTATTCTGTCTGCAATGGTCCGATGAATCATTTTTCTTCAAAGGTAGTAAAAAACACTATAGTGACCAAAGGTTATTACTTTTAGCTATTATAATGCCCTAAAGTCATAACTTTTAGCCATTAAAATAGCCTGTATTTAAATTTCCATCAAAACTCCAATTGAAAACTGATCAGAGGAGTGATACCTGCCAGGCGGTTATATACCCATTCGTTCAAATCGGGGTCGTATTGTCTCCTGACTATATCGACATTTTCTCTCGAGCTGACGTTCTGTATATCCAGGGCAAGTAAAAAAGAAGAAGCCGGGTAATTTTTCCGCCAGGCCAGCCGCACATCCGTTCTGAAATAATCCTCTACCTGTATGGAAAATGGACGGCTCTCATCCAAAGGAGGATTGCGATCGTTAAACTCAACATTTTCCAAAAGTGGGTGAATAGGCAATCCTGCTGTGTAAATTACTTTAGCACCGAATTGAAGCGAGTTCCCCTCACCCAAATCCAACTCATAGCCGCCCATACTTGTGCCGGCATATCGCGAATTGAATTGGGTGCTGTACCTTTTTCCATTCAATGCTTCATATTCTGAATTAAAAATGGAACCGGAAAGTATCATAAATATACCCCTGTTGAAAAAGCGTTCTAAAGTAATGTCCACTCCTCTATTAAACCCCTTGCCTTTGCTCACCAAAGCTTCTGTGGCAAAACTCTGAATTTCATTGAGATACCAATATGTTCGATCGGGATCATCTACCACAGGCACTTTTTCTAAAAATTGCAAATAGGCTTCAGCTCCAATGCGCCATCCCTCTGCAAAATCTATGCTGTAGGAAAACACCAGGTGATGACTCCTCAATAAATCCAAATCTATGTTGGGAAACCGGTCCTCAATACCTGTAGTTCTTGTAAAGTAAGACCCCAAGGGCAATGTCATGGCGTGCAATCCATAAGCCAATCCGACTCTATGTTTAGAACTCAACTGGTAGCGAACAGCCATTCTGGGCTCCACTGAGGTAGTATTATTGAGGGCAAAATGCATGGATCTCAGACCGGCAGTAAAATGCCAGCGTGCTGTTGGAATCCAGCTGATTTGACCGTATGCTTCCAATAAACCGGTGGTCCCACTCCCATCTATTATGGTCTGTTGACTTCGCGACTCAAACTGATATTCCTCCCGGAAAAAATCATAAAAAATCAATGAGGTCTGAATACCGGCTTTTAGTCGTA
>RECS01000197.1 GCA_007693915.1 Saprospirales bacterium | reverse complement strand
TCCACAGAAATTTCTTCCACCACAGGCTCATCCTTCTGACAAGCAAAAAACAATACGCCCATGAGGGCAAAAACGAATACTAAATTCAATTTTTTCATAAGTTAATGTTTTTTAGTTAAATAATTGCGACCTTGGTCGCAATTATTTAACTGTTTTTACAATCCTTAAGGAAATTTAAGGTTTTGTTAACATTTGGGGGTTGTTTTTTCTGTTTTTACCAAGAATTACTGTTCGAATAATAAAATTCCTCACAACTTATCCCCATTTTTTTCCTTACTTTACCACAGCAAAAAAAGGAATTTGACTTTGGAACTTGGAAAATCAACATTTGAGCTGCTTCCTGAAAAAGCGCTATTTTTTGAGGACGAAAAAGCACTGCTGCTCAGCGATCTCCATCTGGGGAAAAGCCGTCACTTCAGGCGCAACGGACTGGCTGTTCCGGGCGGAGAAAGTGTAGCCACTTTGTCTTTGCTGAATAAGTTGATAGTGGATACCTCCGCGGAAAAAGTCTTTTTTCTGGGAGACCTTTTTCACAGTAGCATCAATGCTGATTGGCAACTTCTTCGGGAGTTTATCCACAGTTTTAAGCAGGTGGAATTTTACCTGATTAGGGGAAATCACGATTTATTCGAAAGCGATTTCTATCGGGAGTCAGGAATTACGGTTTGCGATGAGTTCGTATTGCGCGCTGATATTGTTCTGAAGAACGAAGGTAATGCTCTGGATCAAAAATTGGTCATCTGTGGTCATCTCCACCCGGCATTTAGATTAAAAGGCAAGGGTAGGCAATCTATTAAAATGCCCTGTTTTTATCTAAAACCTCCTCTATTGATCCTTCCGGCTTTTGGGGAGTTTACCGGCAGCAAAATAGTGGAAAAGGGGAAAGATTGTCGGGTTTTTGTTTGTGCGGAAAGGCAGGTTTTTGAAGTTACCTAAAAAGGCCGGACAACTTCATTGAAAAGCGGGTTACTATACAATGGATTCACTCCAAAATGCTTTCAAGAAAATTCACTACTCCATCTTTAGGAAACTCCATTTGATAGGTTTGGATCAGTGATTTGCATTGATCGGATTTACCGTTATCGTGCAGCTGGATAATTTGATTAAACAGTGCTATATTTTTTTCTATTTTGACTTTATAATCAAAGGGTTGGGAGGAATATTCCTCAATAATGGTGACTCCCTGTTCTTTTCCTTTGATGGGCAATTGTCCCAGATTGCGGTAAAAAATCCCCGGTTCATCGGGCTTCAACATCTTGGAGGTATATAAAACTTGCGCCCCCAGTTTTTTAGTGAGAAATTCCAGACGGGAGGCAATGTTTACTGTATCGCCAATTACAGTTGTATTCAGTCGATTATCTGAACCCAATGTACCGAGATTCAGACTGCCGGAATTAATTCCAATTCCCATTTTGATTATAAAATCTCCTTCACTCTGTCGCATTTCATTGAAATCTTTGAGCAGTTTTTGCATCTCTATGGCTGCATGAATGGCATTAGTGCCTTTTTGTGGAAAAAGTACCATAATAGCATCGCCAATGTACTTGTCAATTATTCCGCCATATTTTTCAATGGTAGGATTGAGCAGACCCCAAATTTCATTGAGTAAGTTAAATACTTCTTCAGAGTTCAGTTTTTCCGATATACCGGTAAAGTTTCTAATATCTGCAAACAGGACTGCCATTTCCTTTTTTACCTGATCTCCCACCTGTATGTTGAGAATACTGTCTTTATTCAAATAGCTCAGAAATGATTTGGGCACAAACCTTTCATAAGCAATGTTCAATTGATTGATGTGGCTGAAAAACCGCGCATTCTCAATGGAAATAGAAGCTTGAGTAGCCAAAATATTCAATACTTGAATCCTATTTTGATTGAAAGCTCCGGAAATCAGATTGTTTTCGAGATAGAGCAATCCCGTAAGTTTATTTTTATGGGTAATGGCCATGCAAAGCAATGAGCGAACCTTGTTTTTGGTGATGTACTCATCGTTCACAAATCGCCCTGTTAAATGCGCGTGCTCCAAAATAACAGCCTGACCGGTATTGTAGGTAAAATTTAGAATGGGAACGGATATGTCAAAATCTTCTACTCCCAGTTTTTTGTAAAAAACCACCTCGCCGGAATTATTCGTACAAGCTTTTACCAACATTTTATCTTTTTGCAATAAAATGATAGCTCCTTTTTCCGCCCCGGCATTTTCAATGATTACAGGAAGCATTTTTTTGAGTAACTCTTCTAATTCAAATTCACTGGAGATTACATGCGTGCTTTTGATGACGCTGAAAAGATCAATTCCCTCGTGGGTAATGGAATTGCTTACAGATACCGAACTGTCTCTTTCTGAAATTGCTCCAAAATACTTATTAAATTCATTGAGAAGGCTATTGTGATAATCAACCACCGCTGTGGCCTGAATTAATTCGAACAACTTTCTGCTTTCTTTAATCTTCAAATACGCCAAATCTGCGATTCCAATGGATTTACAATACATCCCAAAAATGTAATTGCAAAGGGCTTTATCGAATCGATTTTTCTCCATATCCATCAGATCAATGGACTGTTGAAAAAGCAATAAGGATTTCCCTACATCTCCTTTAAGTGCATTCAGCATAGCGACGACAAAAGCATCTTTATGCTCAAAATCATCTTTACACTGCTTAGCAATTTTTCTGATTGGCTTGTATTCTTTTTTAATCTGCTGCAAAGCCTTTCTTTTGAATTTGGAATCCTCCAAAAAGCGGGCAAAGAAACAAACTGCTTTGAGGAAGGGCAAATAATTACCCATGGGAACACCCATTATCAATTCCTTATACTTTTCTGCAATCAAAACTTCCTCAGATGCTTCTTTAAATTTACCGAAAAGTAGTTTCAGAAAGGTTTGTGAAATATGAAAATTATTCAATCCCCCTTTATTGTTGATCGCCTGAAGTTTGGGGATTTCCTCGGTGGCATTAAAGTATTTTCCTGAAAGTGTGTGAACCTCTTCTGCGTCGCCTTGCAAACAAGCTATGTATTGATAGTAAATGTCGCTGAAGGTCTTTGAAGTTAGGTTTTTTACCTGAATATTGTACTGAATTTGCCTTCGGACTTCCACGCTTAAATCTGAAAGCGCGGATCCTGTGAGGAAGCTGTTCTGTACAAATGCATTTCCAACAAAAGCGGTAAAATCGGAATCACCATTTTCCAGACCTTCCTTGAAGGTTTTCTTCAACAGAGGCAGGGTGTTATAAACGCAGGTTTTGTAGTGTTCTACAAAGAAATAGGAGGAGAATTTAGTCCTTGTCTTGTAGCGATCCAGATTTTTATCCTCCAGCAGTTTTAAAATATTGTCCGAATAACCTATTCCTTTTTTATAATTGCCGGCTATGGCACAGAGCATAAAGGAATAATTAGCAAAACTTTGAGTGGTGTAAGTAGAAACGCCATTTTTTACTGTAAAAACAGCCAACTTAAGGACAATGACAACAAATAAATTGGAGCTGTAGAAAAAAGCTGATGGAATCAGTAAAGGCATTAGACGCATGGCCGGAATTAACTCATCATCGTGTAACTGAGGAAGTGTTTGCAAGTCATCCGGATTGAATTTACCAATGGTGACATTGGTTTTGACAAACTCAAACATTACGTAAAGCTTGGAAGGGTCTTTCGGTATCTTAAAATCGAACTTATGAAGGGTTTGAATTCCCAATACTACGGCTTCTTCAAATCTTTGTTGGACAAAATAGGCATCCAGTAGCACTTCTATTCCCCTGGCATAATCCTTTCGATTTTTTGCCTTTTTAAGTAAAACTTTTATCAATTGCTCTGATTCATCATACAGTTGACTCAAATAAGCACTTTGAGCAGTTTCCACTGTCAGTTTTACTAAAAAGTCATAGTTTTTCTCCCAGGCGGATTCATTTGGATAAAGAGAACTGACTTTTAAAAAGTAATCATAAGCCAAAGAATATGCGGACGAACTCATGGCTTTTAATCCGGCCGTATAAAACACTTTTGAAATGATTTGTTCGTCCTCGATTAGATTACCTGAATTTTGCAAATGCCCGGCAATTTCAAAAACATGCTCCGATAATTCTTCAATATTGGCTATAAGTGGATATTGCAGTTCAAAAGCTGAAGCATGGATTTTTTCCTTTTCCGCTTTATCCAGTGCCAGATAAAATGTTTGCGCTACCCGATCATGGGAAAATTTAAAAAAGACTTTTACATCCGGTCTGTGTTCATAACTTTCTACAAATTTGTAATCAGCCTTGCGGGGTAAAATATAATCAGCATTTAGTGCCTCAAACAAGATTTGTTCGGTTTTTTTTACGGACTTATTGGCAATAGCAGCCAGGTCATGCAATTCAAAAGAATGTCCAAGACATGAAGCAATTTTTAGTATTTCTATCGTTTCAGCCGGCAATCTCTCTATCTGATGATTGAGCAGATCGACCACATTCTCAGTTATCTCTGATTTTTCAATTCCATCAAAATCAAAATACCAGTCCAATCCATGTTCTGTTTGAATCAATTTGATGAGTCCATCATAGTTCAAGGATTCGAGAAATTGATGTACGAAAAAAGGATTGCCCTGTGTTTTGGAGAAAACCAATTCAACCAGTTGATCGTATTGCTTGCTTTTCCCTCTAAAAGTATCTCTGATCAAGGCATATAGATCATCCGGGCTCAAGTTTTTTACCCAAATAGACTTGATGAGTTCATTGTCCGGCGAATAGGCAGACGATACATCCGTTTCGTTTACTTTCAACCATTCATTGTGCGCATCCTCCAGACAAACCATATAGGGGTGATTTATATCCACCTCATTATCTCTGTAGGCTGCCACTATAAAGAGGTGTCCAAGACCCGGCTCAGTTAAAATGGTTTTTAACAAACTCAATGATGCGGTATCGGCCCACTGAAAATCATCGAGGAAAATAAGCAGTGGGTTTTCCTTTGTGCTGATGGCCTTCACAAATTGCCGAAGGGCATAGTTGAATCTATTTTGATCCTCATTCGCTGTCAAATCCTCCATTAGTGTTTGCACACCCAGAATCTGTTCGAGATTGGGGATCAGCTTGGTAATTACTCCTGCGGATTCTCCCATCGCATCCAAGATTCTCTTTTTCCACTTATCTATTTCCTCACGATCTTTAGAAAATAGGATTTCAGCAAATTTTTGAAAGGCCTGAATCCATGCTAGATAAGGGGTGTTTCTTTGAATCAGGTCAAATTTTCCGGATACAAAAAAACCATTTTTCAAGGAAATGGGAATATTGAGGTGGTGGACCAACTTTGATTTACCAACACCTGAATAACCGCCAACTGAGACCAGCATTTTTTTACCGTTCGAAACCTTGGAAAAAACCCTGAGTAACTCTTCTATTTCCTTTTCCCGACCGTAGAGTTTTTCAGGGATTTGGAAATGTAGAGGCTTGTCCAATGAGGCCAGAGGGAAAGTTTCAATTTGTTGATTTTCAGTATATTGCCTAAAACACTCTTCAAGGTCTTTTGACAGACCATGCGCGGACTGATAGCGATCTTCTGCATTTTTGCTCAATAATTTTTGTACAATCTGATTGAGCACCTCCGGAATTTCAGAATTAAGAGTGTTTAGATGGGGCGGTTTTCTGGATAAATGCCCGTGGATGATTTCCAGAGAATCTTCACTGTCGAAAGGAAGTAAGCCGGCAAATAACTCAAACATAATTATTCCCATTGCATACAGATCGGATCTGTAATCTACCGATCGATTCATTCTGCCGGTTTGCTCCGGGGACATATAGGGTAGCGTTCCCTCTAATTTTTGATTGGTTTCAATAAAATAGGACTTTTGATCCAGTCGGGAGGATAGATCAAAGTCTATAATAAAAACTTGTCCATTTTGTGGATTTACTAAAATATTTGAAGGGCTTAAATCTTTATGGATCAGTTTTTTAGCGTGCAAAAAACTCAATTTTTCTGCAATTAATTTACAGTACTTCAGTTTTTCAGATAGCTTGGGATTGAGTTTCAAGTTCCACTCTTTAAGGGTTATACCCTCAAAGTAGATTCTGGCAAAATACTTTTGACCCTCTGATTCAAAATATTCGCTTAGTTCATTTACTTCATCAAGTTCTCTGGAGATTTCAAATTCATTTCTCAATAATATTTCAGCATTTTCCAGTCTCGAAGAACTATTGGCCTTTTTAACAATAAATTGCTTATCTGAAATGCCTTCACGGTACGCGATATAAACATTCGTTTTATCAGTAGCCGATATTTGTTCGGAAATCTCGTATGATGCAACTTTCATTATTGATCGTTAGTTGTGTATTTCCAACTTTAGGGTTTTGGAAAATTGGGATACACGTGCTTGTCAAATAATTCTTGAACTTCTTTTCTCCTTTCCTTGATGTATAAATTTTTAATCAAGGGATCGTAATCTTCTCTTGGGTCTATATAGTACGGATTGTCGGTATTGCTGCCAATCTTATCCACCCAAACGGAATGCAAAGTAAATGCATAATCCAAATCGGGATGATGAAGGGTACAAACAGGACCCGAGGACAAATCCCATGCTTTGAAAATCCAAATCTCACATTGGTAATTGTCCTGATTGTCTTTGGGATAATTTACCAGTACGGAAGTAAAAATGTAACCATCTTTTTGTTGGTGATCCGTAATTGGAGCAGCAGATGCTTTGCGCGGAACAAATTGGACGGACTTTAAAATCACCTCCTTACTGAATTGATAAAAATCCTCCAGCTGCATGCTGTTTACGTTTTGTCTGGACAACACAAATGGAATACCCTCCTTATTCAACCGCAGCATTTCATCCTGTTTAATAATTCTGTTTTGATAGTTGTAATACAAATCAAAAATAAACTTGGTGTGAAGTCTTGGGTCTAATCCATAACTCGACCAATAGTTATATTCGATACTATCCGGAATTTCTCCGGCTTCGATTATTCCTCTGTAAGTATAAAGTCCAACACCCCAGGTATGAACGCCAATTTTATCGATATCTGCAGTATTCCCTTTTTCTATGATATAGTCTTCAGAAATCAGATCTCCACTATTGGCATCTATCACAACTTTGCCAATTCTACCAATATCCATACAACCCACTGAGATCAAACCGATTACCTCGGGATCAACCGACTTATGAGGCGCATAAGCTAAATGATCAAAATTTCTCACCCACTCTGCCAGACAAGCTGCACTGTTATGGGCCAAATGAAGGGTGATTTTTCCACCCGGATTAACATAATTGGCTGAAAAGTGAACTGCCTCTAATGGTATGGGTTGGGGCAGGGCTTGTGCAATAACCGTTTTGGATTGGGGGTCCAAATCGCTCCTTTTTATGAGATAAAGTTCTAAATTGGGCAACTGTTTTTTGGTGAGCAAAACCCTTAGCCAGGCGTTCAAAGCTTTGCTTTTAAAAGGGTTGTTGAACATCAAATCCAGAGAAACCTTGAAGGTAGCATCAGCCAAGATCAAATAGTCTTTAGTAAAGGCTACCTGATGCATACACTGCTCAATGTCTATCGGCTGATGGTTTTCATCCAAAACCTGCCATTTCTCCAACTGTCCACTTTTACCGGTATGTCTCAAAACAAAAACATCATTAGAGTCTTTAGCGGTGTCATCCAAGGTGTCCTGATGGTGAATATGAATCATGTTTTTTAGCCACTTCAGGCTGTGGTGCTTATGATCCTCCGTATCGCTGTGAATTCCAAGTAAATGATCAATTTCTTTGATGATATGAGTATGTTTCAACTTATGCCAGGAATTTTTGACCAAATCTTCCAGAAAATCTTCTGCTTTATGAACATCCTTTTCAAGAATTTTCAGTGCTGATTCGTAAGCATTGTTTTGATGAAGTGAATGATAAAAGTTTACCAAAAACAACTCCTGGGTTCTAGGATCAAAAACGGGGTGAGCGGTAGTTTGAATAACGGGAAAAGGAAACAATTTTTCGGGTGTAGCATAAACATACTCGCTGTTATTTCCGATAGCTGTCATCATTTCCAGGCTAAGCGGATTAAATTCCCAAGGTTTTCCTGCATCGTAGCAGGCGATCATGCGAGGGTATTCATCCCCCTTAAATTTAATGGGACTAATGGCAGTATTGAGTTCATTTCTTGCACCCAATGCCAGGGACAATCTGCTCATACCGCAGTTGTTAAAAGCATACAGGCTATTGTATCCATTTGAATTTCCTTCCTTTGTAGCTTCATCTGCGTAGTAGCAGGGTGGCTTCATCAATGCCGTTTTGACTTTGACTTTATCGGGCTGTAAATCAAAGCGAAAGACATAGCCATCTCCATTCATAATGGGACTTCCCTGCTCCTTACTCCCCTCGGGATAGGGCAAGCCATTGGAATTAACGGTACCTGCAGGTGAGTTGATAAAGACGTGCCCATACCAATCATCAGGCAGCTGACCTTCTTTAAGCTTTAGCTCATATTCAAGTTCTTTTCTTGTAGCGGTAATCAGTTTTCTGTTTTTTGCTTTCATGAGCCCAATTTTGAACAACAATATTAGTGAAAAAAAATGTAACAGTAGAAAAAATTTTGATGAACTCAATGGAGCTGACAGATTTCACAAAGGAGTTGTGCTGTTCTGCCGTGAAATTTTTATCCTGTCAAGCCATAAAAAAAGGTCCCGTTGGTTCTTAGGTTATAGATTTTTCTTTTGACTAACAGAAAAAGGGATTTTCTGGAATGGAGGCTACGTTCTGTAGATCATCGGATAATCTCCTCTTTTTTAGCCCGGATTATTCATGAGTCCGAGCGGTCCACCCTCAGCTCATAATAGGTTTAAGGGTAGCAGGGAAATGGGAAGATTTTTACAATGGTCAGATTTTAGTGCTGTTTACCACCAACTGATGAGTCTGAAAGAAGCACAAAGCATACAATTGAGAGAAGAAAAGAAATTCGAGGAATCTAATGAGTTTTTGAAAAGTGCAAAGCTTTATTTTAAAATAATCCACTTGATGGAGGGCCTTGATTCGGATTTTTATTTTCATGCATTGAGAGGGTTTTATACGAATTATGCATTTTTAGAAGACTGGGAAAACAGCTATGCATACACCATAAAGGCTATAGAAGAATTGGAAAGAGTAGGCTGGACTCATACTTATTGGAAATCTCAGGTTCTATACGATCGAGCATTAATTTTTATATTGAATGACCAGCGATCCAAAGGAATTGTATTGATGGAACAACTCATTATTTACCTCGAGTCCGAGGAGTTGGACCCCAAGACCGAAGACCTTCTAAATAGAATTCATGAGCGTCTGGTCTTCATCCTGGAACCGGTGGAGTGGAAGACTTTGTAGATCATAGTTCACTGTTAAAATTATGTGGACAAGGAATAATGGATTTCCTATGTTGAAATGGTGATGGATATGACCGGATTTGGGGGTCAGTATCAGTGGCATATCCAGCGGTCATTTGAAATGTCTTATTACTCACCTTTGGTGCTTGGTTTCTTCTTTTTCTTTATGCCATGGGCTTTGCCCAAGGTTAATGATTGCGCACCTTTGGTGCTTGGTTACCTTTTTCTCTTTATGACCGGGACTGCTCACTGGATAAATGGTTTAGCGCCTTTGGTGCTTGTTTTGGGCGACTTTGGTGATATTTCTCCAAATTAAATGAGTACCATCAGCACCAAAGGTGCGCTGAGAGCTAACATAGCCCATTAGGGCTATGAAAAGAGTCCCAAATTCACGAGCACCAAAAGTGCGTAATCAATCCCACAAATATCTTTCATCATATTCGACATTGTACTTTTTTAAAAATGCAAGATACTCCTCTTTAAAAGTTTTGTTCCTATGGTGTTCCTTCTGATTTTCAATGTATCTTGTCACCACATCAATTTAAGCCGGATTAACCGAAAAACTACCATATCCCCTCTGCCAATAAAACTTTTTATATTTTTCTCCCTTTGCCTTAATCCATTTCGACGAATGGGATTTTACCTTTTTAATAAATTTCATCAGTGCAACTTTTCTAGACAACAAACAAAGGATATGAATGTGGTCTTTATACCCGCCAATTTTTACCCTTAGCAGCTTTAAAAAAATTGCTTAAATTCAATCGTGCAGATTAACTAGCTTAGTGTCTACTATTTTGAGGAAGTTAACCGGTATATCCAAAAATAATTGAATACAGACATTTTTGATTTCATGACACCTCAGGAATCTCTAAAAATTCTGTAGTAGTCATTGATTGAGCTTTTTGGATTTTTTTTCCTCCACTCCTGAAGAGAAGGTCTATCAGAATTTAATTGTATTTCCTGATCGGAAATCCTTTTACTGTCATATGAAATATTTAGTGAAATGTCACTAGGTCTCGAATAGTTTATCATCCTCAAAAGCTCAGCTTGTTTTTCCTTCTCACTGACCTCACTGTTGTGACTACTTACTGCTGTAGCTGCCCATATCACACAAATTACCCAATAGCTAATTGCAAAAATCATTATAAGAAAAAATGAGCTGGCAACTAAAAATGTACTATCTGCAAACGCACCAAAAATTAATATTCCGAATAAAATAAAAGGTGCCAAACACATTATCAGCCCACCGCTTACCGTAGCGTAAAATAATCCAAGCGGTCCAAAAAACAGCGTTAAGACTACTGCCAATCCAAGACTTTTCTTATTTTCCATGGTTGTCAAATTTTTCATTTTGCCAATTATTCAACTTTAGATATCCTGATGTTATACCTTTTCGTCTGCGATCCTGAAAGCGGGGGCGCAGCAGGCGACAGGCAATAACTGAGTCCACTCCTAACTGCTTTAAGTAACAATTAATGATCTCAATACCCACCATATAAAACCCTCTTGCAGCCCTCCAATTCCAAAGTCGCAGCCGGATACTAAAAATTAATTACCCCCAAATCTAATAAAATTCTGGCAAATGTGGCTGAAGTGGGTGGTTATTATGGTCCGGAAAAGTTAAACTATTTTCGACCGATATATCTAATTTTTGTTTATATCATTTTTATTAACATCAAAATTCCCACTCACCACCGACTCAAGTCCCAATTAGTTTTTAATACATCGAATCGTTAGGCCATTAGCTCGTGGCATAAAATTAATCCCGGTGCCTATTTCATCTACTCTCATTCGTGCTGATCGAATGCTGTCATTAGTGCTTGACCAATATCCTCCATAATTACCCTCACCACCAATTGAACCATCACTGTGATTTCTGTATCCAGCAAGGGGAATTCTTAAAGGGGACTCAAAAGCTCCTGAGGCATTATCATTGGACCAACTAGATTGCTCTTCAACCCATTCTGTAAGTGTAGGTATCTTATAACCCAAAGGACACGGGTTATTGATTCCATTTATACCTTGCCATAATTCATGATTTTGAGGCACTCGCCAATCTCCAAAT
>RECS01000101.1 GCA_007693915.1 Saprospirales bacterium | reverse complement strand
GCAAAAAACTGATCTCCGGTTACCCCGGTTTCACTAACAAAATATCCAACATCATGATTAGCCATACTATTATTTTCTTGCATAGTATTACTGTTCCAATTAGAAAAATGCAGCCCGATTTGGGTGTTATTGACATAGTTAGATTTTAAGAGGTTCGCTTGGCTTTCTATTATTTTTATGCCATTGACCTCATCATTTCCTGAGGAGGAACTTGAATATTGACCACCTACTGTATTTTCAACAATTCGATTATATGATCCTCCAATCAATTTCATTCCAGTGGACTCCAAACCCTCCCTGGTTTCTAAAATACTTACTGAATTACAAGCGATATTTAAGTAGTTTGAGCTCCTACCCTCAATCAATAATCCGACATATGCCGACTTTAAATTAATTCTATTTGATCTTATCTGTGCCGGTCTATCTCCTATTCCCAAATTTGCTATATAAATTCCGTGGGGCTCGTAAAAGGAGGACAATTCTTCATCAAACTCTATTAAGACTCTATTTTGATTAACTCTAGACGGAAAAATTCTGGCGAGGTTATTTGCAAGAATGCCATAAACTGATGCTTCTATATCGTTCTTCTCGATAATTTGTGGGTGAATTCGTGATGCGCTTATTACTCCAGTCCTTACGTTTTTCATTATATTCATACTTATCGTACCTCCTGATTCATTCCTTATACCAAAATCAACATTCTTTATAGACTCTATGTGGTTAGTCGGCCATCCACTTTGATTTAAAATACTTAAACTGGGATCACCGAAAATCCCTCCAAAGTCTGAATTTATTGCCCATCCCGTAGTATTTATATGATCAATGTAACTGCCAAAATCATGAAAAATATTATTATGAATTTCAGAAATGGATCTTGATAATTGATATCCGCTATATAATCCTACAAAAACATTAGCTCGATTACATGGATGACTACCGCCATCAGCATTCACAATGCCAAAATCTACTTTCACACCAGTTCCATTATTAAAAAACCAACCCGGATTGTCCCAATGTAATTTCAACACCTCTGTTTGTGCAAAAATATTTCCAACCAACGTTAGCTTAGATCGGATATTTTGAATATCGCCATCGCTTATTTTTATAGCAAAATGGTTATTGAGAAAAGTATTATGCCCTGCATTTATTACCACCGGAGATCCATTACTATGAATTCCATTCAAGGAATGTTGTATTGTGTTCTCGAAAATACTGATGAATGAGTGGTTATTCAATTCAATTCCATCCCAAAAATAATCTCCACATGAATGAAGATTAGAACCTGTAAAAAAAACAGTATTGGAGGCTTGAATCTTAATTTGGGAGCCTTTGTCCATTATAAAATTACAGTCTCGAAACCGAGTCGTTCCAATGTCAATAATTAAAGTTCCGAAAACTTTAATGCAAAGGTCTACATTTACAGCACCCAATTCTGGGATATTGCTTAGATATACAGTTTCATTAGGTGCTCCAACATTAATAGGATTCGCGCAGCTACATTGATCAACAATGTTGCTTAAGTCAGTTTTAATCTGTTCGATGTCAATACAATCTTGTGCCTGCATCAACGTGGCATTAAAGATCAACAATACAGGTAGAATACCTGTGAGTAATGATTTTAGGGTCGCCCCCCCCCCCGAAAATACGGAGTAATTTTGGCTTTTGTTTAAATTTTCCCATGATTAGTGTTTTTGTGGGTGAAAAAATAAAATAAAAAAAATATATTCTTGTCAGATAATCGCGCAACGGAAATCGATGGGAAAATCTAAAATCTCAAAGTATGGGGCTAAACTATATCATTTTTTTTAATTGACCAAATTTTTCTTCATTTGCCCTTAAAATTTAACATTTGGATGGACTTTTTTCTAGACTAACAGACTTATTAAATGCCTTGCAAATAGTTTACGGGTAGAATAGTTTGAAAACAGGGGTTTTTGGTAAATAAATACGCATAGGACTTTCCTTTTATCACCCACCAAATTTGCCTCTTACCTAACTTGCCGCACCCTCTTAATAGTGAGTTGGTGTATTGGAGATAAATTTTTAATCCTATCAGTTTCTATAGCAATTAAACTTTGAGAACCCTTCGACTCAGATATTAGGTTTCCTCACCACTTCGAAAGGCATCGCATTAATAACTTTTTAACTTTACAAACTAAAAAAAACTACAAACTAAACGCATACGCCAACAAATTAACCCCCATTCTCAGGGCTTTGAGACGAATTTCTTCGGGATTATTGTGGACTTCACGGTCCTCCCAGCCATTGCCCAAATCAGATTCATAGGAGTAAAAACAAATGAGACGTCCTTCCCAGAAAAGTCCGAACCCTTGGGGTGGTTTGCCATCGTGTTCGTGGATTTTGGGCAAACCCTCGGGAAAAGGGAAAGGTTGTTTGTAAATATCGTGGGTAAAGGGGAGTTCTACAAAGTCCAGTTCGGGAAAAACTTTTTTCATTGCCACCCTCACAAAAGGATCCATTCCGTAATTGTCGTCAATGTGCAGGAAACCACCACCTATGAGGTAGTTCCTTAGATTTTCAGCATCGAAATCGCTAAACAGCACATTGCCGTGGCCTGTCATATACACAAAGGGGTAGTTGAACAAATCGGCACTGCCCACCTGCACTGTCCCGAAGCTGGGATTGATATTCATATCGAGCTGCTGATTAGCAAAGCGAGCTAGATTAGGTAAGGCTGTTGGGTTGGAATACCAGTCACCCCCTTCATATCTCAGTAATCCTAAGCGGTAGGAATAGTTCGAATTAGTTGGTGGACTAAATGAGACAAAAGAAAAGGATAATAAAAATAATAAAACACTTATTCGCATTGCAAAAATTCAGATTTTGT
Organism: Saprospirales bacterium; assembly: GCA_007693915.1. Classification (GTDB taxonomy): domain Bacteria; phylum Bacteroidota; class Bacteroidia; order Chitinophagales; family Saprospiraceae; genus PWJY01. The sequence goes on along the minus strand of RECS01000101.1, from coordinate 8,592 downwards.
TAATCAAACTATTGATGAGGGTTACACCAACCATGCCGGCAGTTTCGGTCCTGAGCCGAAAGTTTCCTAAGTTAACGAAAACAAAGTCCTTTTGATGCATCAATGACCATTCTTCTTCAGAAAAATCTCCTTCCGGTCCGATGAAGAGTCGGATTTTGTTTTTACCACTTAGGTCTATTTCTGAAATATCCATGTCCGAGGATTGGCTGCCGACTAGATTCATTACTTTTCCATCAATTTGAGAATCCAGCAAATCTTCCAATTTCACCAGTGGCTGAATCTCAGGAAGCTGATATCTGCCTGATTGTTTCATCGCGGAAACAGCTATATCGCTTAGCCTTCTCTCGTTTATTTTCCTCCTTTCGCTGTGTTTACTGACAAAAGGCTGCAATTCATCAAGTCCTATTTCAACTGCTTTTTCCAGAAGCCACTCCAGTCTGCTGTTGTTTTTTGTGGGAGCTATAGCGAGTGATAGTAAGGGATGCCGCCGTTCCTGCTGATCGACCACCGCCAATTTACCTATTGCTGCCAATCTTTTTTTTATTATAAAAAGTTCCCCTGTGTAGCAAATGCCTCTTCCATCAGTCACCTGTAGGCAATCCCCTTCCTTTTTTCTGAGCACTTTAAGACAATGCCGACTTTCCGTCTCGCTAAGAAAAGCAGTTTCTCCCTCTATTTTTTCAGCAAAAAAAAGCTGCATATCATTTTTTAATTTCAAAAATCAAAATTACAATAAAAACTATCTCCATTTACAAACTACCTTTTATTTTTGTAAGTCTATGGACTTATTAAATCCACTACTTATCACCTTAGTTCCCACCGGCTTGATATTTGCTTTTGCCGGATGGATATTGCAAAAAAAGCCCCCCAAGGGCATCAATTCCACCTATGGTTACAGAACCTCCCGGTCGATGAAAAATCCGGAAAACTGGAAATTTGCTCAGGAGTATTCCGCAAAAGAGATGATGAGAATTGGCTGGACGTTAACTCTCGTTGGCATACTCGGTGGCATTTTGCAGGTCAGCGATGCAGTGGGAATTGTGTTTTCTGTGGTCTTGATTGTCGGTTCAGCCATCTGGATTATTTATAAAACGGAGAAGAAGTTAAAGGAAAATGGCTTGTCCCATAAGGACACGGAATGAAATGGAGTGGGCTGACGTGATTAATGGTCAATGGTCAATGGTCAATGGTCAATGGTCAATGGTCAATGGTCAATGGTTACAAAAAACGCTTTCATGCCTGGGGCTTGATAAATTCACTATATGCCATATGTGATTCAAAGACCAGCACTCAAGAGCTTTTTAAGTTATCTTATTCCCAGAACCTTATGTGTTTGAACACTCAATTTCCAGAGTGGATTTTGCATGCAATAGTTGAGGCAAATTTTGGTATTCTCCACTAAAAGCGGACCATCCATGGGTTGCAGAAGGAAGTGATTGAAATCCCAGTCTTCAAATTGTTTGGGTGCATATCCGGTTTGGGGGTGCACAAGTTTCAGTTCATCCCCCGATTTTTGGACGACCTCCGAGCCTTGTTTGGGACTTACGCAAATCCAATCTATTGACCTCGGCACAGCTATAGTTCCGTTGGTCTCTATAGCTATTTCAAATCCTTGATTGTGGAGCTGATCAACAAGCTGTTCATCCATTTGGAGCATGGGTTCTCCACCAGTGCAAACCACAAATCTGCTTTCCTGCCAACCTTTTTTCGGCCAAAGAGCTGTGACTTGTTGGGCTAATTCTGTTGCGGTATATTTGCCCCCGAAGGTTCCATCTGTACCCCAAAAATCAGTATCGCAGAATTTACAGATTGCCTTCTCCCGGTCTTTTTCCAATCCACTCCAAAGATTACAGCCGGAAAAACGCAGAAAAACAGCCGGTCTGCCGGCATGAAAACCTTCCCCCTGAAGGGTGTAAAAGATTTCTTTTATGGCGTAAGTCTTTTCTTTGATTTTTATTGACATGGGTAAAAAACGATTATGGCTGGATTTTGGTTTAAGAGATTATTGGCATTGTTTTTTCAGTTAATCATACAAAGATAACGACATACTCCCTCCAATGGATAATTTTGAGAAAAAGGAATGGATAAAAAAGTGGGCTTTGGATCTGGGCTTTTCGTCAATGAATGTGGCTAAGGCGAACAGATTGGACAGGGAAGCAGAGCGATTAAAAGAGTGGTTGAATCTGGGATATCACGGCAGTATGGGGTATATGGAAAATCACTTTGAAAAGCGGGTCGATCCAACTCAACTGGTTCCCGGTGCCAGATCGGTTATCATTTTTACTTTTAATTATTTTACGAAAAAAAAGCAACTCGATCCAGAGGCTCCGAAAATAGCTATGTATGCGCTAGGTAAAGATTACCACGACATTATCAGAAAAAAACTCAATCAGTTAAAAGAAAAAATAGACGACAAATGGGGGGAAACTACAGGCAGGGGATTTGTGGACTCTGCTCCGGTACTCGAAAGGGATTGGGCTGAGCGGGCAGGCGCCGGCTGGAAGGGCAAAAACACCTTACTTATACACCCTAAAAAAGGTAGTTACTTTTTTCTGGCGAGTCTGATTACCGAACTGGAACTACCTGAAGACCAACCCATAAAAGACTATTGCGGAACCTGCAGAAAGTGTATTGATATCTGTCCTACGTCCGCTATACTTGAGGAGGGTTACACCATGGACGCTTCCAAGTGTATATCTTATCTAACCATTGAGAAAAGAGACGAGATTCCCACAGAATTTAAAGGTAAAATGGACAATTGGATGTTTGGCTGTGATCTGTGTCAGCAAGTATGTCCTTGGAATCGCTTTTCAGAGGAGCACAATGAACCGAAACTGGAAGCCGATGAACATCTTTTGAAAAAAAACAAAGAAGAGTGGCTTAGTTTAGACCAAGAGGAGTTTTCTGAATTATTTCAGGGTTCGGCAGTAAAACGAACGAAATTCAGAGGGTTGAAGCGAAATATTGAATTTCTATCGGACAATAATGATACTTCTTAGGCAGAAAAAAGCTAATTTTGGGTTTTAAAACCTAGGAAGTGGATATGAAAATTTGCGTTTAATAAATCAGAATAAACTACAAAATCAAAGGAAATGAAAAGACTACTTATTATTATATTTCCCATTTCCATGATGCTTTTTGTTGCAGCATGTGGCAGCGGTGAAGAAAGAGAAAAGACTAGTTCAGAAAAAGAAAGTTTAAGCTTAACCGAAGACCAGAAAAAATACTATCTGGAAACCGGTAATAAAATTACTGCTGCAGTATTTTCTGTATTAAGCGGTGAGTTAATGGGAGCTATGCAAGCAGATGGAGTTCAGGGCGCTATGGCTTACTGCAATCTCCAGGCCTATCCGCTTACAGACTCTTTGTCTAATGAGTTTGATGCACACATTATTCGACTTGCTGAGCGATATAGAAATCCGGATAACCGCTTGCAAACTGAAATGGACAGGAAGGTATTTGAAGAGTACGATAAAATGGATGCTGATCGTTTGCCAACTGCGGAAAGAGTGAAATTAGCAGGTGATAAGAGCGTGATTTTTTACAAACCCATACCTCTACAGCCCCAATGTATGGCATGTCACGGACCAAAATCCGCTATAGGAGAAGAAAATTTAGCTTATATCCGTGAATTATATCCCGAAGATAAGGCGATTAACTTTGCACCTGGTGACTTGAGGGGAATGTGGAGAGTGGAGATAAAATTAAGAACTGATTTGTAAAAATACAATATGGACTTTGCCAACAGGATAAAGGGAAGCTATGTGTTTTTGCTTACAGCAATTGTAGCTGTAGCGCTTGCGTTTTATTTCTTTGCAGATGTAGTTACCTATGTTTTGGTTTCTTTTATTCTGTCCCTGATTGGTCAACCCATAATGTATCTGTTTCTGGATAAATTAAAATTGCGGAAATTTAGATACGGTCCGCAGGTGAGTGCAGTCCTGACATTAATCATTTTTATACTCTTACTATTGCTCATTTTGGCAACTATTGTTCCCATAATGATACAACAGGCCATTTCTATAGGGGAGGTTAATATTCAATCTATAGCTATTGCCCTTGAGGCTCCACTAGCTGAGTTTATTGATCGAATGGAACGCTACGGCTTGACCGTAATTGAAAAAAGTCCTTCCGAGATCATCGAACACAACCTCAATCAATTAGGCGGTCCGGCGGATATTGGATCTTATCTCACCTCATTGGTAGGAGTTGCTACCAATATTTTTATAGCCACTTTTGCAATACTTTTTATTACTTTTTTCTTCTTACAGGATCAAGGTATGTTTGTCAGCTTCATATTGGCATTGGTTCCTGACGAGTATGTAGATCAGGTGAAAAATGTATTGGGTGATACCACTTATCTATTGAGAAGGTACTTTGCCGGGATTTTGGTACAGATTTCAATTATTACACTTTACTTAACCATTTTACTCAGTCTCTTTGGCGTTCAAAACGCCTTATTGATCGCATTTTTTGCTGCGGTAATTAACCTAATACCTTATATTGGACCAATAATCGGAGCCATTTTTGGTGTTTTTCTGACCATTTCTGCAAATGTAGATATGGAGTTCTACACAGAAATGATGCCTTTAATCATAAAGATTCTCATCATTTTTGCCAGTATGCAATTGTTGGATAATATGGTACTACAACCCTATATTTTCTCCACTTCAGTACTTGCTCATCCATTAGAAATTTTCCTAGTTATCATTATCGCCGGAAAAATGGGAGGAATAGTTGGAATGATACTGGCAATTCCCTCATACACTGTTATCAGGGTAATTGCTCTCAACTTCCTCAGTGAGTTTAAAATAGTAAAAAAGATGACCTATCGAATTGAGGAAAATTCAGCAAGACAACATTAAACCAATATTTTTTATGCGTGAAGCTAAGGACAAGCACTTTTTAAAAAAACCCATTTATGAAGGAGGCAGACAAGCTCTTTTTGATTTTATAAAAAGAAATCTAAAATACCCAAAAGAAGCCCTTAAGAACAAAATTGAAGGAGTGGTTATCGTCCGATACACCATAAACAAAGATGGCAAGGTGATCAAAACAGAAGTCAAAAACAGTCTTGGCTACGGTTGTGATGAGGAAGCGCAAAGAGTGGTAAAAATGCTTAAATTTCACGTTCCAAAAAATAGGAAGCTCAAGGTTCTTTTTCATAAAAAAATACACATAAAGTTTACACTTCCCAAGAAAAAGGATGCTCCAAAGAAAGTTGAAATCAGTTACTCCAGTCAAAAAAAGGATGAGCAAAAACCAAAAACTTCTTACGAGTACACCATTGAATATTGATATTAATTCTCAAACCCAGATACATTATTTACTGTTGAACGCTTATGAAAATATTTAAATATAGTCCCCCGGATTTGGGAACCAGCCCGGAAGAGAAAAAGTACCTATGGCAAATAGAGGGATTGTGGTGGGTTATTTCATTGGTTTTCTTAGCAATGGTCATGTTGCCTATTTTCAGGAGTATGGATAACTACCCATTTACTCTCCTCAACATCCTATTTGTGCTATTATTTTTTCATTTTTCCCGTCATGTTGTTTTTCTAAAATACTCAGCGCTACGCATGTATTTCTGGTTAAAGTTTCTTCTAGGATTGATTACTGTACCGATTCTTTTCGTCATGGCGGGACAGTTTGGTTATTTTCAAACTTGGATGGACGAGCATACCATGTCAGAACTTATGGGTGAACTTTCTTATCAAAGACAAGTCTCATTAAATAGTTACATCAAAACCCAAATGGTGTTTTTTGCAACAGCCACATTGATTAGTGGTGGATTGTTTGTATTGAGAATGATGATATCAGCCTGGAGGCAAGTTAATTTAAAGGGAATTTAAAAGATCTATATATGAGTGAATCAGTAAACGAATTCAATGAGTACCGCTCAAAAATGAATGAGCGAATTCTGGGGACGGATAATAAAACCATAAAAAGGTTTTTTGCTCTGGATTCAGCAGCCTACGACAAGGGTGCTCTAGACAAGAAAACCAAGGAGATGTTGGGTTTGGTAGCCTCGCTTGTATTGCGATGTGACGATTGCATAAACTACCACGTAGAAAAGTGTTATCAAGAGGGACTAAATGAAAAAGAGTTTTTTGAAATTCTGGCCATCGGTAATCTTGTTGGAGGATCAATCTGTATACCACACACGAGAAGGGCTATAGAGTTCTGGGATCAATTAAAAAACTAATTTTAGCCACTTGTAAATCATGCAGCTTTAAGATCAATTATGAATAATCTTTAGCTTCAAGTCGGAGATTCAGTTCAGATTAGTATTTTTGCGATATGAATGAATTTTTAAAGCAACTGAATCCTGTTCAGAGGCAGGCTGTCACCACTATTAATGGACCGATTATGGTCATTGCGGGGCCTGGATCCGGAAAAACACGTGTACTTACCTTTAGAATAGCTAATCTGATTCACTCGGGTGTACCACCACATCAAGTATTAGCACTTACATTTACCAATAAAGCAGCTCGGGAAATGAAGGAGCGTATTGCTAAGGTAATTGGTGAGAAAGCTAGAAGAGTTTGGGCAGGTACTTTTCACTCTATTTTTTCCAGAATATTGCGAATGGAATCGGAGAAACTGGGCTACCCTCCTACTTTTTCTATTTATGATACTGAAGATTCCAAAACCCTAATTCGAGATATAATAAAGACGCTGGGATTGGAAAAAAATCAGTATCCGGCAGGCGCTGTGCTTTCCAGGATTTCCAATGCTAAAAGCAATCTGATTACATGGAAAGCGTATGCAAATAATCCTGAATTGATCTCAAGAGATCAAATGGACAAAAGGCCTGCAATGCATAAAATTTACAAACAATATGTCACACGATGTGAAAAAGCAGGTGCAATGGACTTTGATGATTTGTTGCTGATGACCTTCAGGCTTTTTTACGAGAACAAAGACAATGTAGTTGACAAGTACAGACAAAAATTTACTCATCTCCTTGTGGACGAGTTTCAGGATACCAACTTTCTCCAATATGCCATCATTAAACGACTCAGCAAATATCAGGGCAGCCCTGAGAATATTTGTATTGTAGGCGATGATGCACAGAGTATTTATGCCTTCAGGGGGGCGACTATTTCCAATATTCTGGATTTCAAAAAAGATTTCCCTACTCTGCAAACCTTTAAACTTGAACAGAATTACCGGTCCACTCCTCACATAGTAGGTGCTGCCAACAGTGTCATCTCCCATAATGCTAAGCAGATTAAGAAAAAAATATGGACAGAGTACGACAGTGGGAGTAAAATCAATTTGATAAAAGCGCTTTCTGATACTGAAGAAGCACGGCGTATAGCAGGCTCAATTGTAGAGCAAAAGAACCGCTATCACTACGAAAATAAGGAAATAGCCATTCTTTACAGAACGAATGCACAATCCCGTGTTTTTGAAGAGCAATTGCGAAGGATGAATATCCCTTATAAAATTTATGGTGGTCTTTCTTTTTACCAGCGTAAAGAAGTGAAGGATTTGATGGCCTATTTGCGATTGTCTGTAAACCAAAAAGACGATGAAGCTTTCCGAAGAGTGATCAATTATCCAAAGAGAGGGATAGGAAAAACTACCCTGGACAAGTTAATGACTGTCGCCAACAGTGAAGGGGTATCTGCCTGGGAAGCACTAGATAAAGATATTTTTAATGCAAGGACTACCGGCTTATTGCGAAAATTTAAAGAGCAGATCAAAAAATTATCGGGAGCAGCAAAAACTACAAACGCATATGATCTTGCAAATTTGGCTTATAAGAGTTCAGGTATGCTATCGGATTTAGCTGCAGACAATTCTATTGAGGGAATGAGTAGACAAGAAAATATTTCTGCCCTGCTGGATGGCATTAAGGAATTTATTGAAAGTGATGAATTAATTACAGATTTGCCCGGTGAACAGGATAAATCGATCAGCAGTTATTTGCAAAGTGTTGCGCTGATAACTGACTTTGATGAAGAAAAGGGCGATGATGATCAAGTACTGCTGATGTCTGCCCATGCCTCAAAAGGTCTGGAGTTTAAATCTGTATTTGTAGTGGGTTTAGAAGAAAACCTCTTTCCCTCATTTATGGCTAAAGACAGTTCATCCGGCATGGATGAGGAGCGACGTCTCTTCTATGTAGCTATTACGAGAGCTATGGAACAACTCACTTTGTCCTATTCTAATTCAAGGTATCAATACGGCAGTATGCGCTTTAATGAACCTAGCAGATTCTTGGCTGAAATTGATGCAGAACATTATCTAAATCCTGAAGTTGCCCATTTTGATGAGCCTGAACAAAAAATGGTCTCTAGAGTATCGGGACCTCAAATACAAAAGCGCGGTCCGGTAAAATCCTATGTTGGACCACCAAAAGATTTCAAAGTGAGCAATCCTGCAGACATTAAGGATGGTATGAAGGTAAGGCACATTCGCTTTGGAAACGGGACGGTAAAAGGCATTGAAGGCAAAAATGAAAACAGGGTGGCCACCATATATTTCCCGGATTCTGAAAATCCTGAAAAGAAGATAATGCTTAAGTTTGCTAAGTTGGAGATTCTTTCTTAAGAAAAATTAAGAATTGCGGCGATACTCTTA
>RECS01000187.1 GCA_007693915.1 Saprospirales bacterium | reverse complement strand
GAAACCAATTTGTTTAATCAATCATGTGAGTGTACTAACTGATTAAATTTTCTAAATTTTACCCTCTCATCGGTAATTTTATTAATTTGGCGGTCAATTGGGGATTGAGTTGTATTTTCAATTTTTTTTATCAAAAAAATAATAATGAAGAAACTGGCACTGCACTGGAAAATAATGCTTGGGATGGTAATTGGGGTAATAGTTGGTGTAATAGCCGTCCAATTTGAATCCGGACCCGGTTTGATAATAGATTGGGTTAAACCCCTGGGTACTATTTTTATCAATGTCTTGAAAATGATAGCTATGCCGCTCATTATTGCCTCGTTGATTAAGGGGCTGAGCGACTTACAGGATATCTCAAAGCTTTCCATTTTGGGAAAAAGGACCATTGGTATTTATCTGGTAACCACGGTTTTTGCGGTGACTATTGGATTGACAATAGTCAATATTGTACAGCCGGGAAAAACCATCAATGAACAGACCCGCACAGAATTAGAGCAGGCATATGCCACTCAGGCAGACCGCACTCGAAGTATGGCTCAGCAGGCACAAGAAGCCGGTCCATTGCAGCCCCTTGAAGATCTTTTTGCAGAAAATGTGTTTGCTTCTTTGTCGGACAATGGCAACATGCTTCAGATTATTGTAATTTCCATTTTCTTTGGAATAGGGCTGATTTTACTGCCCAATGAAAAAGTTAGTATAGTCAAAAAATTCTTTGATGGACTCAATGAAGTTATTCTCAAACTCATCGATCTCATCATGCTTACGGCACCCTATGGTGTGGCGGCTCTTTTGGCTGCCTTAGTTGCCGAATCCCCTTCTGTTGATATTTTCATAGCCTTGTTGTGGTACGCCCTTTGTGTGGTATTGGGACTGGCTATTTTGGTAGGTATAGTTTATCCCCTTTTGATGAGAATTTTTACCGGGAAAAGTTTTGGATTCTTTTTCAATGGTATTGCACCTGCTCAATTAGTAGCATTTTCTACCAGTTCAAGTGCAGCCACACTGCCGGTAACTATGGAGCGAACGGAAGAGCATCTCGGAGTAGATAAAGAAGTAACGAGTTTTGTGTTGCCCATTGGGGCGACTATAAATATGGACGGAACCAGTTTGTACCAGGCTATTGCTGCCGTTTTTATCGCCCAGGCATTTGGAATTGAATTATCTTTGACCGCCCAGTTAGGCATAGTGCTTACCGCAACTTTGGCCTCTATTGGTTCGGCTGCGGTTCCCTCTGCCGGAATGGTGATGTTGGTGATAGTTTTAGCACAGGCAGGCATACCGGAAGCCGGTTTAGCCCTTATCTTTGCAGTCGATCGCCCTCTGGATATGTGCAGGACAGTAGCCAATGTTACGGGCGATGCCACAGTTTCCATGCTGGTAGCCAAAAGTGTAGGTAAACTGGGAGAACCTAAAGTAAAAGACTGGGACGATCATTATCCTAAAATTGAAAATTAAAAAATAAAAGTATGAGTCAAATAACTGATTTATTGGGTGTAGGATCAAGAGTAAAGCACCCTGAGCATGGAGCCGGTGTGATCATTGCATTGCACAAGGTGGCCTATGAGGTGGCATTTATCGATGCCGGAATTAAGATGATTGGAAAAACCTACAACAATTGGGAGGTAATCGAGAAAATAGATACTCCTCAAGCCATGAGCCTGAATGAATTTGAAAAGTCTTTAGTTAAAGTCCTTCGCTCATTTTCTGATATTACAGAGGTTGTTGAGCTGGGTGATAAATGGAAACAAGGAACCATGATACTCAAACCTTATGATGACGATCTCAAACCCAAGGAGGTGCCGATTGATGTATTTTTTAAGAAAATAGTCATGACCAGAGACCGACTCAGGGTGATGGAGCAGCGGATCAATAGTTCTGGTTTGACTGAGGAAGAGAAAGTCAATCTTCAGCAATATCTCACCCGAATTTATGGTAGCCTTACCACTTTCAATATCTTGTTTAAATACAAGGAAGATCACTTTGTAGGAGAGAGAGGGAAGTGATTTAATGGTTAATGGTTAATGCGCTGCCCTGAGCGGAGACGAAGGGGATAATGGGTAATGAAGTGAGAAAAAATATAGTAAAAAATAAGAGTTTTCAGTTTGCAATTAAAATTGTGCGCTTATATCAGTTTTTCGTAACTGAAAAAAAAGAGTATGTTTTATCGAAACAATTATTGCGTTCAGGTACAAGTGTAGGAGCAATGATAAGAGAAGCGGAGCATGCAGAAACCAAAAGAGATTTTATTCACAAAATGGCAATTGCTCAAAAAGAAATCAATGAAAGTATTTATTGGCTTGAATTATTAAAAGAAACGGATTATTTGGACCAAGGGGAATTTGAAAGCCTAAACACAGATGCGGTTGAAATCATTAAGTTGTTGACTAGTATTTTAAAATCAACTAAAACCAATATTAACAATTGACAATTAACCATTAACAATTAATGGATCAATTTGGAATTAATCTCAGTGCTCGAAATCTAGATTATCTGCATCACTTACTCACCAACCACAAATCTGTAGCTATAGGGAATGCCATTCTGCTCCCAACTTAAATAGTAAAACCCGGGAGAGAGGTCTGATACATGTATGCGATAAAGAGACTGAAAGCCGGAATAATGGAAGTTTCTAGTCTGTTTTCCGGTGTAATCATATACCGTAAACATGATATCCTGAGTAGGAGCATCTTCAAACTCAATAGTAAGAAAGTCAGTTGTCGGATTGGGGTAGATATTGATGCCTTGGGCTTGTATGTCGGTTACTGAGGTAGTGATCCAACATTCATCATAATTCTCGTCTAAATATATTATCTCCCCATTTTGGTAAAAACATAAAATGGGATCATGTGAAACATCAAGAGCACAATGATAGAAATCAAGATTTTGAGTAAGAGACCCCATTCCTTCCACCCAATAATGCCATACCACATCCTCTTCATAACACCCTAGACCAACTCTTTTTCTCTGACTTCCATCCATCAGTTCTATGCTGTCCACTGAGATGACTAAAAAATTATTAGTCCAGCCTCCGCCATTAGGTTGTTCAATGGAAAAGGTCTCACCGGCTTCTAAATTAAAGTCCATAAGTAAATATTCATCACCGTACTTAAGAACAAATATTTTTCCGTTCTCCTCTCTGAACAATTCTAAGTCACTCCAATTTTCTCCCTCTTCTGAATTAGACAATTGTAGTTGAAAGTACCAATTTCCACCAACTTCAACACTATCTTCATGAAACCGATATTGTCTAGGCTGAACATTACTTCCCGTCATGGGATTATATGTATAGCTCGTCCATGAGTTTTTTGGTGAAATTGTCCTAAAGCTATTGGATTCACCATCGGTTGAAATGCCCTCATCCGATGAAGTTTGACCCACCATATAACCGTAGATTGAACAAACCATGAAAAGAATTAATGTCAGGGAAATTTTGAGATTGGTGTAGGTTTTCATGCTTGATGTTTTAAATGCAGGTCAAATGGAATTTTAACGATTGTATTTCCAAAGTTTTCAATTACTAAAAACTTATAGCTATTGATTTGTGGCACAAAATACTAAAATATTATGTAAAGTAAAAATCTTAAGTGAAGTGTGTTGATTTGGATAGTTAAATCTAGGTTGTTTTATCTTGACATAATCTAGATAGTAGTCTCCTCTTTTAATAGATTCTATGTCAAACCTGATTTTTTTGTTCAGCTTTTTTTAAACGCAAATTAGTAGAGTTTTTTCTCAGACTCTAAGAATTAACAATCTTACGAATCACCTACATAATTACCAACATAAACCTTACCTTTGCAGCCTCATATGGAATATTTCCTGTTGAAAAAAATTGAGATTTTTTGATTAAACCAAAAACCAATGACCAGTATTGAAGATTTGAAAAAAACAGCCAGTCAGGTAAGACGCGATATAGTGCGTATGGTGCATAAAGCGCAATCCGGACACCCCGGAGGGTCTCTGGGCTGTACTGAGTTTTTTACAGCACTCTATTTTAGTGAGATGCGCCACAATCCGGATTTTAATATGGACGGAAAAGGAGAAGATGTATTCGTCCTTTCAAACGGTCATATTTCTCCCGTTTTTTATTCAGTGTTGGCACGCAGCGGGTACTTTGATGTAAAAGAGCTCAATACTTTTCGCGAGATAAATAGCAGATTACAGGGACACCCGGCTACACATGAGGGACTGCCGGGAGTCAGAGTAGCCACTGGTTCACTGGGTCAGGGTTTATCTGTAGGGGTAGGTTTGGCACTTTCAAAGAAGTTGAATAATGACGATCGTTTTGTCTATGCTTTGACCGGTGATGGAGAGTTGCAGGAAGGGCAAATCTGGGAGGCATTATTGTTTGCTGCACACCATCAGGTGGACAACCTCATTGTGACGGTAGATTGGAATGGACAGCAGATTGACGGGCCCAATGACGAAGTTATTTCACTGGGCGATCTGAGAGCAAAGTGGCTTTCTTTCGGATGGAAAGTGCTGGAAATGGAGGGGAATGATATGGAATCTGTGGTAAAAGGGTTGAAAGCAGCTAAGGCTGAAACCGGAAAAGGTAAACCGGTTGTTATTCTGATGAAGACGGATATGGGTTATGGAGTGGATTTTATGCAGGGAACACACAAGTGGCACGGAATAGCCCCCAATGACGATCAAGCCGAAAAAGCACTTGCTCAACTCGAGGAAACATTAGGCGACTATTAAATTTTAAAAATAAACTGAAAATTTTCCGGAAATGTTAAAGCAACTACTGAAATATACAGAAAAGAAGGCTACTCGTGATGGCTTTGGTGATGGTCTGTTTGAACTGGGACAGAAAAATGAAAATGTGGTCGCACTTTGTGCTGACCTCGCCGGTTCTTTGAAAATGAATAAATTTATAGACCACTACCCAAAGCGGTTTTTTCAGAGTGGTGTGGCAGAGGCCAATATGATGGGAGTAGCTGCTGGTCTTGCAACGGGAGGTTTTATCCCTTTTACGGGAACTTTTGCCAACTTCTCTACGGGTAGGGTTTTTGATCAAATCAGACAGTCGATTGCTTACTCTCACAAAAACGTAAAAATTTGTGCATCCCATGCAGGTATTACCCTGGGAGAAGACGGTGCTACGCATCAGATTCTCGAAGATATAGGCATGATGAAGATGTTGCCCGGAATGACGGTAATCAATCCATGTGATTACAGACAGACAAAAGCTGCTACTCTAGCTTTGGCCGATCATGTAGGACCGGCATATCTTCGCTTTGGACGACCGGGATGGCCTGTTTTTATGCCGGAAAATATCCCATTTGAAATAGGAAAAGGCATTTTGCTCAATCCCGGTAAAGATGTTAGTATTTTCGCTACCGGACATCTGGTTTGGAATGCTCTTTTAGCTGCTGATCAACTTGAAAAAGAAGGGATTAGTTGCGAGATAATTAACATCCACACCATCAAACCTTTGGATGAGGAAATAATTCTGGAATCTGCAGCGAGAACAGGTAAAGTCGTTACAGCTGAGGAACATCAGCTAGCTGGAGGACTTGGAGAGTCTATCGCTTCCCTTTTAGGCCGAAAACATCCTATGCCTATTGAAATTGTTGCTGTCAATGATAGTTTCGGAGAAAGTGGAAAACCCATGGATCTTATGAAAAAATACGGTCTTGATGTGAGTGATGTGGTTGCTGCTGTTAAAAGGGTTTTGTCGAGACCTTGAAAATTGTTCTTTAAATTAGTGGGAGTGCAGGAATTCGAGAAAAGATAATTTTAAAAATTCATTTTAATCTTGTTATAGTCTAGAAAGCCAGCACTAGAAATCAATTCTTATAGATATTATGCCTTAGTTCAAGCTAGATTTTCAAATTATTTCAGTCAAAAGATGGATTATCGCACCATGGTGGGTTGGCGGATTTGAACCCACCATTCATTTACTCAATAGTTAAAGAATACTCTATACAACTATGATAAAAAAGAGAAAAATATCCTTCACCAATTTTCTCAGCAGATTTCCTGAGATTGATTTGCCTGTTACCCTTACGGATGAAACAGAAAGGGAATTATCAACCCGTCACGATCCGATTCCACCCGCAATGGTAGATGAGTTTCTTGGCACTTTTTTTCCTTCAGAGTTTATAGATGAGTATACAGAGTTTGTACCCTGTTTCAGACTTAAGGGTACGCAAAAGTTCCACGCGCTTGTTGTCTGGGTAGCAGAATTGACAAAAAAGCAATTTTATCTGATAACGTTTAATGAAAAGGCAGAGGCTCTTCAATCTAAAATTATTGGAGGAATGGTTATGGCAGGAGATAAAATCCTAAGAACTGCAGCCCACTTTGATGAAGATTGGCTCATACATACGGTAAGTGGCATCGAAGAGACTTCAAGAGACTCCGGACTCAATAAAGAAACTATTTCTACAGTTATTGAGTTATTAAATGATGGCAGTATAGTGCAAAATCAGTAAAACTTCGCTCTTAGTCTCACTGCCCTCCCTTTTTAAAAATCAAAAAACGAAATATTTTGAGTAAAAAATTCTCTAAGAAAGATAAAATAGTAAATAATATATCAGAGCTTGAAACACAAATTCTCGACCTGTTAGAATCCAAACCGAAAAAAACTTATTCGGCTAAACAAATAGCTAAAAAATTAAAAGTACCTCATTTGATTGCTGAGGTAAAGTCTCATTTATCTAAATTAAAAAAGCAATCCAAAGCTTATGAACCTATTGATGGAAAATTCCGATTGGATAGGTTTTTTTTCAAAAATGAAAAAAAGAACCCCGAGGGTGCTGTATTTACAGGTAAAGTAGATATGACCCGGACTGGTTCTGCTTATATTGCAACAGATCAACTCGATAAAGATATCTATATCTCCTCAAGAAAAATTAATGGCGCATTGAATGGAGACACTGTGGAGGCCAGGATTTTTACCGGTGGGCGAAAGACCAATCCTTCAGGGGAAATAATAAAAGTGCTCAAGCGACACACAAAAGAGTTTATCGGTACTGTTTTTTATGCTGATAATAGGATGTATGTAGGTACGGATAATTCAGGGAATCCCTTTGATATTTGGCTCAGAGACGAAGAGGCTGGGAAAGTAGAATCCGGTGACAAGGTAATCGTTGAGGTAATTAGCTGGCCGGAGCGACACAGTCATTCACCCATAGGAAAAGTGGTTGAAAAGCTCGGAAAACAGGGGAGTGATGATATTGAGATGAAGTCTATTCTCTTGAAAAACGGTTTTAAACTGAATTTTCCCTCAGAAGTTCTGCAAGAGGTGGAGAAAATCGGTGATGAATTGATGGAAGATGATTTAGTCGGACGAGCTGATTTAAGATATTTGGACACCTTTACTATTGACCCTGTTGATGCTAAGGATTTTGATGATGCCCTTTCTTTTCGTACCCTGGAAAATGGCAATCGGGAAATTGGTGTGCACATTGCAGACGTAACGCATTATGTTCGTGAAGGCTCCGCTTTAGATAAAGAGGCAGCTGAACGATCTACTTCAGTTTACTTGGTGGATAGAGTGTTGCCCATGCTTCCGGAAAAACTATCTAATAACCTTTGTTCACTGCGCCCCAATGTAGATAGATTGGCTTTTACTGCACTTTTTGAGTTAGATCAAAATACCAAAGTAGTCAAGAGGTGGTTTGGTAAAAGTGTAATTCATTCAAAGAGAAGGTTTACTTATGAAGAGGCGCAAGAAATCATGGATCGCAAAAAAGGTGATTTTGTAGATGCTCTTCTCGAGTTAAATCATATTGCCGGGATTCTTAGAGACAGGAGATTTAAGGCGGGCTCCATTAATTTTGAAACTGATGAAGTGCGCTTCAAACTTGACGATGACGGCTATCCTGTAGAGATTTTTGTAAAAGAGCGCAAGCCGGTGCATATGCTGGTGGAGGATTTTATGCTTTTAGCCAACAGGGAAGTAGGTGCTTTTATTAACGAGAAAAAAAGTGGAGCACCCATTCCTTTTGTTTATCGGGTTCACGATCTCCCGGATCCAATGAAAATTGCCGACTTTGCTTTGTTCGCTAAGGAACTGGGATTTGCTTTTAATTTGTCTACTCCCCAGAAAATTGCACAGTCTTTTAATCGCTTGTCGGAATCAGCGAAATCAAATCCCGCCCTTGAGGTTCTCCAACCATTGGCAATTCGATCGATGGCAAAGGCGATTTATACCACTGAAAACATAGGCCATTATGGCCTTGGCTTTGAGCATTACTCCCATTTTACCTCACCCATTAGGAGGTATAGTGATGTGCTTGCCCACAGAATTTTAGAAAAAAACATCAATTCGACTTACCGAATGGATAAAGAAGAACTCGAGATGAAATGTCAGCACATCTCAGCTATGGAGAGACATGCAATGAGCGCTGAACGCGAATCCATCAAATACAAACAAGTAGAATTCCTCCAGAAGCGAGCAGGTGAGGAGTTCGACGGCTATGTCACCGGTATGATTGAAAGGGGAATTTTTGTTGAACTTGAAAATATTCTCTGTGAAGGTCTCATTTCTTTTGACTCCATGGATGATTACTACGAAATGACCGGACACCGATTGGCTGCAAGAGGTCAAAAAACCGGGCGAATTATCAAAATGGGTGACAAGATCAGAGTCAGGTTATTGGCAACAGACCTCAACCGAAGACAAATTGAATTGGAATTGCTGAAGCATTACAGTGAGGAAAATTAACTCCAAAGGACATTGGAATACAACCTTTAGATTTTTTTAAACTTGTCTTTAGCTTTAACCCGACAGCTATTTCAGCTACATTAAAAATCCGTACTTTTGCCCCTCTAAAAAACGTGACATGATAACTGTAGATTCTCTTACTGTTGAATTTAGTGGAAGAACCCTGTTCAGCGATATATCCTTTTTTATCAATGAAAACGACAAAATAGCACTGATGGGCAAGAACGGGGCCGGGAAGTCCACCATGATGAAAATAATAGCCGGAATCGATAAGCCCAGTCGGGGAAGTGTTAATTACCCCAAGGAGGCAGTGATAGCGTACCTTCCCCAGCACCTACTCACTGAAGATGATTGCACAGTAGCTGAAGAAGCTGCCAAGGCTTTTAATCAAATTAGGTTGATGAAAACTGAATTGGACAGACTGGGCGAGGAGTTGGAAACAAGAACGGATTACGAATCTGACGAGTACATGGTTATTATTGAAAAATTGTCAGACTTGAGTGAAAAGTACTATGCAATAGAGGAGATAAATGTAGATGCTGAAGTGGAAAAGACTCTTTTTGGACTTGGTTTTAAAAGAGCTGATTTACAACGTCAGACCAGTGAGTTTAGCGGTGGCTGGAGAATGAGAATTGAATTGGCTAAAATTCTATTACAAAAGCCTGACTTAATCCTTTTAGATGAGCCTACCAACCATATCGATATTGAGTCAGTGGTGTGGTTAGAGGACTTTTTGGTCAACAGAGCCAAGGCAGTGATGGTGATTTCTCACGACCGGACCTTTATCGATAATATCACCAACAGAACCATTGAGTTGACTATGGGAAAGGCCTACGATTACAAAGCCAATTACTCACATTATCTGGAATTGAGAGCGGAGAGGAGGGCAGCTCAACTTAAAGCGTGGAAGGAACAACAAAAAACCATTGAAGACAGTAAGCGATTTATCGAGCGGTTTAGAGGAACTTATTCAAAATCCAATCAGGTGAATTCAGTGGAGCGAACACTGGAAAAAATGAAACCCATTGAAATAGATGAGATAGATACTTCCTCATTGAAATTGCGCTTCCCACCTGCTCCCAGATCAGGAGATTATCCTGTGATGGCAAGAGATGTTTGTAAAAGCTACGGCAGTCTGGAGGTTTTTAAAAATGCTTCCATGACGATAGAGCGGGGAGAAAAAGTGGCGTTTGTAGGTAGAAATGGTGAGGGAAAATCCACTTTTATTAAAGCCCTGATGGGAGAGATTGATTTTCAGGGTCAATGTGAATTGGGCCACAATGTAAAAGTAGGCTACTTTGCCCAAAATCAGGCCTCGCTTTTGGATTCCACCCTGAGTGTTTTTGAAACGGTTGACGAAGTGGCTCGCGGAGAGGTCCGAACTCAATTAAAAAATATCCTCGGTTGTTTTATGTTTTCGGGAGATGATATAGATAAAAAAGTGAGTGTACTTTCCGGTGGTGAGCGCACCAGATTGGCAATGGTGAAGCTTTTATTAGAACCAGTCAATTTGCTCATTCTGGATGAGCCTACCAATCACCTCGACCTGAGATCAAAAGATGTTCTCAAGGAAGCGCTGATGGATTACGACGGAACCCTGATACTCGTATCCCATGACCGGGACTTTCTAAAAGGTCTGGCTTCCAAAGTTTTTGAATTTAAAGAGAAGCGCGTAATTGAGCACTTTGAAACAATTGATGAGTTCCTTGAGCGCAATAGGGTGAAAAATCTTAGGGAGATTGAGTTGGGGGTAAATTAAGAGTCCTTCAATATAGAAAAATACAGCTGCTAGGTAAAGTAACAATAACTAAATATCTTGAGGAGCGTTTTGTGGAAGTTTAAAAGTGTTATTTTAAAAGTTTTTTTAAACTTTACACTTTCAACATTAAACGCTATCCAGTAGATAAAATTTACCCTTGTAATGAAGTGTTTTCGGGTATATTACATAAAAGCAAACAAGCTCAATAATTCTTTATCCCAACTCAATGCCCGATGCAGCAACACCTTCCTTACCGTCATACCATTTGATTTCTACTTCAAGGCTGTGCTGAATACCTTTTTTTTTATCCTCATCCTCCACCTGGATTTCCAAAGTTACGCTGGGTGAAATATTCAAACTAATCTCCTCGCTACCGGATTTTAACAATACTTCACCATCACTTAGTTTGTCAGCAAGTAACCTCAGAAAATCAGCTACTTCAGCCCTGGTTTTTCTCTCTTGAGTCTTAAATAACCTTACTTCTTTTCCCATGATTTTTGATTTTAATAAATGAAAAATAGTCACTATTATAACCAATTTTTTAGCTGTTTTGGTGTGCTGATTTTTTAGAAAATTGGGCTAAAAATTCAGGCAATAAATATTTTATCTTGCCTCTAATATATGGCTCGTACTGATATAGGAGCGATAAATTAAACCATCTCGATCACCTCTTGACCTGATGAAAATATGATTTATAGATACTTGAAAAAGGAATCAAATTTAATCTTGATTTACTGAACCCGGTAGTCTATCAATACCAGGACGCATACTTCACATAATTCAGTGCAGTTCTCTCAATAAAAAACTGTAACTGCTCAGGGCTCAGGGGTTTGACTTTCTTTGCCGGCATACCCATGTAAAGGAATCCACTCTCCAGAACTTTTCTCTCAGGCACCAAAGCGCCGGCAGCTATCATGGTAAGGGGAGGAATTACTGCTCCATCCAATACCATAGCTCCCATGCCAATCAATACATTATCCTCAATTGTGCAACCGTGAATGATGGCATTGTGGCCAATGGAAAC
>RECS01000120.1 GCA_007693915.1 Saprospirales bacterium | reverse complement strand
GATATTATATCTTACATCCAGAAACCAATTATTCCGGTTTAGACCAATACCTAACCCGATTCCAAAGTCAAATCTACTTATTCCATCTTCCTTAAAATCTATCGATTCAGAGAAAGTTCTGTTATCGTATTCCTCCTCATACTTTCCATTGATTGCATAACCAAGGTATGGAGTAGCACTTAGATAAAGTCTTGTTGATTCCCCAATATTGGTGAGGTAATACTTTGACATTACTGCGAGGTCGATATAATTAAATCTAATCGAATACTTTTCATCAAAATCAATATCTTCTGCTCTTGAACCTTTTTGAATAAATTGCAATTCACCTTGCAAGCTGAATTTTTCTGATAATTGCATCTCATATAAGGCACCAATATTGAGTCCAATTAAAGATTTGATTTCTATATAATCTTCATCTTCAGCAAAATTTAATTTTGCGATGTTTGTGCCTATTTTGACACCCAGTTGGGCATGTATTTCACTTGCAAAACTGAAAAGAAGGATAATGACGATGAGGTTTTTCATAGTTAATAGTTTTAGTTAGTTTTTATATTGATTTTGATCAATCTCGTTCCTTCAGAAACCTCAATGGGTAATTCATCCTTTTTGCAGCCAAGGAAGAGGAGGGGGATGAGGATTGAGATTAGGTTTTTATGGTTTCTAGATTTTATTAATGAAGTTATGCTACTAATATTTGAACTAAGGTATTTCAATTTGTCGAATTACTCATAAAAATAAAGGGTTACTCCACCTCCTTTGTTCTTTCTGCTTAAATAAGGAAAACCGCTACTATTGTATTTATAAACCCTCTCACAAGGTGCACAAGTTGAAATTACGTGGAAACTACCTTTAAAAGCTGTCCAATTATTACTCATTCCATAAGGCATGTCCCACATGTGTGAAAGTGGTAGTATGGTTAAATCTCTGCCATAATTATTCATGGAATCGTATTTAAATAATCTTGCTCCAATCCTTTTTCCATATATGTTGTATTCATAAGCTTCAACAATATTTCCGTCTTGCCATACATACTTAAAAATTTCGCTAAAAAATTCAGAAAAGTCCAATGGATGGTAGTAATCGTCGCTGTACACAATTGAGTCTTTAATCAACTGATTCTGATGGTCATAAGTAAAGTGGTGTTTTTGCCTTTTTATTAACCCTGATCCATCATTTGGAGTTAAGTGAACGGTATATCCTTTCATTAAATCACTTCCAATATCATAAAATGGCGTGTATCTTACACCAAAATTTCGTTCTCCATCAATTAATCTTCCATTTTTTTGTAGAATTAAACGGCCATTATCATTGTAGGAAAATCTTTCAACCCAGATTGTTGATTCATCGGATTTATTTTTATGCCTTTCAAACAACCTTCCATTTTCATCGTAATAAAACTTAATTGTTTTTGCCGGGATTTCCCCATCGGGATTTGATGAAAAATAATATGCAATTTTTGTAATTCTCGTTCCTTCAGAAACCTCAATGGGTAAATCATCCTTTTTGCAGCCAAGGAAGAGGAGGGGGATGAGGATTAAGATGAGGTTTTTCACAGTCAAAAGGTTTAGATAGTTTAAATATTAAAATAGTTCAGATTAAACTTAATTAAATTCAAGTTTATTTTTTTACTCTTTTTCATAAGTGTAAACCACTCTTTTTCCGTATTCTGTACGGGAGAAGTAAGGTAGTCCAAAAGAATTGTATCTGTAGGTAGTTTTGCAGGGATTGCATGTTGGAGATGATCGAAAAGCTCCAAACTCAAATCTTTCAACTTTAATAATGTTATTTTTTCCTTTAGGAATAAGATTATGGTACAGTGTGAAGCCATCCCGCATCAGATCCCAAGTTCGATAATTTTTACTATTGTCATATTCAATTAAAACTACCTCCACTAATTTTTCATCCACATCAAACTTCTCAATCTTCACTACATTTTCGTTCTTCCAATGATATTGAAAGTTAGTAGGTAGACCACTATGTGATCCAGATACATGCTTTAGATTCACTGTGTCAGCAACCAATTGATGGTAGTCGTCATAAACTAAATGTCTTTCATCAGTTTTTTTTAAAATACCTGTATCATCTATAATCGAGAAAAAGGATATTTTTTCAATTAATTCAGTTTCTGGATTAGTGTAGATTTCATTATAAGAGTCCATCGTCATGGTTTCTTCACCTCTTTCCGCAAAAAATTTCATCAAAGTAAGATTTCCCAGTTCATCAATTTTTTTTTCTGTCCTCATAATTGGTTTTAATAAATCTCTATCGTACATTTCCATTTGGATTAGTTTGCCGTTTTTGCCATAATAAAAACGCCTTAGAAAGTCCGGTTCCTTATACAAAGTCGTTCCCTGTAAGTAAATTTCCTGTTTCACCAGCCTCGTTCCTTCAGAAACCTCAATGGGTAAATCATCCTTTTTGCAGCCAAGGAAGAGGAGGGGGATGAGGATTAAGATGAGGTTTTTCACAGTCAAAAGGTTTAGATAGTTTAAATATTAAAATAGTTCAGATTAAACTTAATTAAATTCAAGTTTATTTTTTTACTCTTTTTCATAAGTGTAAATTCTCCTATCTCCTCCATTACTCGAGGAAAAATACGGAAGCCCAAATGAGTTGTACTTATAATTAGTTCTACAGGGATTGCAAGTTCTGCGCGGCCCTGAACCTGTAAAATCATAGTATTGGGCTTCAATAACATTGTTTAGACCCACAGGGATTATATCTGATCTAAGCATGAATAGAGTTTTAATATGATTTGAGGGGTCAGGATTGGTTTTGCCGTCGTATTTTAAAACTATCTCACTCAAAATTTCTCCATTTATTGAGAGTTTTTCAATTCTAACAACATTATCCTCTTTCCATTGATATTGAAAATTTGCCGGAAACTGATTTGAAGATTGAATATTAGGATTAAAGAGGGTGTCTAGGATGATTTGATGGTAATCATTATAGATAAAATGTCTTTCATATTCTTTTTGGGCATCACCACCTTCATGCGGGATTAAATATTTGCTTGCGTTTTCGATTTGTTGTGTAACTGGATTCGTCTGAAATATATAGAATGCAGAAAGTTCATAATTTCCATCTTTCAATTTTGATGAACTAATTTTTTCTAGATTTCCAGATTCATTGTATTCCTTGCGATATTTTATTAGGGGTAAGGGTGAGTTTTCATAATACCAATCTCTTCCAATTAACCTATTTTGATTATCATAGAAATACTCTTCGAATTGATTAGGACTTTCATTAAGGGATTGGCCAGAATAAAATAAATCTATTTTCACCAGCCTCGTTCCTTCAGAAACCTCAATGGGTAATTCATCCTTTTTGCAGCCAAGGAAGAGAAGGGGGATGAGGATTGAGATGAGGTTTTTCATAATTAAATATTTTTTACTGTTTAACAATGGTAAGTACTTCGGAAATACTATTACCTGAGCTAATTTTTATAAAATAGGTACCAGAGGGTACATTTTCAAGGCTAATGGATTCTGTGTATTTGGAATCATTCACTCCATAGTTATAAATTCCACATGATTATACTCAAACAAATGTGTTCCATGGTTAATTTCCCCTTGTGGGAAGTTTATGGGGATTTTAAAGTCAACTACGCTGTGTTCTATTGGATTGACAGTTACAAAGTGATAACTTACTACTGTAGAGTCTGCAATTATTTTTTCAAGGGTGATAGTAGAAAGGGAATCTAATTCCTGTGGCGGTTGAATGTAATTAAATAAGCCGGTGTATTCCTGAGAAAAAGAAACAGTACTCGAAAAGAGGAACACAACCATCAAAAAGTGCTTTAAAAAGTTACCAATTGGTTGATTGGTTGATTGGTTGATTGGTTGATTGGTTGATTGGTTGATTGGTCGATTGGTCGATTGGTCTCATAATATTTGATTTTTAATAATAAAAACCAAAGTTAATGCAATTTTTTTAATAACAAAGATTTTTCTGTTTTTTTTTCTGACCGACCGTAGTTTTATTAGCTGACCTATGGAAATGAATCTTTGCATTTCCGGGTAGTGGTAAAGCTTGCTAAGTTGCTGAATCGCTATTTGATTGAAATAGGTTTCTCTTTCTAAATGATTGCAATGGTGAGTTTACACAATGAAATGGTATGGTTGATTAATTTTTTCACTATACCGGAAAAATTAATGCTAAAATTTTCATTGTAACGGAAAAATTCATAGTTTTTTAAAAGTAAAACTATTGAAAAAATCCATTAAAAAACCTAATCACAAAACCCTGATGCCTTATGCGCACCATCACAGAACGGCTTGTTTTTGCTTTCACCGCATCTGCAAAGGAAAACGGTTTGTTTGCAATCTACAGCATTGCCGTTGGGGTCGGTTATTGAAAAATCTCCCTCTACTTTAAGTGGGCCATTGCCTAGCATATTGATTTTTGTATTTGCCATATTGAATTATTTTGTTTTTTAACCGAATAAAGGTCTTAAATGTTTAAAGCATAAGTTGCGGATGTGCATTTTGTCGCAAAAATGAGGATCAAGAGTCAAGAAAACTTCACCATTTGCATATATTTAACTTTCGAGCAATAAACTATCTTAACTTTGCATTATTTACCTTACGGGTAAATTATTTAACGTGAAAAAAATCTTACTAATTAAGCGAGCCATGATGCTGCTTCTGGGAGTTTTGATCCTCTATTCCTGTGGTTCAGAAGAGCCGAATCAATCAAGTCATTCCGGTAGACAAGGGCCGCCACAGACACAGGTGCGGGGTGTAGAAGTTAAGGTAATGGAGATTGGTAATGAAATAGTAACCCCCGGTTCTTTTGCAGCTTGGGAGCAATTGAATATTACACCTGAAATTGCCGGAATTATACGATCTATCCATTTTTCCGAAGGAAGCACTGTCCGATCCGGCCAGCTACTCATCTCTATGGATGACAGAGAGCTGCAGGGTCAGATTCAAAAACTGGATTTGGAGATAGAACTTTCAGCTGATGAAAGAAGAAGGGTGGAATCTCTTTTAGAAATTCAAGCTGTAAGTGAGGAGGAAGTGTTGAGAGCAAGAAACAGAGAATCAGTCCTTATAGCAGAAAAGGAGCTGCTCGAAATCCGAAAATCAAAACTTAATGTATATGCGCCCTTTGCTGGTCAGGTTGGTTTGAGAAATATCAGTGAAGGGAATTTTGTTTCACCGGGCACAACAATAGCAACCCTACATCAAATCAGGCCTTTAAAGTTGGATTTTGATATACCTGAACTGTATGTTCACCAGATTGGTGTTGGAACTGAAGTGGAGTTTACTACCGTTGGCAGGTCAACAAGACATAAGGCCAAGATATATGCTGTTGAACCGGGTATCAATCCTCAAACAAGGACAATGCGGGTTCGTGCCCGGGTTGAAAATGAAGAGGGTTTATTTTTGCCTGGTAGATTTGCTCAGATTCACTTTAATGTAGATGTCAATCCTCAAGCTGCAATGGTTCCTTCAGAGGCTGTCATTCCTGTGATTGATGGTCAGATAATTTTTGTTGTTAAAAATGGGGTGGCAACAGCTTTGCCCATTCAAACAGGAATCAGAACCGACAATTTCGTGGAAATAAAGGAGGGATTGAGTGCAGGTGATACGGTAGTTACTACCGGTTTGATGTCTTTGGCTGACGGTGCCAAAGTATCAGTGGATATTGTGGAAATTTCTTTCAACGACAATTAATTTTTTATGAGCCTGTCATCAGTTTGTATAGAAAGACCGGTGCTGACAACAGTCATGTCAATAGTGATATTGTTGTTCGGTATAATCGGATCCACCTATCTTGGTTTGAGGGAGTATCCAAGTGTAGATCCCCCAATAATTACTGTGGTAACCAACTATCCGGGTGCCAATGCGGATGTAATTGAATCCCAGATTACTGAACCACTTGAGGAGAATATCAATGGTATTGCCGGCATTCGCGAAATGTCTTCAGTCAGTTCTGATGGTAGAAGTACCATAACTGTGGAGTTTGATTTAAATGTTGATCTAGAGACGGCTGCCAATGATGTCCGGGATAGGGTCTCCCGATCCATTAGATCTCTCCCTCCCGATGTGGAGCCACCTACCGTACAAAAAGCCGATGCGGATGCATCCTCATTAGTTGTTGTTCTTACTGTCCAAAGTGACAGACGCGATCTGATGCAACTCACTCAGTTTGCCGATGAAGTACTCAAAGAGCGGTTGCAAACAATTCCAGGTATTAGTTTGATCAGGGTTTGGGGGAGTAAGAGGTATTCTATGCGACTCAATCTCGATCCTGCAAAAATGAACGCCTTTGGCGTTAGCCCGGTTGATGTAAGAAATGCCTTAAATCGAGAAAATGTAGAGCTTCCAAGTGGAAATATTGAAGGTTATCGAACCGAATTGACTATACGAACTTTTGGGCAAATGAGCACTCCCGAGGAATTCAGAAATCTGATTATCAGAGAAGATAATGGGGTTATTGTGCGGCTGAAAGATGTGGGGGATGCCATGATTGCGCCTCAAAATATGAGGACCCTTTTGCGAGGTAATAACAAAATTCCGATGGTTGGACTAGCTGTGACCCCGCAGCCGGGAGCCAATTACATCGAAATTGCGGATGAGTTTTACAATAGGGTAGAGGTGCTACAAAGAGAACTGCCCGAAGACATCCAGTTGGGTTATGCGATAGACACCACCACTACTATACGGAATGCCATTACGGAAGTACAGACGACCATATTTTTGGCATTTATTTTGGTGGTACTTGTTATTTTCTTTTTTCTACGGGATTGGAGGACGACTCTGATTCCGGTAGTAGCCATTCCTATCTCTTTGATTGGATCCTTTTTTGTGATGTATGTTTTTGGTTTTACCATTAATATTCTCACCCTGTTGGGAGTTGTACTGGCAACAGGTCTGGTGGTAGATGACGCCATAGTGATGTTGGAAAATATTTACCAGAAAATAGAAAAAGGGTTTAGCCCAATGGAGGCTGCACGAGAGGGTGCCAAAGAAATTTATTTTGCGATTATTGCTACTACCGTTGCTCTGATAGCTGTTTTTATGCCCATCATTTTTCTGGAAGGTGCAACAGGGAGATTATTTAGAGAATTTGGAATGGTCTTAGCAGGTGCTGTTATCATTTCCACTTTTGTCTCCCTGACCATGACACCTATGCTTGGTTCTCGGCTTTTGAAAAAACGTGATACCCAGGGCTTTTTGCACCGAGTAACAGAACCATTCTTTGCTGGTTTGAATCGGGGGTACAAAAAATCACTTGAGGCTTTTCTCAAAGTACACTGGGTAGCTATCTTTGTTGTACTTGGTGCCGGATTTGGAATTTATCATTTTCTCAATATCCTTCCCTCTGAATTGGCTCCTTTAGAAGATAAGAGTAGATTCAGGATAATTAGTTCAGCGCCGGAAGGTACTTCTTTTGAATTGATGGATGAGTATGTCATGGAGCTATTGCAGTTTATTGATACCATACCCGAGAAAACATCTATTATTTCTGTTACCTCCCCGGGATTTGGTGCATCAACTTCTGTGAATTCATCTTTTATCAGAGTTGCATTATCTGAACCATCTGAAAGAGGCAGGAGTCAACAGGAAATCATTAATGAGATATTCCCCAAATTAAGAGCAAATAATTTTGCAAGGTCTTTTGCAGCTCAGGATCAAACCATACAAGTAGGGCGCAACCTGAGTGGGCTACCCGTTCAGTATGTGATTCAAGCACCTACTCTGGATAGAATGCGTGAAGTACTTCCTGATTTTGTAAAAAAAGCTGAAGAACATCCGGCTTTCAATGTGGTTGATGTTAATCTGAAATTTACTAAGCCAGAGATAACTGTAAGTATTGACCGAATAAGGGCAAACTCCTTAGGTGTAAGTGTACGAGATATAGCTGAGACGCTACAGCTCTTTTTTGCCGGTCAGCGATATGGTTTTTTCATTATGAATGGTAAGCAATATGAAGTCATCGGGGAGGCCATAAGAACCAGCCGTAATGAACCCATTGATTTAATTCAGGCGAGCGTAAGGAATAGACATGGTGAGCTGATTCCATTGACCAATCTGGTTACACTAGAAGAGCGTTCTTCACCACCTCAACTTTTTAGATATAATCGCTATGTATCTGCTACAGTATCGGCCGGATTGGTGGACGGCTTTAGTTTAGGGCAAGGCATTGATGCTATGGATGAGATTGCCGGTGAGGTTTTAGATGATTCTTTTTTTACTACCCTTACGGGAACATCAAGAGACTTTGCAGAGAGTGCCGGAGGTCTTTATTTTGCATTTATTTTTGCCTTAATACTTGTTTTTCTTGCTCTAGCTGCCCAGTTTGAGAGTTTTGTGGATCCGTTTGTGATTATGTTCACAGTTCCACTGGCACTAATTGGAGCCTTGATATGTTTGCACGTCTTTGGGCAAAGCATGAATATATTTAGCCAGATTGGTATAATTGTTCTGGTAGGAATTGTTACAAAAAATGGTATTCTCATCGTTGAGTTCGCCAACCAAAAATTACCGAGTTCTAAAACGCTTAAAGAAGCTGCATTAGAAGCTGCTGGTTTGAGGTTCAGGCCGATTCTGATGACTAGTCTAGCGACTTCTCTGGCGACCTTACCTATAGCTCTTGCTCTTGGAGCTTCTGCAACTTCGAGAATCCCAATGGGTATAGTTGTAGTCGGTGGATTAATGTTCTCTCTTTTATTAACTTTGTACATTATTCCGGCGATGTACGTTTTATTGTCCAGGAAAAGTAAACTCTTAAATACTCAGGAAACGAACCCTTCATGATCAGGATTTCTATCATTTCTTTTTTTCTTTTCTCTTCCTTTCTTTACTTAAGTGGTCAGGAATTGACGCTTTCATTGGAAGAGGCATTCGGGGAAGCGATGCTAGAGAATTATGGCATTCGCATTGCAATTGTTGACAAGGAAATTGCAAGTGTAGAAAATCATCCCGGCAATGCAGGATTATTACCCTCTGTTTATTTTCAATCAGGGGTAAATTATTCATCCAACAATACCAAACAGACCTTTTTTGACGGTCAGTTGAGAGAGGCGAACTGGGCCGGTACATTTGGGATAAATACTGCCATACAAGCAGATTGGACGGTGTATGATGGCGGTGCTGCCCGAAACCGAAAGTTTATTTTGGAGAGTAATGAACGTTTAAATGAGCAGCAAGTCGAACTGTTGTCCAGAGACCTTTTGGTGCGTCTGGCAAATGCTTATTATGCCGTATTGTATTATCAGGATGCTGAAGAACTACTTACACAAAGCGTTGCGTTTTTCGAAGATCTTGAGAGGCTGGAACAGGAAAGACTCAGATTAGGTCGTGGTACGCGAATCAACCTCTTACAAACACAGTCGGAATTAAACAGAGAAAGGGCGAGACTTGAACAAATGAGCAGTTGGAAGAAAACTGCCAGAATGGACCTCTTTCGTTTGATGAATGTGGAAGATGCGGGAGCCTCACTTGAATCTGAAGGCTATTTTGAGGATGCGGATTTAGATGTAGATATGCTGGCAGATGAAATTCAAGCTGAAAATCCTGAAATCATGTTGGAATTGATACGTCAACAAATCAGTTCCTTAAATCTAGAACTCCGCGAGGCTGAAAAATACCCGACTCTGGATCTTAGTGCCGGTATCAATCATACCTACACCAGATCGGATGTGGGGCTATTACAGTCCAATAGAAATTATGGACCTTTCGTGGGTGCTACTTTAAGATTTAATATTTTCGATGGTGAGCGCAGCAGGAGAACTATCCAAATAGCTGAACTGGAAACCCGAATAAGTGAGTTTCAAATTGCAGATTTAAGAGCGGCATTAGATGCTGAGTTGCGAATTCGCTTTGAAGAATTTGAAAGTGCAGGCCGTGTTTTAGACATTGAGCTAAATAATGAGGAGCTCGCAAGACTAAATCTTTCTCTAGCTGAAGAAATGTACAGAGCAGGGCGAATCAGTAATTTTGAGCTCAGAGAGATACAACAGCAATTGGTCAGAACGGAAGAGGCAGTAGCTGCACTTAGGCGGTCGAGGGCTACGGCTTATATTAATCTTATCGCTTTAACTAATCGTTTTTTTTGGTAGATTTAAATATTCTACGTTTCATTAGTATTCCAAATCAACATTAATTCCTTACTGACGCGCTAGCAATCTTAATTTGTTCGGTACTTAATTTAAATTTTTTTTACCCAACCAACCTGGACTGTGTATTGGTAAATGAAAATTTTACCGCAATAGGATTTCTATCAAAACATTGGAGTAATTCTCACTTTGGGAGTTGTTTTCTTTTTTTATTGTTGAATTTCAATGATTTGTGCAACTTAGGATGATCCAAATGAGGTTATTATGAAATCTTTAGTGTGACAGTTGGCAAAACAAGTTTATGTTTTTTCTTTATCGTGCTCAATGACAATCCGTATCAGCTTTCCCCGGGTTTCCGAATTTTTCTATATCTTTAGCCTGAGTAAAATGCGAACTTACTCGTCTTAAAAAAAGCAGAAGATGAATGTTAATCTCAGGATGATATCAATTTTTTTCCTTTGTATAAGTTTGTCAGGTATACTACTTTCCGGTGAAACGAAACCTGCAAGTACAAATCAATCTAATTCTGATGGAGATCAACTTACCGCACTTTATAATGAAGGTTGGCAAAAAAGTCATTCTGGCGACAACTACAGTGCTGCTGAGATTTTTGAAAAGGGTCGAGAAATCATTTTAAATAAGGTCGACACAATAGATTATCAGAGATTGGTTACTTTTAATGAAGCCTTAGGCTACCACCTGATTGAATTGGGAAGATATAGAGAGGCATTGGAAATCTTATATTCCAATCTTGAAAAATGTACCGAACTCGAATGTTATTCCAAGTGGGATTGCAAAACAGTTACTTATTCCGAACTGACAGTATGCTATGGAAAAATGGGACTTCAACAAATTGCAGTGGATTACCTATTGAAAGCAAGCGAAATTGACAAGGAGCATTTTTCGGATGAGATTAGCTACCATTTTGCCAATTACAGAAATCTTGCGTATAGCTATAATTTGATGGGAAACTATAGAGCGGCTGAAGAATATTTTGAAAAAACAATAGAAATACTTTTTCATCCCGATGTCTATCATCCGATGATTCACCAATCCATTCTTTTGCAGTTGATGCAACTTTATATCAATCTGGAAAAATTGCAAAAGGCAGATCAGGTATATGCTGAGTTTTTAGAATTGAACAAGGATTACCCATTTAGTCATGAGGGATTAGTTTATCAAACCCAGATAGAGGTGATGTATTTCCATCGAAAAGGGGATTATCAAAGTGCTTTATTAACTTTAGAAGAGGGTTTGCAGAGGTTGGAGGGTATCAGGGATGTCGATCCGCATTTTTATTGTAACATGTATAACACAGCAGCGGAATTTTTAATTAAAATGGACAAATTTAAGGATGCGCGACACTATCTAAAACTATGCGAACAAAAAATTAAACCATTCAAGAACCTATTAGATAAAGATGTTGACGACTTGGAATCCCTCATGAAGGCACGAAATATATACAACTACTCACTACTCAAGGAAGCCTTAAAGACTGATCTGCCAACTGATGAAAAAGAGGCACTCTTAATAGATGTTTACAGAAATGCAGGAGCCTTAGCTGATTTGCTTGAGTACCACCTATCCTCTGTTTTTATCCCTTTGACAAAAAATAAAATTGTCAGGGATTTTATGTCTATTTTTGAAACCGGTATCCATGCCCTGTACGAACTTTCCAACATTTCAGATCCCGAAAAATGGGCTGAAAAAGCTTTGCGTTTTTCGGACCGCTCACGTGCTATATTGCTAATTGAACACTTGATGTATAAACTTACTGAGAATCAAGCCGTAGTTGAAATTTTAATCAGAGACAACCACATTAAACAACAATATGACTCAGTCTTTCTAGATATGATTCAGCTGCCCAATGAGGAGAGTTCTGACAATCAGGAGCAAAGAGAGAGCCTGGCTAAACTAGCAAGCCTTAGACTTGAGCGTGAACAATTATTTAGAAATGAGCTCAGGAATGAAAGACAATATATCCGTGAAGTGATGGGAGGTAGCCAGATAGGTAAAGATTTTATTCCAGAAATAATAAGCAACGACATCAGCTTACTGACCCATTTCTTTGGTGAGGGCAATATGTATATCATTGCCCTAAGTCAAAAAGGATACTTTTTCGAGAAAAAAGCAATAGATGAGGAAGCTATTTCAACTGCACTGCATTTTCGACAAGAGATTGAAAGATTGCCCGATGTTTATGGAAACCATGAAGCTTTTCACACACATTTAGGAGCTCTGGAAAAATTAAACCAAAAGGTATTTAATTATTTTGTTGGTGAGGCTGTTTCTATTTTTAATGAGTACCTTTTATTTATTGCTGTTGATGAAGCATCGGTTATCCCATTGGGTGCATTGAAAAAACCAAAGATTGATGCCCGCAACTCAAGATACATAATTGAATACACCAAGATTTTTGGTGGCTTCTCATTAAAGAATCTCGAGTTACAGTATGAAAATATCCGGGTCCCAAAAGGGAGGGAGTTTACTGCATTTGCCCCTGAATACAATA
Organism: Saprospirales bacterium; assembly: GCA_007693915.1. Lineage (GTDB taxonomy): Bacteria > Bacteroidota > Bacteroidia > Chitinophagales > Saprospiraceae > PWJY01. The sequence continues at coordinate 29,090 of RECS01000120.1, read as the reverse complement.
ATGAAGTGGTAAGCTTGGCTGGCATTCCCTATCAGTTTTCACTACCAGCCTTAAATTTCAATATCAATGAGGTAAAATGGTTGTCCCAAAACTTAAGTGCTCAAGCATTTATTGGAGAAGAAGCAACAATAGAAAACTTTAAATCAGTCGTCTCCAATTCGCAGGTTTTGCATTTAAGTGGTCATGCCTATGCCCATGATCAATATCCTGAATTGTCATTTTTTGCCTTTTACATTGGAAATGATCGTCAAAACAGCAATTACTTACTTCGCTTGATCGATATAGAGAAAATGGATATACCGGTTAATTTGATTTTCCTGAATGGATGTGAGACGGGTTTTGGTCCAATTTTAAGAGGGGAGGGACCCGAAAGTGTTCACAGGGCTTTTGCTTTAGCCGGGGTCAGCAGCCTAATCAATACACTGTGGCCCATAAACGATCTTACAGGCCTGCAAATGACAAAAACTTTTTATAAAAAGCTGTACAACAAAGGAAAAACCATACCGGCAGCACTGAGATATGCCCAACTTGAAATGATTCAATCGAATCATCCTGTTTACAGTCATCCTTACTTTTGGTCGGGCTATCAATCTTATGGCATACCCGACAACCCATTCAGGTCAAAAATGGCAAAATGGCACTTATGGTTGCCAATCGGAATTTTGGTACTTATACTACTTTACTATGGCTTGAAAAAATGGAGTATGCTGTAGCTGATTGAAAAACAAGTCAAATGGTCTTACAAAAAACTTTTTTCACAAACAGCCACAACTTATATCAGCATACTCAACAGGGTATGGTCCTTCTCACTTGTGGTTTATTTCAGGGCATCGGACAAAAAGCGAAAAGCGGGACATTTAAAGGGGAAAGTATTTTCACACCTTCAAGCTCGTCAGTCCACTCCATTTCATTCCGTGTTCTTACGAGACAGGCTTTCAATTTTTAACCTTTAATCTTCAAAAAGACTCCCCTTAAGCATTATTCACAAAGTTATTCTTTCCAGAAACTGTATTTTCTATACTTACGGACTTTTAATTAAAAGACCCAAGTAGTGTGTTTTTCAAGAATATATTTAATTACATCAGTAGTGGTTACAATGCCTGCCAGTTTTCCATCTCTGTCTGCCACTGGTAGTGCATGAAACTCCTCTCGGGCAAATATTTCTGCAACCTCTTTAATGGTACTATCACTTGAAACAGTCCTCACTTTACTGGTCATCACCTGGGAAATGGAAAGCATCTGCAAAATTCCTTCTTCATCCGGGTCAGTCCCTGAAAACAGCCCACCAAAAGTCAATCTATTGAGATCAGAACTGCTAATTATTCCTACAATTTGGCTGCCATCTACTACTGGCAAATGCCTGATTTTATGATTTCGGATAAGCCTTAGCGCCTTAAATAATTCATCATCCTTTGAGACATAATGCACATTGGCAGTCATTATATTTGATATCTTTTCAGTTAAATCCATACTTTTCGTTTTTACAGTTCAAAATTAATGATCTCTTCGATTCCAGAAAATGATAATAATCAAAGACACTAATGAGATTGATCATTCACCATAAAGAAAGTCGTTTATTCTATGCATAGAGAGCAACATCTGGCGTACAGCTATTTCATGTTTTTCAATTATTGACGCCCATTCGTCCTTTACCGTTTCATCTTCGCTTAAAAGCACATATCTTATTGCTGGCAAGACCCAGGCAGCATATCCCTGAAACGGATCAGGAGAAATAAAAATATTCTGCATCCATTGATTAAATGGCAGCCCCTCCTCTAAAAACAAGTTTCGCTCCCATACAATCAGCTCTTTATTCAGTTTTTCAACAGATTCAATCATGGGTATTCCATGCTCACTAAAATCATTGATCAGTTCGTTGTAAAAAGCTGTCTGATTCTCAAGTAACGCCAAAAGATTCATCAAATTGGTATTGCTTAAGTTGACCCCATCGAACTCTTTTTCAAGATCCTCTAAATGTAAAATCCACTTTACCGCATAACGATGAAAATCGTAAGGAATTATTTCTGCATTGGCAAACCTTGTTGTCAAAAGCCCGTAATAAGCTGCCAAAGCAGGTCCATACTTAAAATCTCCATCTAGAAAACTTTCGTAATAATATAAATTATCAAAAGCCGAATGATAAACCGGTACACTTCCGTACAAACCAATTTGAGCCGCGGGTACTGTTGCATAGAGTACGAAAGGCGCAAAGTCTGAGCCTGACCCCAACCTTCCAATAGGTGCTCTACCCGTTTCAATGTCCTTTGTCCAGTATTCAAAAAGCGAAATAGTAGTATCTGGATGAGTTACGAATTTTGAGGCCTCAATAATGCCTGTGTGCAGAGAGGGTGTTGCTGCTGCGCCAAATCGAGCTCCTGTTGCAGTCATATCAGCATTAAAATATGCTACTGCATTGGCTTTTAACTCTTCCAGTAATTGCTCTACCCATTCGGTAGCACCAATCAAACCATATTCTTCTGCATCCCAGTGAGCAAAAACAATTGTACGCTCAGGTCTCCAACCTGCTGACATTAACTCTCCCAATGCATCCGCCAGAGTCAGGAGCATAGCCGTGCCGCTATTGGGATCTGCCGTGCCGAAAGTCCATGCATCATGATGGCAGCCCAAAATTACCCATTCATCCGGGTATTTACTACCTTCAATTTTACCTATTACATTGGTAATCCTTTTTATTTCTCTCGGTTGATCAACCATGAGATTGAGCTTCACATCAGTCCCGCTTTGAATTCTGTACTCAAAATCAAATCCTCCCTGCCAGTCATCTGGTGCTTTTTCACCCTGCATAGCAGACAATATTTTAGCTCCCGCAGCAGACCCGATAGGCGCAACAGGGATTCGTGGCAAATCAACATCAGCAATGTCTAATCGTTCGGGAGTATCAGGATGATCAATTGGCAGAGACGGTCCATGAGGTGTCAGCGGATCCCCATAGTAATCCAGCGTAATTAATGAACCACGTTGAATGGCCGAATGATCAAGAAATCCGGTGTGGGGAAAAGTTGCCGAGGGATCTAACCTGCTCTTGGTGGCATCAGTAAAAATAACTAATCCTAACGCTCCATATTCTTCAGCATATTTTGCCTTATAACCCCTGAAATTCCTCCCGTATCTTGCAAAAGCAATTTTTCCCCCCAACTCAATACCTAGACTATCCAGCTTTTCAAAATCTTCTTTGGTCCCGTAATTGACGTAAACAAACTCTGCAGTTACATCTCCCGAACCAGAATATGCATTCCAACCATGAGACAATTCCGGATGGGCCGACCAAGGATCCTCCTCATAAACATATTCCCTGTTGGGTATCAGTTTTTTACTTGAATCTGAAATCAATTGAATTTTCACCTCGCCCGGATTAGCCAGTAGTACATCATAATCATAATGAGTAACCTCAAGTCCCGCATTCTCCATAGCTTCACTTAAGTAGTCTATAACTCTTCGACTTGCTTCACTGCCTGCATGATGAGGTTCAGAGGTAATAGCATAAAGGTGAGATCGAAATGTTTCAGAATGTATGTTTTCCTTTAACGTTTGTTCGAGTTTTATCTGTACCTCTGCTTTGCCGGGTGAAAAGCCCCTTAATGTCTGTGATCCAAGTGATTGGTTACCCAAAAAAATCAGAGTAAAGATAAATGCAAAAAGATTTAATTGTTTTGATACCATTATGACAAAAACTTTTGAAAAAAACTTTCCAAAGATAGAAAATTCTTTCAACCTCGATTTTTTAGTAAACACCGGGTATTAACCTTTTTACTCTTTTTTGATAAGCTTTGTAGGTATGACCGTATTCACGAATTAGCTTCTTTTCTTCAAAATGAATGCCGATGGGTAAATATATAAGCATAGAAACAAAAAATATTCCCAGAGATACCAAAGGGAAAAGAAACACAATAGACAAAACAAAGAGAATAGTACCAATGTAAAGGGGATGGCGGACATAGGCATATAAACCCGACTGAATTAAACCCTCTTCCGAAGCTCCCTTATCCATGGCAGTGCTTTTTATCAAACCAAAAAATTCGGGCAAATCAAAGGTCTTCGCTGATTTGCCCATAATGACTAAACCGGGGATACCAAAAACCAGAACAGGAATCCAATGCCAGGTCTGAAACTCCCACAAAAGTGTTTCCTGAAGAAAAGAGAAATATATCAGTAGAATTAAACCGGACAATGCCAGTAGATTATAAATCAATCTATACCAGTCCTTTAGCGTTGGAACTTTAGTGTATACAAACTTTTTTACCTGAAGATCAGCTAAAAGGGTGTGCAGGGAATAATAAATTACCCAGCCGATTGTCAGGAAAACATAAGTCATCTGTTTTTTCGTTTGAAATTAGAAAAATGAAATAGCTTCTATGTCTACATTGTTCTGTAAATTTACAAAAAACATAGTACCACTTTTTTTCATTGAATTAGGGATATAAGAAACCAGATGGCTCAAGCAACCATTGATAAAAAAAGTAAGCCACCGGTTAAATGGTGGAAAAGGCTGTTGAGATATTTACTCATAGCCTTTTCTGTTTTTTTTGTACTCTTAGCAATACTCATTTTGTTGATCCGCACACCGGCGGGGCAGCAATGGATTACAGATCAGTTTACAAGCTATGTCACCAAACAAACAGGCACTCACTGCAGTGTTGACAGATTTTACCTCAGTTTCAAAGGAAATCTAATTATGGAGGGCTTATATCTTGAAGATCAAAACGCTGATACCTTAATTTATGCAGGAACTCTTGAAGCAGGTGTAGCTGTGCGCCCACTATTTAACAGGGAAATTCGTTTGAGAAAAATCAATCTGGATCAATGGCATATTTATGTTGACAGGACAACTGAAGGAGTTTTTAATTTTGATTTTTTGCTTAACACCTTATTATCCGATGACGACGAATCGGATTTAAAGGCACCGGAGGAAAGTGAACACTGGAATATTTCTTTATCTCCTATTGTTTTAAGCAACATTCATCTAAGATTGGATGATCAATATTCGGGATTATTGATTCATTCAGATTTGGATTACTTTGAACTATCTCTATCCCCTTTTTTGACTGTTGATTTACCTGAAAAAATCACCAATTTCTACATTGACGGACTGAAATTAAAAATGGTTTTTAATGAGGGGTCAGAGTCCTATCAGCAAATGTTGCATGACAGCCCTCCTGAGGAGGAAAGGGAAGATTTCAAATTGCCCAAAATCGATCTCCGAAAACTAAGTTTGAATTCCCTCGATATTTTCTTTGAGAATAACATAAACGAAGAAGACATAAGGCTAAAATTGGATGTCTTGAATCTCCATGATTTTTTATTGATTCCCAAAACTGAAAAAAATCTGGTAAACAGACTTTCCCTGGATCAATTAATCAGTGAGGGGCTTGTACTAAATTACCATTTTAAGGAGGGAACTGATGCAAACCTTCCTGTTGATGAATTGACATCGGAAATGACTGATTTTGAATGGCCGGGTTGGGAGATAAGCACGGGAATAACCCTTTTGACAGACTACTCCATCACTTTTTCTTCCAGAGAGAAAAAGGGAGTGCAACCTAAAGAATTTGACCCTGAAAATATCCATTTAAAAATTGATAGTCTTTACATTCCCGGAATTGCTTTTTCCGATAAGACTGCACAAGCTGAAATACGGCAATTGATTTTATCTGATCATTCAGGTTTAGAATTAACTCACACAGGAGTAGTCTTTAATCTGAACGATGAAAAAATCGGGTTTTCGGACATAAATGCAAACACCGGCAAATCAATCCTTCGTGGAGAATTTGAACTCAGGTATTCTGACTTCAATCAATTCCTGCAAAACCCGGAGGCTTCAAACATTTTTGCCAAAATTGATCAATTGAGCTTATCCCCGGATGAATTGTTGATTTTTCAAAAAGACCTTAGGGAAAACCCCTATTTCAGAGAACTTATTCCTTATCCAATCCAATTTTCAACTACCCTTGAGGGAGATGTTAAAAAGCTCCAAATTAAGGAGTTCAAGGGTTCCGCCTTACGTCATACGCGGATTAATTTGAATGGTGAGTTGACTGACCTCCTGGAGGAGTCAGGTCCGGGTTTTAATTTCCCTTTTGTAAATATATACAGTATTGAAACAGACTTAATTCCTTTTGTGGAGTTACCCGAAAACTACCGTCTTCCTGAAAGATTTTGGCTAAGCGGAAGTTTAAGTGGTAATACTGATAATATTACAACTGATTTAAGGGCCACCTTGCCCGATGGAAATGTAAATCTGTCTGGACAAATTAAGGAAATCAGTACAATGCCGACTTACCAAATTGACCTTATAATAGACCACCTAAATACTGCTCTTTACACCGATAGTATTGGACCTGAAATGATTTCCGGAAGCATAAGGCTTAATGGGGTAGGCTTCGATCCCTATACGGCAGAATTAAGCTTAATTGCGCTTTTAGACAGTCTGAACTATCAAGGAAAAAAACTGGCTCCACTTAGTCTGACCGCCTCTTTAAGTGGCGGGGTGATTCAACTTGACGGAAGTTTGGAGTCAACTGATCTCAAACTTGAGATTATCGGAAGTGGAAAATTAGATAGTATATCCTATGAAACGGAATTTACGGCGCATATAAATGAATTAGATCTGAAAAAGTGGGAAATAACTCCTGATAGCATTTTCGCGGATGCTCGCTTCTTCCTTTATGCTAAGGGATCTGAAGATGGCACTACCGCCCGACTTGTATTAGATACCCTTTTTCTTCAGGGTACAAAGGAGTCCTATCTGTTAGATAATTTAACAGCAGACCTGGATTTTAGCTCTAAACATACTACAGTGGACATAGACTCCCGACTTTTGAAAATGAATTTAAAAGCCAACTCATCTCCTGATTTGATTTTTTCAGGAATAAATAACTACATACTAACTTACTGGAGCAGTGAAGTACCTGATTCAGTACTCATTGATGATCTGGAGGTATTTATGGATATGAGAATAGCCGAAAGTGAGATGTTGATGGAGGTATTGGTGCCGGGCTTGACTGCTCTTGAGGAAACAAGTCTGGAACTTCAATTTATTCAAAAACAGAATAGTTTAACGGGTATGTGGCTGGCACCCTATATAGTTTATGATGGCATAGAAATAGTAGATGCCTATGCCGGTTTATCTTCAGATAGGGATGAACTGGATTGGGAAATAGGTTTTCAAGGGATAAATTTTGGGCAATACGGTTTGCCGCAAGGAAGAATAAGCGGAATTTTTATTTCAGAGGAACTCAACATGGAGGTAGATATTATTTCAGATGAGCGCGATCAATTGGTCTTACTAGGACTTGAAATTTTGAATATTGATGATAAATTTATTATTTCTCTAGATCCAGATCGATTGGTATTTAATACTTATCCATGGACTATTAATCCTAACAATATGCTCGAAATTGGTACAGAATTTCTAGCCATTGAAAACTTTAAATTAGAGCGTGGCAATCACAGTTTCAGTATGGAGTCTCACTCTGGAAACAGAAACGATTTTTTACAGATCAATTTTGAGCAAATAGATATAGAAGGACTCCTTCAGCTCATAAGTCCTGATCAGGCTCCTGTAGCCGGTCAGCTAAGCGGACAGCTAGTATTAGATGCTTTATTTGAATCACCAACAATGTATGCAAATATAGAAATTCTAGATCTGACGGCAATGGATAGGATTTTTGGGAATCTTGATTTTCAATTAACTAACCCTGAAAAAGATAGTTACCATTTTAATGCCGGGTTAAAAGGGGATGAAATTGAAATACTTACCTATGGTGCAGTAAATATAGATGAAGAAGAGGGAATAAAATTTAAGACTAGTCTGGATTTGGTGGAGATGAAATTTGACCTAATAGAATGGTTAGTTGAAGGTGAAATTTATAACAGTCGCGGTTACCTTTCAGGGAATCTCGAATTGGAAGGAAGTCCTGAGGAAATTGATTGGTCCGGTATTTTACAGTTTAATGAGGTATCGTTTGTAACCAGAGAAACCCGATCGACTTTTAGTATTCCGAATGAGGAAATATCCTTTAGTCAATCCGATATTAACTTTTCAGACTTCAATATTTTTGATCAGGATAACAACCCAACAATCATCAATGGTTCCGTAGATATTACAGAACTTACAATGCCTGTATTTGACTTGAATATTGTCTCCAGAGACTTCAAGTTTTTAGAATCTACGAGAGAAGACAATGATTTTGTTTTTGGTAGGGCAATTCTAGACCTGAATATAGACTTAAAGGGAGATCTGAGTACACCATTGATCGAAGCAGATGTTTTTCTTAAAAGGGGTTCTCAAATAACCCTCATAGTCCCTGAAACCCAAGTTGACATTATTGAACGGGAAGGGGTTGTAATTATCGAAAGAAGAGTGGATGGAAAAGTTGTCGAGGACGACAGGGAACCTGAAGAATTAATAGCACCTCTTTTTGTGGGAGTTGACCTCAACTCTGTCATCAGGGTCCACCCCGATGCACTTCTAAGGATTGTTATTGATGAGCGTGCGGGTGATATGCTCGAAGTAGCAGGAGAAGCGAATCTAAGTTTTAGTGTTGATCCTCAGGGTAGGATGTCACTATCAGGGATTTATGAACTAAACCGAGGATTTTACGAGATGAGGATGTACGATATTGTTCGAAGGAGATTTGAATTAACACGTGGAAGCAGGTTGGTATGGTCAGGTGATCCGATGGAGGCTGATATGCAGATTTCGGCGGTTTACCGGGTGCGAACTTCACCTTTGGACTTGATGACCTCTCAATTGGCAGGTGCGGATCAGAGTTTGCGAAACCAATATCGTCAGGAGTTGCCTTTTGATGTTATCATGCGATTAGAGGGAATGATTATGCAACCGGATCTTTCCTTTCAACTGGATATGCCTGAGACATCTCGTTCTGCACTTGGGGGAAATGTTTACAGGAGGATAGGTCAACTCAATCAATCTGAATCAGAACTCAATACACAAGTTTTTTCGCTTCTTGTTTTGGGTAGATTCCTGTCCGAAGGATTAATGGCAGAAGAGCCTCGGGGTATTCAACCTGAAGCTATGGCTAGGAGTAGTGCTAGCCGTTTACTGACCTCCCAGTTGAATGCACTCTCAGACAGATATGTCAGGGGTATAGATCTCGACTTTGACTTGGAGAGTTTTACCGATTACAGAAGTGGCATGCCTGAGGACAGAACTCAACTTAGTTTGAGAATGCAAAGAAGTCTTTTGGATGACAGATTGACGGTTCAAATATCCGGGCAGGTGGATCTGGAAGGATCAGAATTGGAGGAGGGAAGAGGCGGAACAGATTTACTGGGGGATGTCAGTATTGATTATCGGTTAACTGACGATGGCAGATGGGGATTACGAGGTTTTAGAAAAAATCAATATGTAGGTCTGATTGAGGGACAGGTGGTGGTCACGGGGGTTTCTCTACTATTCAAAAGGGACTTCAATAGCTTTGCTGAGTTGTTTTCGAGAAAAAAGGAATAATACCGGTTGCGTTCAATTGATCATCTTTTTTTTACCAGAAATTGCCCATGCTGGCAAGCTGCAAATTTGATTTTAAAAGGCCTTTGTATTATCCGGGAAAATTTACAGTCGGAGCAAAAATAGACTTTATTGGAAAAAGCAGTTTTGGACTTTTTTATTGCATTTTTGACGACAAGGGCAAGATAGCGGCTGAAGCGCGGGATGTAATGTTGCTGTACGATTTCAATAGTGAGGAAAAAGAGCTTTTTCCAAATGACCTCATTAATAAAGCCTCTATACTTGAAGGCAGGAAGCTTTATTTAGGACAAAAGTAAAATTCGCTTATCTGAAGAATAACATTAACAACAATTGTCAAACTTCTGCAAATCGGCTGAATTACGTCAAATTACATCAGTTCTTCTTAAAAAAAATCAATTTCAAAACTTCGTTTAAATCATTTTTTTTTTATCTTAGCATTGTTTTTAAATGTATAAAAAATGAAAATTGACAAGGATAAATTCAAAGTACACAGCTGGAAAAACTGGATGTCTCTTTTATGGATTATCAATCCGGGATCTGTAATCAATGAACTTGTTTTTGGGCAGCGGGTTCCTAAAATTACGCTATTGGATAAAACATCTCCTGAACCGAGATTCAAAAGAACTTTTTATCCCTGTCCGCATTGTAATACCCTTCACGATAGCCGCAAATGGGACAGCTCATTACCAACCGGTTTTAAAAACTGGTTTGGTTTATACTGTGATTCCTGCGGAGGAGTAATTCCATGTATTCGGAGTGGGTTCAGTTATTTACTTCTTGCCATAACTTTTCCCATTTGGGGTTGGTATAGAAAGACTCTAAAGACAAGGTGGATAGAAAAACAAGCAGCTCGATACGAAAATTTGGATTATGAAAAAACTGAGTCTGAATTCTCAGGGAAGCGATGGTGGCTGAGTGGCATGATATGGGGTTTATTAATGTTCATTACTATTGGTGTTGTTTTGCCCTTCTTTTTGGACGGCAGCATCCCAAAAATGACAAGCTTGCTCTTATTGTTGCTGTTTTGGTTGGCAGGAGGTGCAGTTTTTGGTTACAGTATGAAATTGTTTACAGATAAAAAGGGAGTGGGAGCAACAATAAAAACCTGAAGTAAGCCAAAGTTAATCTTAAAATTATTCATTAGCCTGAAATACTACTCATACCTCAAGGATTCAATCGGATCTAACCGAGAAGCCCTAATAGCCGGATAAAGTCCTGAGATTAAGCCCACCACCGTACAGGTGACCAAACCCAGAATAATCCAAGCCCATGGAACTATGAAGCTGCCACCAAGGAAAATGGTCACAATATTTCCAACTAGTATTCCGAGGAAGATACCTGTTATCCCACCTAACTGGCAAATAATGACTGCTTCAAGTAAGAACTGACTGATGATAGTTTGACGAGTTGCACCGAGAGCTTTGATAATTCCAATCTCTCTGGTTCTTTCTGTAACAGAAACAAGCATAATATTCATTAAACCTATTGCAGCTCCCAGCAAAGTAATAAATCCAATTCCTATGGCTCCCATTCGCATGGTAACTGTATTGTCTCTAATGATAGAAACCAGATTTTGACTATATTCAATTTCGAAGTCATTTTCTTCCCCTACTCTCATACCTCGAACATTACGCATAACTCCTATGGCATACTCTCTTGCTTCATCTAAAGATGCATGAAAAGGAACCTGAACAGTAGTACGGTAGTGGGTGCGGTCGGTAGAATAGAATCTCCTGGCATTGAGTAATGGAATTACAGCCATTCGATCTGTGGCTTGATTTAGAGAAGCTCCCTGACTTGCAAAAGTTCCGACTACAGCGTATCTTCTTCCATCGAGGGTAACACTTTTTCCAATTGCACTTTCGTGATTTCCATTGAACAAAACCCGCACCATGTCATGACCGAGCACCATAACCTGACTACCATTTTCCAACTCTACGGGGGAAAAGAATCGTCCTGCTCGGATTTCTCTACCAAAAACCATCAGGTAATTTTCATTAACTCCGGTAATGGTTACGTTCGGATTAGATTGCTGATTCCCTGTTGTTAAGGTTGAATTTGATTTTGCATTTTGACTAATAGAAATTACAGAAGGATAATCCATAGCATTTTGAAAGGCTATAGCTTGTCTGTAACTAACGGGATCACCAATTCTCATTGTCCTTCCTCCTCTCCGCCCCATAGTTTCTACATTTTTTCTCTCTATAGTGAAGGAATTGGCACCTAGACTAGAGAAATTTTGGCTCATGGAATAAATGGCTACATCAATCGCAGTCAAAATTCCTACTACAGCCATAATTCCAAAAGCAATGATGAGCATAGTCAAAATGGTCCGCAGCAGATTCGCACGAATATTTTTTAAGGATATTATAATATTTTGCAGGAGTGAAACCATGATTCAAATATAGAAAAAATAGAATTGGCTTAATGAGCTTTTTCGACTATTGCAGCCTGAATGCAGACCAATTAATCAAAAACAGACTGAATCAATCCAAGGCATTCAGCATGAATAAGGCTGTTGGAGGCAAGTATTGTTTTTTGGGAAACAAACTTATCGTCATTTTTCCAGGAAGATACAGTACCTCCTGCTTCCTGTAAAATCAAGCTGCCTGCTGCTATATCCCACTCATTGAGTCCGTATTCATAAAACCCATCGAAATGACCGGCTGCTGTATAAGCAAGATCAATTGCGGCAGAACCCATACGTCTTACCCCCCTGGTAGACAGTATAAATTTTTTGAGTAAATCCAAATACTCATCTAGCTGTCCAAAATCATGATAAGGAAAACCTGTAGCAATCAGAGCACCCTTTAATTTATGTTGCTTTGAAACTGAGATGGATTTACCATTGAGCTTAGCCCCCATTCCTTTTATTGCAGAAAAATTTTCGTTCGTTGTGGGTAATGAAACCACTCCTGCCAAATATTCTGATTGATACTTAAGCGCAATACTCACCGAGTAAATCGGAAGACCATGAATGAAATTGGTAGTTCCGTCTAGTGGATCAATTACCCAAACCAAATCGTCATTACTATCCTCAGTAACATCTTCTTCCGTAAGGAAACCTGCAGGAAGTAGTTGGTGTAGGCGCTCTGTGAGCATTGACTCAGCGGTTTTATCTACATAGGAGACCAAATCATTGTGCCCCTTAAGCTGGACATCCTCCAATTCTAATTGTCTTTGCTGATTTTTTATCCATTCACCGACCTCAGAGGCAATACCAATAAGGTCAAATTCAAAGGAAACAGGTAAGTCTGGGAGGGTCATAAGCGAAAATAATTATCCCATTTCGGCCACTACCTCTTTCACCTGAGGAACCATTCTTTTGAGCATACCTTCGATACCTGCTTTAAGTGTTACTGTAGATGAAGGACAGCCACTACATGCACCCTGCATCACAAGGGTGACTACCCCATCTTCATAAGCTTTAAATTCGATATTTCCACCGTCCATTTCGACCGCAGGTTTGACATAAGTTTGAATCATGTCTTTAATTTTTACCACGATATCAGCATCGTCACCGGAGTATTCCTCGGCTTCCATTTCCCATTGCTTTTTGGCTTCTTCATACCCTTCATTAATGATACCTTTTCCTGACTCAATATACTCTTTTAGGTAGGATTTTAAATTCAGCATAACATCCTCCCAAGCATAATTAAGCTCTTTGGTAACAGTAACAAAGTTGTTGCAGATATAGACCCCTTTTACATAGGGTAAAGAAAATAAATCCGCTGCCAGTGGGCTCCACTCTATAGCCGTTTCTTCATCCATGAAATCTGCTGTGCCTTGAAACAACATTTTATTGGTAACGTATTTAAGGGATTCCGGATTGGGTGTTTGCTCTGTATATAGCATCACCGGACTTTTTGTAGTCGTTGACATAGTATTCACTTTTAGGATTTAACGAAAAAAGAAGAGTTTGGTTTCCTAAAGAGCCTATTATTTGCAATGAAGATCGTCTTTTTCATCCAATGCGACTGGAAAAATTTAATGAAGGGTATAAATTAATTATTCAAGCGATTCAAAATTTGATTTAGACTATTTCTTTTGGGATTCATCTCAATTTCAATTTCTGATGGACTTAAATTAAAACTCACTTGATCAAAGAAATATCTGTTTCCTGAAATGCCGGCTATTGAAGCTACTTTTACGTCTTCATTTATGGGAAGTCTTAAAAGGCTATTGCAGTTTTTATAGGGATTGGCAGTATCCCAGCCATTCAAAATTACAAGAGTATTGTGGTTCTTAAAAGTAACAAATGAAGTAGTATTCTTTTTTGTGAATCCCTCACTGTGTTTTAAGCAAATATCAGATCCGTGGGGCATGAGTAATTCAGTTCCTATAGTATACCATCCCTCATCGCTAATTGTAAATTCATATCCCCGGGTGGTTTCTGCTACTCCGTCAGTAATTTCTTCTCTCTCAACGAATACTACATCTGTTGAGTGGAAATTCCATTTATAGCTTCCTTTATCTCTTTTAAATAAGTAAACTTCTTTTCTTTCTTCTTCACTTAACCACCTGATAAGAGGTGGATTGTCGGGATTAATTTTTAATTTTATATGATCAGCTGAATGAAATTTAATTTTTTGTGAAGCTATTGCATCGAGGAAGCCATCTTCAGTTATCATAGAAAAATCCCATCCTGCCCATTCACTGATTTCAGCCGCAGTTCTTAAGCTTACCTCAACTTCACCCGAGAAAGAGTTTCCATCTTCATCTAAAAGGGTACCTTCATCCACAAGCAGATGAACCCTATCAGAAATTGGTATAATTGTTTCTTCTTCAGGCATTTCGAAATTTACAAATACAGTCTCCGGTCTCAATTCTTGTCGCAGTGCTTGTACATCCCCAACAAACTCAAAAGTACCATCTGGAATAAAGTAGTCAGTTTCTTTGACACATGCGGTCAATAAGAAAGTAAAGATGATTAAAACTATGAAGAAAATTCTGGACATCTAATTTCTGTTTCTATGATCATTTATAATAGTAAAAACTTACCGTGATTAAACTTTCGACCTTAAGAGACTATATAATTGATTTCCGTTGCCCCTTTAAAGGGCTTTAAGAAATAATTTTTATTTAGCAATGCAAAATCCAGCAAGATTGGAGTTTATTTAAATTTATACCTCAATCCTGCTTGTATTCCAAAAATGAAATAATTTTGATTGAGTACATAATTATCAAGGGTTAATGGCTTAAGTTGATATTTAACCCTTGGTTCAATCAAAATAGAGTATTGCGGGCTGATTCGGTAACCCACACCTAAGCTTCCATTAAAACTCACTCCTAAACTACTTCTAAATATTTCGTTTGCGGACTCACTGTTATTTATTACAAGTAACTCTCCATTTTCAGCAAATATTTCCCCACTCTTCTCGAAGGCGAGATTAAACATAAGTCCGACTGAAGTACTAAAAGTCCAATTGCCACTGTAAAATTCTGCGCCTACAAGTAGGGGTATATCAATCATTTGATAACGATTGTGTATTTCCCTTACCCTAGTGCCTGATTCCACTATGGAGAGGGTATCAAAAACAAAGGTAGTGTCCATAGGTGCATTGATTATGGTGTCAATCAAAACATTAACTATTCTCCGATTTACGGCATCGGGGTCTTTCCAGGTAAATTTTTCATTTATTTGGTTGATCGCTATACCTGTTCTCAAGGCAAGACCATTTTGGAAAACTGCGGAGAATCGCGCCATCGCACCAAAAGAAAATGAGGCAGATTCAGACTCGAGACGCATATCTGCATACTCTCGATATTGTTCACTTTTGGGTTCTATCAATTTATCAAAAAAGTCAGGACCTGCTAATAAATCGATCGCAAAAAATCTCAACGGATACCTCGAATCAAAACAAATGGGATTATTTGGAACGCGACAAACATTAAACTCGTAATCTAATTTTCTTTCTGATCCGCTTTTTTCAATAAATTCGCTCGATTGACTACTTAGGTAATTCAAAAGTGCAAGTTCAGATAAAAACTCCCCCTCCGATGAGGCATGTAATTTTTCCTCCACTACTGACTTCTGATTCTCGGAATCTACATCTATACCTCTATCAAAAACGGCACTCAAACCTTCACCTTCCAATTGAGGAGTTCCCAAGCTCTGACCAGATGTACTCTCTTTCATTATTGGATTTTCTTCAACAGCTTGTAATTTTTCTATTGAAGAAGTGGAATAACTATCCTCTAAATCTAAAGTTAAGGATTCCCCCGGCAGTGTTTGGCCGGCAAGACTTTTTATGGTTGTATTAGCACTACTGGCAATTAGGCCAGAGAACTGCTCATCGTACACAGAGGATGTGAGCGTAGCTAATAAATTTTGCTGACTTCCAGAAAAAATCTCCTGATTGGCAAGTTTATCTGTATCGAAGGTAGTGGATTTGATATCCTCATTCATTTCAGTATCTACAATTGCAGATATTAAACCTGATTCCGGATTTTCTACTCCGGCAAACGGAACGAATTCACCTTTTTCTGAGCTAAAAATAGAAATGAATAAAGCTAAGAATAAAAGCAGTACCAATAATAGTAAAAGCAGCCACTTGCGTTTAGCTATAGCCTTTCTACGAGCTACAATACCACCCCAGACATGAGCGGGTGGGCTTACCTTTTGTTGGTAAAGTCTTTCCTTAAATAAATGTTCGAATGTCCCTGAGTCCCTACTCATTTTTTAATTTAAATCAATACTAACTGCATTTTCTGTAATGCACTTTTAAGCACTTTTCGGGCTTTGTAAAACTGAGTCCGGGAAGTACTTTCAGTAACTCCCAACATCTCCGCTATTTCAGTATGTCTGTAGCCCTCAATTGCATGGAGATTAAAAACAGTTTTATAACCATGCGGCAACTCATCAATTAAGTCTAATAGCTCCTTTTCTGATATCTTTCCTATCGCCTTGCTCTCAAACCGCTCTTCTTTGACATCTTCGAGATTGCTGAACTCATTCTTATTGGACCCTTTTTTAAAGTACTTTATTGCAGTGTTGACCATTATTCTTCTGCACCACCCCTCAAATGAACCTTCATGCTTAAAGGTATGAAGTTTCGCATAAATCTTAATAAAGCCATCCTGCATAATATCCTCAGCCTCCATTTGATTTCTTGCAAACCTTAAACAAACAGCATAAAGAACAGGTGCCAAGCGTTCATACAACAGCTTTTCACAATCAGACTTTTTGTCTAAACAACCATCGATTAATTCTTGATCGGTCAATTTTAAAATACTTCAGATAAGAGATACTTTGGACTACGTATACGTTGCCTAACGATAATAAAAACATCCCAAAATTAATAAAGTTCCTGAAATTCAATATGTTCCAAAGGAGAAACAATAACTGCAGTCTGTGGTGTCGGTTTATTATGCGAACTCCATTGTTTGTGCCGGACAGCACGCCAATTCTTCGTAAGAAAAAAGTTGATGCAGACCTTTATTTGAGAAATAAGCTTTTATCACATCCTGTGGTAAATCTGATGCAACTAAAGCAAAATCACCACCCCATGCACCAAGACTTTTTATTGTCCCTTCAAAATCTTTGAAATTAGTCTGTTGTAATCTTTCGAGCTTCAATTCTCGATGAATAATCTCTTCACATTCATTGAGGCAACGGGTGAATTCTCCGAGCTTGGAGGCATTAGAACAAGCCTTGCTAATTTGACTCATGTCATCAATAAGCCTGGAACTGATTTTTCCTTCAAAATTATTAAAATGGGCAACTGCTTCAGCAGAAGATTGCTTTTTCCCAAGATAAATAAAATAGAGCTGATCTTTAAAATCAGGATAAAAATCCAAGTGGGTTATCCGAATTTCTTCTTCTGTTCTGGTGAAAAGCAAGGGACCGTCAGCTGACGCACAGGCAATATCATAACCCGAACCACCAAAAGTTCTCTCATAGAGCTCATAGGGTTCAACGTCTGCCCACTGTGCTATACAATAGACTAGTGAGGAGGAAGTTCCTAAACCCCAATCTTTAGAAAACTCCAGATTGGTATTGACCTTGAAGCCATACCACTGAGATAGAAAGTCGGAATTCAATTGTACTGCTTGATTGAGAATATTACTCAATCTTTCAGCAATTTCGGGATCTGACGATTTTTCAAATTTAAGATCAAAAAGAGAACAGGCACCTGAAAACCAAACATCACCATTGGAATCAAAGGATTTCCATTTAATGTCAGAACCCCTGCCCTTCTTTATACTTATGGATTGTCCTTTTTTTACAGGAAGGGCAAATGCAGTAGCTCCCTTGAGTACTAAGTACTCACCGGTCAACAATAGTTTTCCTTTACCGTAGTGCGTTTCGATGGTTAGTAGTATTTGATTGCAAAATTACTTACATATTTCAGAAAAAAAAATATAAAGAAAAAAAATAATAATTTATTTTAAATGATTTCGCATTAGGATAAATTCGGACTGCACAATACAACAAACACAGACAGCTTTTTTATCCTACACCAAATCTCTTTTTTTGATTGTATTTGTATTAAAACTAAAGTGGTATGAGCTGAAAACTATTAAACTAGGACAGACTAAAACAGAAAGTATTACCAACAAAAAAGGCCATCCTCTTAACTGAGAATGACCTTCTTCGCTAAATCTCTCCTAAAATTTATACAATCATTCTTACGGGTTCCTCAAGCATGGCTTTGAAGTCAGCTAGGAATTTTGCTCCTGTTGCACCATCCACTACTCTGTGATCGCAAGATAGGGTTACTTTCATCCGGTGTCCAGGTTTTACTTCACCATTTTCTACTACTGGTACTGATCTGATTCCACCTACTGCCATAATACAGGCATCCGGAGGATTGATAATTGCTGTAAATTCTTCAATGCCAAACATTCCAAGATTGGAGATAGTAAAGGTATTTCCCTGCATTTCTTCCGGCTGTAATTTTTTACTTCTCGCTTTTTCTGCAAAAGCTGCAACTTCTTTGTTGATAGTTGTCATTGTTTTTACATCAGCATTTTTGACAACAGGCACCAATAAACCTTCATCTACTGCAACTGCCACCCCGATATTGATGTGATTATTTCGACGTATGTGATCACCCATCCATGAAGAATTAATCGCAGGATGTAATTTAAGGGCTGCAGCACTTGCTTTGACTACCAAATCATTAAATGAGATTTTATCCGGAGCTATCAGATCATTGATTCGCTTACGTGTAGCCATTGCATTGCTCATGTCTATATCTATGGTAAGATAGAAATGTGGTGCTGAGAATTTACTTTCACCGAGGCGCTTAGCAATGGTTTTTCGCATCTGACTTACCGGTATTTTTTCAAATTCAGGTCCTGCAGAAACAGCTGGAGCAGACGGGCTGCTTACTCCTGTTTCAATAGCTTTCTCTACATCTCGCTTAACTATTCGTCCATTTTCACCGGTTCCTTCTATGTTGGCGGGGTCGATATTGGCCTCCTCAGCCATTTTTCTGGCTAGTGGGGAAATCTTGATGCGCTCATCTCCAGAACTATCCTCTGCCACAGCTTGCTCCTCCTTCACTTCTGCTTTCTTTGCTTCTTCCTTCTTAGATTTAGCAGGCTCAATTTCTTTCTCTTCACCTTCTTTTTCACCGGAATCATTATCAGTGCTGCCACCTTCTGCATCGAGAGCCGCCTGATAATCTTCTCCTTCCTCGCCAATAACAGCAATTACAGAATCAACTGGTACCGCCCCCTCCTTAACTCCAATATACAAAAGTGTACCTTCTTGATAGCTTTCAAGATCCATTGTGGCCTTGTCAGTCTCTACTTCAGCCAAAATATCACCCGGCTCAATGGTGTCTCCTACTTCTTTATGCCAGGCTACAATCACACCTTCTTCCATGGTGTCACTCATTCTGGGCATTTTTATTACTTCTGCCATAGTTCAGTTTTCGTTTATTTTAGGCTGCAAAATTAAAAGGTGGGAACCAATAATTAAAATTCGAACCCAATTATAAGTAAAATAAATGAAAAAAGTACAAAATAGTTGAGGATAAGGTTGAATATAGTTTACTTTTTCGTGTGAATACGAAATGAAATGAATTGATCTGACGAGAAAAGTTATTATGGTTAAAAAGTTAATATAGCCGGTTAATATTCAACTACTAACACTGCGTAGCTCAAGGGTCTACTCTTCAACTTTCAATTAAAAGATCACCCCACCAACTTCAGTTTGCACCCAATTGGTTGGCGCATTGGTCGCAGGTATTCAATAGTCTAATCTAAAACCGCTCTATTATACCTGCTATCCCCTGACCCCCGCCTACACAGGCAGTGACCATGCCGTATCTTTGGCCTCTTCTGTGGAGTTCATTGAGGATTTGAGTAGTTAGTTTGGCGCCGGTGCATCCCAATGGATGTCCCAAAGCAATTGCTCCTCCGTTTACATTGACAATGTCGGGATTGAGTCCTACTTCTCTTATTACGGCAAGAGCCTGAGCAGCAAAAGCTTCATTAAGTTCGACAAGACTGATGTCTTGCAAGCTCAAACCGGCTGATAAGAGGGCTTTTGGGATGGCTGCACATGGGCCGATTCCCATATAAAGCGGATCGACACCTGCAACCGTGCAACTTACCAATCTGCCGATAGGCTCAAGTCCGAGTTCCTTCATTTTTTCTTCACTCATTACCAATACAAAAGCTGCGCCATCAGATGTTTGTGAGGAGTTTCCTGCGGTTACTGTTCCTTTATTGGTAAAAACAGGTCTTAATTTTGCCAGAGCTTCTACGGAAGTATTCGTGCGGACACCTTCGTCAACTGCGACCGTATTTACTGACTCTTTACGGCTGCCGTCAACAACCTCCACATGTGGTACCTGAATAGGGATTATTTCCTTTTCAAACAGCTTGTTTTCAATGGCTTTTGCTGCTTTGTGGTGAGATAAATAGGCAAACTCATCCTGATCTTCCCGGCTTATTTTGTATTTATTGGCTACAGCCTCAGCAGTTAGTCCCATACTGATGATGTAATCGGGTGTATTGGAGGCTACCTGATAGTTGGGAGCCAATTTATATCCGGTCATTGGAATCATACTCATGCTTTCTGTACCACCGGCAATAAAAACATCTCCCATGCCGGCTTTTATTTTTGCCGTGGCCATGGCGATGGCTTCTAACCCGGATGCACAATACCTGTTTATAGTAATTCCAGGGACTTTTTTGCCCATTGCCCTGAGAGAAATCTGACGTCCGATTTGCAAACCTTGTTCTCCTTCGGGATTGGCGCAACCCACGATGAGATCATCCACTAAAGTAGGGTCTAATTGAGGAACTTCCTTGAGTAGTCCCTGTATAACTTCAACAGCAATATCATCAGAGCGAAAGTTTCTGAATCCCCCCCTTTTGGCTTTGCCCACTGCTGATCTTTTTGCTGCTACTATATATGCTTCTTTCATACTTTTTTTCTTTTGATTTGAAATCTTGAATACCTGAAATTAATTTCTCAAAGGTTTCCTGTTTTCCAACATGTATTGAATCCTTTCCATGGTTTTTTGTTCTCCACAGAGACTAAGGAAGGCTTCTCTTTCGAGTTCAATAAGGTAGTTTTCACTTACCTGCTGCGTTCCGGTCAGATCACCACCGCAAAGTACCCATGCTATTTTGTGAGCAATTTTTACATCGTGCTCGCTTGCATAGCGCCCTTTGAAAATCTCATTAGTGGCAGTATAAAGTGTTGCAAGACCGCCCCTTCCAAGGACTGAGATGTCATTTCTTGGACGTGGCTGAATATATCTATCCGCCAGTCTGAGTACCTCTTTTTTTGCTTCGCTGATATTGCGTTTGAGGTTGATTTCTGTCCTGTCTTTCGCGGGTAAAAGATAACCTTTTTCAAAAGCTTCTTCTGAAGAGGTAGCTACCTCACCCATGGCGATGGTTTTAAATTGCTTGATCAGATTGGGCGTTTGTACATCTCCATCATAAAATGAATCAGACAGTCGCACAGCAAATTCTTTAGTACCCCCGCCTCCCGGAATCAAACCAACACCAACCTCCACCAGACCAATATAGGATTCTGCTGCTGCAACAGTGGCGTCGCAGTGCATGATCATTTCACAGCCGCCACCGAAGGTATATCCCTGAGTAGCTGCTACGACCGGAATGGAAGAGTATCTGCATCTCATGGTCGCATCCTGAAAAGTCTTTACTGCAAAATATAGCTCATCCCATTGCTGTTGGAAAGCCATCATTCCTATCAGCATAAGATTGGCACCAACAGTGAAATTTTGGGAATTATTACCAATGACCAGCCCTTTCCAGCCATCTTCTTCTGCAATCCTTATGGATTCGAGCAGCCCATTCAGTATCCCCTCCCCAATGGCATTGCTTTTGGATTGAAATTCAAGGCAAAGCACACCGTCACCAATGTCGTGTAATGTAATTTCTTCATTTTTGAGTACAGGAGCTTTATGCCGATAATTATCCAGAATGATGAACTGATTTTGCCCTGATAAAGATTTGTAGTCACCTTCGTTATGATCGTAATAAAAGACTTTTCCATTTTCTTTTTTATAAAAGGAAGTATATCCTTTTTCCTTCATATCATAAACCCATTCAGCGGCTCTCAAGCCTTCCTCTTCCAGGGCTTTAATACCTTTCTCCAACCCAATGATATCCCAGTACTCAAAGGGGCCATAAGACCAACCAAATCCCGCCTTGAGTGCATTGTCCACACTGAGCAGTTCATCAGCGATTTCCGGAATTCTCTTTGAACTATAGGCAAAAAGACTGCATAAGGATTTTCGAATCAATTGTGCACCTCTATCCTCCATGTCAAAAAGTGTTGCAATTCTGCGTTCACTGTCTTCAATCTGTTTGGAGGTAGAGAGGCTCTTTAGGGATGAGGAAGACTTGGGTTCGTATTCCAGTGTTTTTAGATTCAGCGCGAGAATGACAGACTTGCCTTTTTCGTCTTTTTTCTGTGTTTTTTTATAAAAACCTTGACTCGTTTTATTTCCGAGAAAATTATTTTTTAATAAATAGTCCATAAAGTCCGGCATCTGCAGGTGTTGCAGCATTTTATCTTCCGGGCAGTTGTCCTGCATGCCTTTCAAGACTTTCGCCGCTACATCCAACCCGACCAAATCACCCAATCTAAAGGTACCTGTTCCCGGTCTTGCCAATGCAGGGCCTGTAAGTTTATCGACTGCACTGATATCCAAACCTAATTCCAATGTTAAACGAAAAATATCGGACATAGCAAAAACACCAATTCTATTAGCAATAAATGCTGGTCTGTCTTTGCAGAGGACGGTTTCTTTACCGAGGTAGCGATCTCCAAAATGCATAAAGAAATCTACAACCTTTGAGTCAGTATTGGGACCGGGAATAATTTCCAACAATCTAAGATAGCGAGGTGGATTAAAAAAGTGCGTCCCCAAGAAATGTTTTCTGAAGTCTTCGGATCGACCTTTAGTCAACATATGTATGGGAATGCCAGAAGTGTTTGTACTGACAAGGCTTCCCTTTTTCCTGAATTGTTCTACCTTTTCAAAGAGTCCCTGTTTTATTTTCAAATCCTCAATAATGGCTTCAACCACCCAATCACAATCTGCGATGAGTTTCAGATCATCCGTGAAATTTCCTGTTTTTATATAGCTGGAAATACTTTTTGTAAAAACAGGAGAAGGCTTTGATTTTACAGTCGATTGAAGTGATTGATTGGCGACCCGATTTCGTTGTTCGGGGTCATTACTGTTCTCAAATTCGGGCAATACCCGATCAAGGAGAACTAGCTCGAATCCACAATTTGCAAAGTGACAAGCAAGGGCTGAACCCATAACGCCACTTCCCAAAACTGCAATTTTTTTTATCCTTATCATACTAATAGTTGAAGTTGATTACGTTTATAACACATTCTTTTAATAAGCAGCCTCTAATTTAATGATATTTTCGGGATTTTTGTTTTTTACAATGTGATTTTTAGAATAAAATTGAGTAGTACCCTAGGAGCTCAAGGTTGTAGTTATATTATAATTATGAATTTCTTAATATTAAAAAAAATAACAAATTATTTAAAAATTTAATACCTTCGTATTTGTTTAACTTTTAACCTATTTCTAAATCAATTTTTAAGGCTTTATGAAAAATCTTTTTTTCTTTTTAATCCAGGAGCCGGCTGAGGCTGATGTGGAACGTCAGAGTTTGTTGGATTTGATTCTTTTAGGCGGTCCTCTGGGTATTGCAATTGTAGCTATTTTATTGGTATTATCAGTAATTGCAATTTATATTTTTGTCGAGCGCTATTTTACCATTCAAAGGGCATCTAAAGTGGATGAGGCTTTTATAGACAATATTCGTGTCAGGGTGCAGGCAGGTCATATTAAAGAGGCGAAGTTGCTTTGCCAAACCAATGATTCACCGGCAGCTCGTATGATTGAAAAAGGTCTTATGCGAATAGGCAAACCCATGAGGGATATTAATGCAGCTATCGAAAATGTTGGTAATTTGGAAGTGTTTAAGTTGGAAAAAAATCTATCTACCTTAGCGAGTATTGCAGGTGCAGCTCCGATGATCGGATTTTTTGGAACAGTTACAGGTATGATTATTGCCTTTTATCGCATGGCTACAGAGCAGAATGTTACTCCCGATGTGTTGGCAGGAGGTATCTACCAGGCATTAATTACTACAGCTGTGGGACTTTTTATCGGTATTCTAGCGTTTATAGGTTATAATCTTCTAGTAGCTAATGTTGAGAAGGTGGTTTTTAAAATGGAACGAACTACGATGGAATTCTTAGACCTGCTGCAAGAACCAACTGAATAAAATACCATGGGACTTAAAAAAAGATCAAAGGTAACCGCTGAATTCAGTATGTCTTCATTGACAGATATTATTTTTCTGTTATTGATATTTTTCATGCTGACCTCATCATTAGTACAAATTAATGTTGATTTACCTGAGTCTGATGCTAAAACTGTTGCACCAACCGACATCACTGTGGCTGTGGATCAACAAGGAAATTATACCTTAAATGGAAGAGCAATGGCTTCTTTAACAGCCCTTGAAAATGCGGTAAGAACTGCTATTAATGAAAGTGAAAACCGTCAAAATGCTACTGTTACCATTGTTGCGGAAAAGGGAGTAAACTGGAGCGAAGTGATGGAAATAACCCGTATGGCAAACAGTCTTCAAGCAAGGGCGATCGTTGCAACTCAACCCAGAAAATTATAAGGTATGGGAGTAAAAAAGAAAAGTAGGGTTTCAGCTGAATTTAGTATGTCTTCTTTAACAGATATTATTTTTCTGTTATTGATATTTTTCATGCTAACTTCATCATTGATTATACCCAACGCACTCAATTTAAAGCTGCCTGGAACTGAGTCAAGGGCTACTGTTACATCTGATCCATCAACAATAGATATAACCAGAACAGGGGCGATAATTTATAATGGAAGGGAGTTGAGTTTGAATCAACTTCAAAGTGAATTCAGAACACAAACAGACAGAAGGTCAGGTGACAATAGATATACGGTTGCAGTAACTGTTCATCAATCTGCAAAAATTGAACATGTTGTGGATGTGCTTGATCTTGCGCACCGTATGAAGGTCAACACCATAATGGTGGACAGAAGGCAGTAATAAATGGTTGTACAGGTTCAACCATGGTCATCATAATTTTTTTCATCTGATATGAGCACGGTCGATAACACAAATGAGAGAGAGGATAAGAAGAAAGGAATGTTCTTCAGCATAGGGTATGCTTTTGTGTTGTTGCTCATTTTATTACTGCCAATTTTATCCTATACCTATCCACCTCCCGGTCAAGAGGGTGTTTTAGTCAGTTTTGGAATGCCTGAAGTAGGGCAAGGTGATGATATGCCGGATACCCAACCCGATGAAGACGTGGAACCCACTCCTCCCGTCGAAAGTGAACCTGTAGTAGTTCCAGAAGAAACAGTTACACCTCCGGCCCCTGATGACAATATCCTAACCTCTGAAATGGAGGAGGAAATAAGGATTAGAGAGCAACAGGAGCAGCAACGACAAAGAGAGGATGCTGAAAGAATAAGGCAAGAACGCATAGAACGTGAGCGAAGGGAGGCAAGAGAAGCGGAGCAGCGAAGAGCTGAAGAAGAAGCACAAAGAAAACAAGAAGAATATGAACAAACTAAGCGCCAATTTGGAGAACTGCTAGGGGGTGGTCGGGGTCAAGCAGATCAAAGTGGAAATCAGGGCGATCCCGGAGGTGATCCTGATGCAGGGAGATTGGATGGTATAAGTACAGGCAGTGGTATGGTTGGCGGTGGTTTGGGTGATCGTGGAGTCCTTTTTGAACCTTCAATAAGAGATAATTCTCAGAAAACAGGTAGGGTAGTAGTGAGGGTGTGTGTGGATTCTCAAGGAAATGTAACCTCTGCTGAATATACACAAAGGGGTTCTACTACAACTGATGGTGATTTGAGAAGAAAAGCTATTGAGAGTGCCAAACGTTTCCGGTTTACCCAATCTGACATAGACCGTCAATGCGGGACCATCACCATTGATTTTCGGTTAGAATAAGATTTTTAGTTTGCGCTAATAATTTTCCTTCCTTATACGTTTTGATATCATTGTCAACCATCTTAAAAACGAAGGCATGAAATCAATTACCTTTTTAATTTTACTATTGATCTTCCCATTCTTTATGGAAGCTCAAATTGGTCGTATCATAGACAGAGCAAAAGATAAGGTGGGATTAGGTGAGGACGAAGTTGTAGCAGGATTAAAAGAAGCACTGGAACAAGGTGCTAATAAAGCATCAGAGACTCTTTCTATCGAGGATGGATACTATAAAAGTGTGTATAAAATATTGCTTCCCGATGAGGCTCAACAGGTAGTTCGAAGACTTTCTTCTGTTCCGGGTTTTCAAAATCTCGAGGAGGATTTGGTACTCAGAATAAACCGAGCTGCCGAATCTGCTGCCTCTAAAGCCAAGCCTATATTCACCAATGCAATTCGCTCAATGTCAGTAAGGGATGCAACGGACATACTGATGGGTGAGGATAATGCAGCCACTACTTACCTGAATAGAACAACTTATGATGCGCTCTACAATGAGTTTATTCCCGTTATCCAGGCTGCTCTTGAAGAAGTTAATGCCATAGAGCTTTGGGAATCTGCCGCCACAAGATATAACCGCCTCCCAATGGTAAGTAGGGTGGAAACCCGTCTAGATGAGCACGTTACCAAAAAAGGTCTTGATGGTCTATTTTCTATGGTCGAACTGGAAGAACTGAGAATCCGAAATGACGTCAGTGCAAGAACCTCGGATTTAATGAAAAGGGTCTTTTCCAGACAGGATTAGACGTTTTTTGAAACTGAAATATTGACTAAACCTGAAACGCTTCAACTTTCCACTTAGAGATCAATAGCCATGAATTATAAAACTCCCATTTCCTTAGCAATCCTATCCATTTTGGCTTCCAGAATACTGTCAGTTTGTTCGTAATCGGATACAGCATTTAAAGGTGTATTTACACTGATATAAAACTTGATTTTGGGTTCTGTTCCTGATGGACGTGCAGAAACCATACACCCTGATGCCGTAATGAACTGCAGTACATTGGACTTTGGAAAATCCAGTTGCGTTTCAAGTCCGGTAGTTAGATTTTTTTCAAAACCATTGAGAAAATCTTTCATTAAAACTAGCGCTTCGCCATCTATTGATTTGGGAGGTTTAGATCTAAAATTCTCCATCATCTCGGAAATTTTCTTAGCTCCCTGAGGTCCTTTTTTAGTGAAAGAAATAAGCCTCTCTTTAAAAAAACCGTATTTTAAATAAATGTCAATTAAGCCATCTTCCAGACTTTTTCCCTGCTCTTTATACCAGGCAGTCATTTCTGCAATTAATGCACAAGAAACTACTGCATCTTTATCTCTGACATGGTCTCCAATCAGATAGCCATAACTTTCTTCACCCCCTACCATAAATTTTTCATTAGCTTCAAGAGCAGTCATCAGATTTCCGATAAATTTGAATCCGGTAAGAGTATTGTAGCATTTGATGTTCATCTGGTCAGCCATTTTATCCAGAATTTGTGAGGTGACGATTGTTTTGACAATGTATTCATTGCCGCTCAGTAGATTTTTTTCTTTCCAGCCGTTCATTACATAGTGAAAAAGTAAAGCAGCTGTTTGATTTCCATTGAGTAGTTTATACCCTCCCTTGTTGGCCTTTATGGCAATTCCCACTCTGTCCCCATCGGGGTCAGAAGCCATAACCAGTTCTGCATCTATATCTTCAGCCTTCTCGATAGCCATGGTTAAGGCTTCTTCTTCCTCCGGATTGGGATAGATTACTGTTGGAAAATCCCCATCCGGCGTGCATTGTTCTTCTACTAAATGCAATGCTTTGAAACCTGCGTTTCTAATGGCTTTTGGCACCATATCAACCGCAGCGCCGTGTATAGGTGAAAATACCATCCTCAGGTTGCTTTGCTTTTTACAGACTTCAGGATACACTGAAGCTTCACTAACTTTTTGTAGGAAAGCCCGGTCGATTTCCTCTCCTATAAATTCAATCAATTCCTGCCTCCCGGTAAAGTTAATTTCACCGATGTTTTTAATTGCATTGACCTCTTCGATTATATTTTTATCGTGAGGGCTGACAACCTGCCCTCCATCAGACCAATAGGCCTTGTATCCACTGTATTCTCTTGGGTTGTGTGATGCAGTGAGCATTACACCACTCTGACAATTGAGGTGCCTGATAGCGAATGATAGTTCAGGCGTTGGTCTCAGGTCTTCAAAAAAGTAAACCTTTATTCCATTTGCAGAAAAAACATTGGCAACAATATTAGCAAATTCCCTCGCATTGTTTCTATTATCGTGAGCAAGTGCTATTGAAATACCTGTGCTAGCAAAGCTTTTTTTCAAGTAGTTACTAAGTCCTTGTGTTGCTTTTCCCAATGTATATTTATTGATACGGTTGGTACCTGGCCCCATAATGCCTCTCAGGCCTCCTGTCCCAAACTCTAAATCCTTATAAAAGGCATCGGCGATTTCATCAGCACTCGCCTTTTTGATCATCCTTTTTACCTCCTCTCTCGTCTCAGTATCATACGGTTCGCTCAACCACTCTTTTACCTTTTGATCTATGTTTTTTTGATCTTTCATTGTCTGCCAAATTTTACGTAAAGATAAGGACTTTTCTCTGTATTATGGAGAGCTTTTTAGTTTAGATGAAATTCCAATGACTCTAGGATTAATGGTGAATTATGTATAGCAAAGATTTTGAAGCTGTAACTGGAAAGTGTGAGTTTATTAGTGTAGTTTGTGTTTATGCCTACATAAGGTCGAAAATTGATCCTTGACCATTATTTGCACAAATAGATTGCCAAAGGGTCATTTCTCCATTTGTAAAAACCACATTCCCAAAAATTTGGAAAAAGGTAGGTATATAGTTTTAAGTAGATTTTTTTGTTTTGAATGATTAGAACTTGCGGGCACTGCCATCAATCTTTGATTTTATGATTTTTGAAATACGATCGGGATTAGCATAAAATTCTCAGGGAATAATCTGAAATCAATTTAACACTTCACGCTCGACTCTGCTATTTTTTTTATCCACTATTATTAATTATTTAATACATTAAGTTTCTCTTAATTTAAA